>JBAVTK010000352.1:0-1893 GCA_049696095.1 Aliidongia sp. | reverse complement strand
ACCTTTGCGCGCGAGGCCGAAGCGGGCTTGAGCCGCATCATCTTGCTCGTGCTCGACAATGCGGGATGGCATGGGCCAGCCCATCTCAAAATCCCCGATGGTGTTCGCCTCATTTATCTGCCGCCTTATAGTCCCGAGCTGCAGCCCGCCGAAACTCTTTGGGCGCTCGTTGACGAGCCGATCGCTAACCAGCACATCGCGACCATCACAGACCTCGACGAGAAAATAGTGCATCGCCCTCTCAGAGCAGCGCGAGCAAATCCAGAGCCGAACTGGCTTCCATTGGTGGCCAAAGCGGATCGCTCCGAACTAATCAACCGGAAATGGTATGACTCCTCTATCCCTCGCTTGGCTGCAGGCCCATCGCGGCCGACCCCTCGACGCTTGCAAGGTTGATCGCCGTGTTGATCAGACCGACATGGCTGAATGCCTGCGGGAAATTTCCAAGCATGCGGCGGGCACGAGGGTCGTATTCCTCGGCGAGCAGACCGAGATCATTCTGCAACGCGAGCAGACGCTCGAAAAGCACGCGCGCATCATTGAAACGCTGTTGCAAGATGTAATTGTCCGCCAGCCAGAAGCTGCAGGCGAGGAATGCGCCCTCGCCTGGCGGCAAACCGTCGACGTTATCCGCGGTGTCGTAGCGCACCACTAAGCCGCCATCACGCACAAGCCGCTGCTCGATCGCCGCCAGCGTGCCGCGCACGCGCGGATCGCTTGCCGGGAGAAAGCGGACGAGCGGAATCTGAAGGAGGCTGGCGTCGAGACGGCGCGACCCGTAGAATTGGACAAAGCTGCCGAGTTCGGGGGCGAAGCCGCGGCGGCAAACTTCGCCATGGATTTCGTCGGCAATACGCCGCCAGCGCATGGACGCGCTCATGTCGCCGGCCGTTTCTGCCATTATCGCCGCACGATCGAATGCGACCCAGGCCATCACCTTTGAATGCGTGAAATGCCGGCGTCAGCCGCGCACCTCCCAGATGCCTTCATCGGGCTCGCGCCATATCGTTTCAAGGTACTCGAGAACGATGCGGCGCACATTGAGACTACGCTGTGACGTCGGCACGCCGCCATGCAGGGCCTCAAACATCGCATTAATGACCTCACCGTAAACGTCGAGCTGACGCTGCCCGACTGCTGCGTTGCCGATTCGAACGGGGCGCGAGTCTTCGTACCCCGCCAGCCAAGGCAGTTCGCGCTCTGGCAACTGCTTTTCGCCAGTTATGCCATACAGGATCTGCACTTGCGCCGGGCTGCCCGCAACCGCGCGCATCAGCCAGTCACGCCAGGCCCTCGCCTCGTCATAGTACCCGAGGTTCATCAGTGCGACCAAGGTGAATGAGGCGTCGCGCAGCCAACAGTAGCGGTAGTCCCAGTTGCGCGGCCCGCCGATCTGCTCCGGCAACGAGGTCGTTGGCCCAGCCACGATGCCGCCTGTCGGCCCGTAGGTTAGCGCTTTCAGCGTCAGCAGTGATCGCTTGACCGCTTCGCTCCACGGCCCAACTGGCGGGCAGCGTGCCGACCAATCGCGCCAGAACTTCTCGGTCCGGGCGAGAGCCAGTTGGGGATCCATGGTCTTTGGCCGTGGCCGGTACGACGGCCCGAGGTCGCCGGTATTGAAGCGCAGATCCGGGACTTAAAGGCGGCGGGAGCTGAGAAACTGTTCCGCGAGAACGTAAGCTCGGTCGCGCCTCGTAAACAGCTTGAAGTGGCAATCGAGTTTGCGCGCGAAGGCGATACCTTGGTTGTCACGAAAATTGACCGCTTGGCGCGCTCCGTCCGGCATTTGTGCGAGATCGTTGATCGGTTGCAGGCCAAGGGCGTCGCTCTTCGTATCTTGAACATGAATCTGGACACGAACGATGCGACCGGCAAGCTTATGCTTCAAATCAT
>JBAVTK010000351.1:0-1794 GCA_049696095.1 Aliidongia sp. | reverse complement strand
GTTACAGATTGCGAAATATTTATCCGGTTCCTGTCGCAATTGAAGAAGTATCACTCGCTATCGTTGATATCGACGGTGCGGCTTCATCGAATTCAGGCGAAGATGGACTTGCGCTATTTTTTGGAATCGACCGTCAACGCCGCCTATGCACTTGTCCATCAGGACACCAAAATTTATTTCGATTACGAAGGTGGAAAACAGCCCGAAGCACAAAAAGCATCGCGCCAAGCCTATAAGTGGATCGAAAGCGCCTACAAGGATCATTCGACAATAATCCAGCAGATCAAGAATCAGGTTAACGACCAGTCGGCCCACGCGAACATTTTCAACAGCCAGCACAACTTTGCCTTTGTGCCGGGGGAAAGGGCGGAAATTCACACGACCTTTTTCGACTTCGAGGATGAGGGATGGGTTAAGGCCGACCTTTACCAATGTGCGCAAGCCGGGCTCGTCGCCATTGATTTACTGCTCGCTGTACAAAAGCAATGTGGCGGATTTCTTCCCTCGAGAGAGGCGGTTGATGGTTCGCCGGTGCTTATCGCAGACAACGAGGCGTTGCTGCGAGAACTTGGCGTTATTGGCTAAGGCGCGGCAAAGCACGCGTGCGAAAATCAAGATTTCCGCACCGGGCGATTCAGGACGAGAATAGGCGGACTTTTGAGAGATTGCTTGCCTTGTGCCCTGTCATCTAGAGAACGGGTCCGGAACCCCGCTTTTAAGAGAACCGGTCCGGAACCCTGCTTTGTAAGTTGACGGCAATGGTCTGCCAACCTTCGTAACCCTTACGGCAAGGGGGCGCGTGCTTGAGCACATAAGCAGGAAATAGGCTGCTTCGCCGTTTCACTGCACGAGTATGGAGCAGCGCCCGCATGCAGTCTGGCCCCCAAACAATTTCCAAGCACACCAGAGTCAGGTGTTGTAGGCGGCCCGTTCCGGCAATATACATCGCAAGTTAAACTGCCATTATTACCTTCCCTCCATCCAATGGCGACCCAAAATTTATTCTTGTCTACATCGGTCTGTAGAGATTTAACGTTGCCAGACATTGTCAATTGAGCCGCTTCTGAAGCGGCCATGCGAGTTGATAGATTGTTAACAGTGTTTGTTAGATCACCAATACTATTACGAATATCGACCAGTGTTCGGTTTATTTCGTCTAGTTTCTGGACCGGCAACGCAGAATCCGCGCTCTCCTGAAAATCAAATCTCAGGGGGCTCTCATCCGACGTCATTATATTGACATACCCTTCCGGGGCAATCCGGTACTGTTGCCCGCCAATATTTACAGGCTTAGGTGGAGTTCTGTCACATGAAATAGCGATTGCTTCTGGCCCGATTAGAACTCCTTTATCAAGCTCCGTAGCTGTAATCTCCCGATTTTTTTGTGTCTGGTTATCAGTCCCAAACGCGCGACAGGTAAATTCCTTTGTTAATATCCTATAAAGAGGCATGCCTGAAGTGCCTCCTGTGTACGTTAAATTGACACTAAAACTCGAGTTGTTCGGCCCAAATCGCGTGGCTACGTGAGCGCCACGTGCATATAACTTTTTGCACTCTGCCCAAGCAGCAACTGACGGCTCAAATACATTTGATGCGTGAGTAGTCGAATCCTGTGTAGACTTGCTGTACTGTTGATTTTCATTACACCATTGGTCAATTTTCTGCGTTCTGAGCTTATCGGACCAGCTTCCAGAGCCTTCCCCATCACCGTATACGGTAACAGTAGCTTGGACTAATTGATCGTGACTCATAGAGTCAGATTTATCACCGCAGTATTTCGAGTAAATATAGGCG
>JBAVTK010000350.1:0-9154 GCA_049696095.1 Aliidongia sp. | reverse complement strand
TGTTCTCGTGCCGTTCAATGTGAACGACCGAATGAGCAGAAACCAAGCTGGCAGCCGGGTTCCTTTATCGTGATCCGTATCCTTCACACGGCCGATTGGCATGTCGGCCAAACGTTGCGCGGCTTCTCTCGTGACTACGAGCACCGTAAGGTGTTCGAGCGCATTGCGGCGATCATCGCCGAACGCGAGATCGACGCGCTCCTCATCGCCGGCGACGTATTCGACAGCCAGAACCCTTCGGGCGAGTCCCAGCAATTGCTCTACGATACGCTGGTGCGCTTCAATCGGGTGCGGCCACGCATGACAATTGTGATCGTCGCGGGCAATCACGATGCGGCTGGCCGCCTCGAGGCGCCGCGCCCTCTGCTGGACGCCTTCAATATTCGGGTGCTGGGCAATATCCGACGATCTGACGGCAAGATCGACGCGGCGCGCCATCTCGTGCCGATTATGGATGCGAGCGGCGCACTGGCGGCTCATGTCCTCGCCGTCTCGTACCCGACGGCCGCTTGCCTGCCGAATCTGGCGCGGTTGGAGAGCGCGACCGGTTCGCCGGTTATCGCCGGGGTGCGGAGCCTCTATGCCGAATTGTTCGAGACCTTGCGGCCGCAAATCGACGGTCTGCCCTTTGTTATGACCGGGCATCTCCATGTTGTCGGCGGCATCGAGTCGGAGGGTGCTGAGCGTCGCATTTTGGTCGGCGGACAACACGCCGTACCGCATGACGTATTCCCCGCGGAAGCGAGCTATGTGGCGCTCGGCCATTTGCACAAGGCGCAGGCGATCGGCCGTGATACGATCCGCTATTCCGGATCGCTGATCCCCTTATCGGCGACCGAGCAGCCGTATCGGCATGGAGTCACGCTGGTGACCCTCGACGGCGCCGCGGTTGCGGCCGAACACATCCCGATCGACCGGCCGGTTGCGTTCCTTCGTCTGCCGGATTCGGGCGATCTGCGTCTGGACGAGCTGTGCGATCACCTTTCGGCGCTGGATCTCCCGCCGGATCTGGCGATCAGCGAGCGACCCTATGTCCAGGTCCGGCTCGCCCGCGCGGGGCTTCCGCCCGGTTTTCGCGAGGAGATCGATCGTATCGCGGAGAGCTTCCCGGTTCGCATCGTCGATGTCCGCGTCGCGGCACTGCCCGAAGCGCCGAGCGACGCAGCGATTGCCGATCCGTTGATCCGGCTGGCGGAACGGGACCCCGAGGATTTGTTCAAGCTGGCCTTCGAACGCGTGCGCGGCGCGGCGCCGGATGCCACGCATCTCGATGTTTTTCACCGTGCGCGCGCGGAGGCTTGAGCCATGCGCATCCTCGCGATCCGCGGTGCCAATCTGGCCAGCCTTGCGGCACCGTTCGACATCGATCTTGCGGCCGGTCCGCTCGCCGGTTCCGGCCTGTTCGCCATTACGGGTGAGACCGGCGCCGGGAAGTCCACCATCCTCGACGCGCTCTGTCTGGCACTCTATGGCGAGTATCCGCGCGTGTCGTCGGTCGGCCGCCGGGAAACCGCGCCCGATCCGAGCGGCGACGCGATTTCCATCCAGGACGGCCGCGCGATTTTACGCCGAGGCGCCGGCAGCGGATTCGCCGAAGTGGATTTCGTCGGACAAGATGGGGTGGGCTACCGCGTCCGCTGGGAAGCCAATCGCGCCCGCGGCCGGGCGAATGGTCGGCTTCAAAGTGAACAACGCGCGCTCTATCGCCTCGATGATGACAGCGCCGTCGCCTCCGGCAAAACCCAGGTTCGCGAAGCGATCGAGGCGAACACCGGCCTGACCTTCGAGCAGTTTCGGCGAACCGTCCTGCTGGCCCAGGGCGAATTCGATGCCTTTCTTCTGGCCGATGAGCGGGAACGGGCCGAGTTGCTGGAGAAGATCACCGGCACGGAGATTTATGCGGCGATTTCGATCCGGGTCCATAGCGGCACGGAAACGCGGCGGAAAGTGGTCGAGCGCTTGGAGCAGCGCCGCCGCGATATCGGTCTGCTCGACGATGCCGGGCGGCAGGACCTGCTCGACCAGCACGACCGCCTTGGTGACGCCATCACCGTCAAGGTCGCCGAGCGCGATCGTCACACTGAACGGCTGGAACATTTCAAGCGCGTCCAGGTCGCGCGAAGCAATCTGGCGCAGGCCGAGATTCAGCGGGACGCGGCGCAGCGGGCGCGAGACGAGGCGGTCGATGACTATCGTGCTTTGGCCGAATTCGATCTGATCGAACCGGTTAGGCCATTCGACGTCGATTTGGCGAACGCCCGGCGGACGGTTGACGGATGGGAACGACGTCTCGGCGACTTGGTTGCGGTGCGTGCGAGCGCGCAGACGCTCGACGCGGCGGCCACGATTCATCTGTCGGCGGCGACAGCGTCGGACCAGGAGGCGGAAGCCATCTTCAAGCAATTCGGGCCGCTCTGGAGCGAGGCCGAACGGCTTGATACCGAGTTGGCAACGGCCAAGAAGGAGTTCGACGAGGCCACGGCGAAGTCGCGTCAGGCGGAAACGTTGTTGCGCGGCCAAACCGAGGCGCTCGCCGGCCTCGATCGGACACTGGCTCGGACGACCGAGGCGCACCGCACCGCCGCGGCGCAATTGCAGGATCAATCCGGCCGGCTCCTTCTCGCCGAGCGCCGCGACGAGGCGCTGGCGTTGCTGGAAAAGCGGAGCCAGCTCAAGCAGGACCGCGCCAAAGCGGTGTCGGGTGCGGCAGAGACCGGCAAGATCGCGGCGCGACTGACAGCCGAGATCCAGGCATTGTCCGCGAAGCTCGAATCGGATCGCCAGCGCAAGGAAGCTCTCGCCAGTGAAATCGGCGAGGGTCGAACCCGCCTTGGTGCGATCGACGAGCCGGGGCTTTACCAACGTGATGCAGATCTCCAGCGTCTCGCCGAGGCGCTGCGCGAGGCGAGTATCGGCTGTGAGCAACATCGCCGCGCCGCTGCCGATCTGACGCGTGCGGAGTCGGAACTCGCCACCGCCACGGCGAATGCCGGCCTGGCCGGCGGCGAGATCGCCAACGCCGAAGCCGAACAAAGCCGCCATCGCGCGGTTCGCGCCGAACTTGCGCAGATGGCCGAGCTTGCCGATGAAGCCGTCTCGCGGGAGGCGGTGCATCTGCGCAGCTTGTTGGTCGCGGGGTTGCCTTGTCCGGTCTGTGGCAGCATTGATCACCCCCATCACGCGCGTTCGAGCGCGCTCAACGACATGGTCGCGACGATGCGCCGCCGTCGCCAGGAACTGGATGAGACGCTGAACGCTATCAGCCTGCGTTTGGACACCGCCACGCGCTCGCGTGCGGACGCCGAGGCGCGACAGGCCGGGGCAAAGCGCGGTATCGACGCCGCGCGGCGCCAGATGTTGGCTGCCGAGAGCATCTACACCGGCCTCAGACCTTTGTTGCTCGAACTCTCGACGACGATGGGATTGACCGCGAGCGTGCCTGGCGCGCTGGACGACCAGGCGGCACTGGATTTGGCGGCCTTGGTGACGACGGCGAAAGCCGGGCGCGCCGCTGTCGCCGCCCCACTTGCCGATGCCAGAAATCTGCGGACAGCGCTCGATGGCTGGCAACAGGAACACGACGCTCTGGGCGCGGTGATCGAGTTGGCGAGTCGGGACATGGGGGAGCGGAACTCCCCGCTGCGTGACGCAGAATTGCGGATCGAGGGCCATAAGGTTCGAGGCGCGGATCTCGCAGAGCGGCTCAGCTCGATCGACCGCGAAATCGCGCCGTTTCTCGCCGCGGCGGACGGGACGGTCGAACAGCTCGATACCGATCCCGGGCGCATGGCCGAGAAATTCTCGACGCTTGCCCAGGAATACGACGCCCTGCGCAAGCGGGTCGGAGAGTTCTCTTCGACGCTACAGGATCTGGCGCGCAAACGTGAGGGGGCCGTTGCTTCGCTGGATCATGTTCGGACTCAAGCGGTGACGGCCGCGGCCGAGCTCGACCAACGCTGTTCCGTCGCGGAGAAGAAGACGCTGGCCCGCGCTACGCTGCTCGAGGGCGAGGCCACGTCCAGTCACCGCACACGGTTCAACGAAACCCGCCGAATTGCCCGCGAGGCCCTCGCGACCGCGCGTGAGGCGAAATCCAAGACCGCCGCCGCTTTCGAGGCGGCCGGCGCCCGCCATGACGAGGTCGTCGTTGCCTTGGCGGCCGCAAGGGCGCATCACGCCTCGGCCGAGTCGGCATTCGGCGCGGCTTGCCACGCCATCGCGTGGTCGACTGAGCAGGTTGCGGCCATCCTGGCAACGGATCGAGAGGTCAGCAGCGCGCTCCGCCTGCGAATTCAAGAAATCGATCGAGTCGTGTCCGAGACCGGTGCGGTGGCTCTCACGCGGCAGAATGATTTGAGCAAGGCGCTTGCCGGGTTCGACGAGACCACCGATGCAGCGGCGTTGGCCGTCGCGGTTGCGGCGCTGGTGACTGAGATCGGGGACTTGCACGAACAAACCGGTAAGCTTGCTGAAACCCTCGGACAAGATGACGCGGCACGCCGTACCGCCGAGACCCTGTCGGCGGAAATCGAGGAGGCGCAAGCGGAACTCGCCATCTGGCAGGCTGTCGATGATGCCGTTGGTTCGGCCAGCGGTGATCGATTCCGCCGGTTCGTGCAGGGCATTACGCTCGACCATCTGGTCCATCTGGCCAATGACCACCTGAACGCGCTGAGCCCGCGCTATCGGCTGGTCCGCGGGGCGGCATCCGACCTCACTTTGCATATCATCGATCGAGACATGGGGGACGAGGTGCGGGCGACCCGAAGCCTTTCGGGCGGTGAGCGTTTCCTGGTCTCGCTGGCGCTCGCATTGGCACTCTCAGGTCTTGAGGGCCGGGCGTCCTTTGTCGATACGCTCTTTATCGATGAAGGATTTGGATCGCTCGACGCGGAAACGCTCGATATGGCTGTGGACGCGCTGGAAACACTGCAAGGGCGCGGGCAGAAGGTCGGCGTCATCACCCATGTCGCCGGCATGATCGACCGGATCGCGGTCCAGGTGCGCGTCGAGAAACGTGGCGCCGGACGCTCAGAGGTCCGAATTCTCGATGGTCTGGGGGCTACATAGCCTGCATCGAGCGCGAGATAGCGTGCGGCCGCCTCGGCGCCAACGAACGGGATCGCTTCAGGTTCACTCACGAAGACCGGCCGTTGCACGATGTCGGGGGCGAGCGGCGTGTTTCCGTATGGACATGACGGATGGAGATCGGCGCTCGTCCGATCGGAAGCTCTCCTATCGTTTTCCTCGACCTAGCCGGGAATTTAGACCATTCTCCGACCGTCACAAGTTTGGAGAAGTACTATGATCCTACGGCCCGCTCTTTGCGGCACCTTGGCGTTGCTGCTCTCGACCGTCGGGGCCGTTGCCGCAGATTCGGTTGCCACGACCGCGCTCAAGACCGTCGATCGTATTGCTATCCCGGATGGCCCCTGGGACTACACGTCGGTCGATGCCAAGGCGCGGCGGCTCTATCTCGGCCGCGGCGACGGCGTGATGGCGCTCGATCTCGATACCGGCAAGATCACGCCGACGCTGGTGCCGGGCGCGCGGGTCCATGGCGTCGTGCCGTTGATCGGGGCCAACCGAATTCTCAGTACCAATGGCGACAGCAACACGGCCACCATCGCCGAGGCCGATACCGGTAAAATCGTGGCCGAAATCCCGACCGGGCAAAAACCCGATGCTGCCGTCCAGGATCCAAAGACCGGCCTCGTCCTGGTGATGAACGGCAAGAGCGGCGACGTTACCTTGATCGATCCCGCGAGCGCCAAGGCGGTCGGCTCGATCGAGATCGGCGGCGCCCTGGAATTCGCTGCGGCCGATGGCGGCCATGCCTATGTCAATATCGAGGACAAGAACGAGCTGGCGGTTATCGACATCGCGTCGCGCAAGGTGACCGGACGCATGGCGCTCAAGGGTTGCGAGGAGCCGAGCGGCTTGGCGCTTGACCCGGCGAGCGGCGTGCTGCTGACCGTTTGCTCGAACAATGTGGCACTCGCGATCGATTCGGCGAAATCGACCGTGATCGCCACATTGCCGATCGGCAAGCATCCCGACGCCGCGATCTTCGACGCGGCCCGCCATCTGTTCTTCGTGCCCTGCGGCGGCGACGGCACTTTGACGCTGATTTCGGTGAATGGTCACACGGTGGCCGCCGCGGGTTCGGTGCCGACCGAGCGTGGTGCCCGCACCGGAGCACTCGATGCCAAGACCGGCCGACTCTATCTGCCGACCGCGGAACTGGCCCCGCCGGCGAGCCCCGGCGCCCGGCCGATGCCGATACCGGGCAGCTTCCATCTGCTGGTCGTCGGCTGAGCGCGGATACGAAAAAGGGGCCGGCGATCGCACGCCGGCCCCTTGTTTCCGGTTGATTTGGTGGAGCCGCGGGGAATCGAACCCCGGACCTCGACATTGCGAACGTCGCGCTCTACCAACTGAGCTACGACCCCAGATCAAATCATCGGTGGACGTTGATATGTCTTCGCCGCCCCCATCCTGTCAAGGCCGCGATGCGCGCGGCATCCTGCCATGCAGCGGTCGGATGGCCGTGAAGCTACTGATCAGAACCGGACCTCGACCATCGACGCTGCCGTCTTGTCGACCCCGGCGAGATCGGCGCCGATCATGTTGGCACCGTCGAAGCGCGCACCGGCCACTCGGCTGTTCTTCAACGAGGCGCCGAGGAAATTGGCTGGCCAGGTCCGGCCGGTCGGCTTGCGTTCAATATTGAGGATGTCGGCGGCGCTGATATCGGCGTTGGACAGATCGGCATCATCGAGCCGGGCCCGCTTGAAGGCGCAGCCGCGCAGATTGGCTTTGGACAAATTGCAGCCGATCATGACCGCTCCAGAAAAGTCGCAGAGCGGAAAGCTGCCGCCTTGCAGGCTGACCGCGGTCAGATTGGCCCCCTTGAACACGGCGGCAGACAGATCGAGACCGGCCAGCGTGAAGCCGCGCAAATCCTTATCGGTGAAATTGGCTTGCGCGCCGTTTGCGCCGAAGGTTTGCACCCAACTGCAATGCCGAGCAATCATCCGGCGCAGATCAGGATCGAGCCGGTCGGCACTGTCGGGGACGAAACCGATCGCGGTTTCCAGATTGGCGTCGTCGAATATCGTCCCGGTCAGATCGGCCGCGTTCAGCACCGCCGCGGTCAAATCGGCGCCGCTGAGATTAGCCCCGGCCAGATCCGCCCCGGTAAAATCCGTGCCGCGCAGATCGGCGCGGGAAAGATCGGCGTTTCGCAAACAGGCTCCGGCGAGCAATGCGCCGCGGAAACTGGTTGCGACCGCGCGGACCCCGCGTAGATCGGCCTCGCTCAGATCCACGCCGGCATGACGGCCGGTTTGGCTGCACATCCGCTCGAACTCCGGCCGTGCGTCGAACAAGACGCCGCCGGTCAGTCGCGCGCCGGTGAAATCCGCCTCGGCCAGCACCGCATTGCGAAAGCTGGCACCGCGCAGATCGGCGCCGCGAAAGTTGGCGGAATGCATCCGGGCATGGTCGAAATTCGCCGCGAAGAGGTCGGCCTCGGAAAAATCGGCACCATCAATTTCCGTGTGGTCAAAATGCGCGCCGGGCAAGCGCGCCTTGTGAAGATTGACGCGCGAGAAACTGACACCGGCAAAATCGCCCCACGGCAAATCCAGGCGCGAACCGCCTCGATTGTGCAGCCAGAGCAGATGCGCCTTGAGCGCCTCGATCAGATCTTGGGACATGACACGGGGTACGGCATGAGGCGTTGCGGGATCGAGCGCCAGAAACGGCGCCTGACCACCGTTATAGACGCATCCGGTTCATCAACGATGAAGGGTAGGTCACGAACGCGGTTGCCGAACCAATGCGTGATGTTTTTTTCCTTTACTCAACTTTATGACGCCATCGCCGGTCAGATCGGCCAGCGTAACGACGCGGTCGCCATTTTCGATGGCGGCGTTGTTGAGATAAGCGCCGCCGCCCGCAACCAACCGGCGCGCCTCGCCGTTCGAACTGGCCAAGCCGGCCAGGACGAACAGCTTGTAGGCCGGCACGCCGCCGACAAGATCGGCCTCGATCGTTGGAAGATTGTCGGCGAGCGTGCCTTCCTCGAACACGCGGCGCGCGGTCTCGGCCGCCTCGGCCGCCGCCTCGGCACCATGGGCGAGGGCGGTAACCGCGGTGGCCAGAGTTTTCTTCACCTCGTTGATGCCCGGACCATCCGGTGCTTCGAGTCGTGCGATCTGATCGAGCGGCAGATCGGTAAAAAGCCGCAGGAAGCGGCCGACATCGCCATCCTCGGTGTTGCGCCAATATTGCCAGAAATCATAGACCGGCAGCCGGTCGGCATTGAGCCAGACGGCGCCCGCGGCGGTTTTGCCCATTTTGGCACCGGACGCGGTGGTCAGAAGCGGCGTGGTGAAGCCGAACACTTCGATGCCGTCGGTCCGGCGGGCCAGGTCGACACCATTGACGATATTGCCCCACTGGTCCGACCCGCCGAGCTGAAGCCGGCAATTTTCCCGCCGCGCCAGTTCGACGAAATCATAGGCTTGCAGGATCATGTAGTTGAATTCGAGGAACGACAGCGGTTGCTCGCGCTCCAGCCGGAGTTGGACACTGTCGAAGCTCAGCATCCGATTGATCGAAAAATGCCGGCCATAATCGCGCAGGAACGGGATATATTGCAGCCGGTCGAGCCAATCGGCGTTGTTCAGCATGATCGCATCGGTCGGGCCTGTGCCGAATTTCAGATAACGATCGAACACCGTGCGAATGCCGGCCAGATTGCGGGCAATATCCTCGTCCGACAGCAGCTTGCGGCCTTCATCCTTGCCCGAGGGATCGCCGACCTTGGTCGTGCCGCCGCCCATCAGGACGATCGGCCGATGACCCGCTTGCTGCAATCGGCGCAGCGTCATGATCTGCACGAGCGAACCGACATGCAGGCTGTCGGCGGTGCAGTCGAAGCCGATATAGCCGGCGACCGGGCCGGCGCGCAGCGCGGCATCCAGCGCCTCGGCGTCGGTGCATTGATGCACGAAACCCCGCTCGCTCGCCTCGCGCAGAAAATCGCTGGATGGCATGGTCCGGTCCGTCGCTGTCGGCCGGCCCCGGTTAGCACGGCGACGCGCATCCAAGGAGGGGGGAGGCAGCTTGCTGCGCGCCATCGGGC
>JBAVTK010000349.1:0-2061 GCA_049696095.1 Aliidongia sp. | reverse complement strand
GCGCCGGCCCGGCAAAGCCGATGCTGTCGAGTGCCGCACCGACGCTGATGCCGTCCTTGTCGAGGCGGGCCGACACCTCGTCAAGCGTCGATTTCCCGGTGAACACGGCCGAGCCCATCATCGAGGGCGAAAAGCGGGCACCTTCCTCATTGGTCCAATTGACCAGTTCCAGCGGGGCCGCGGTCTCATAACCGGCATCCTCCAGGGTTTGCAGCACTTCGAGACCGGCCAGCACGCCCAACGGTCCGTCGAATTTCCCGCCGGTTGGCTGGGTATCGAGATGGCTGCCGAAGCCGATCGCCGGCAGCGAATCGTCACGGCCCCGGCGCCGGGCGAAGATGTTGCCGATCCGGTCGATCGTCACGGTGCAGCCGAGCGCCTCGCAACGGGCGATGAACCAGTTGCGCACCTGCCGGTCGAACTCGCTGAGGCTCAGCCGGCAGATCCCGCCCTTGGGCGTGCCGCCGATCGCCGCCGTCTCCATCAGGTTCGACCATAGCCGTTCGCGATCGATTTTGAGATTCGTCATCCCCGCCTTGCTCCCCTCAAACCGGAAGCGGCGACCCTAGCCGGATCGGCGGCGCAAGGGAACCGGCGATCCGGCTGTTCTCCCCGCGGCCCGCGCGCTGCACGACGCGGTTAATTTCCCGCGCCCAGCATGGTTGCGACTCCGGCGATGACGAGGCCGCCCAAAATCGTCTCGCCGACCGCGCCGCCCTTGCGCCGCAGACCGCCCTCGCCAGTGCTCAGAATCACCGGGGCCGCCGCCAAGGCAATTTCCGCCGCACGGAAGCCGGTATCGACGCCGACCGCGTCGATCGGTGCCAGCTTGCCCGCCTCGATCTGGGTGTGAAGCCGCTCGTCGAAGCTGTCCTTCACGGACACCGCGCCTAAATTGACCAAAGCGCCGCCCACGGCCTTGCCCAGATCGAGGAATTGCGTGCCCGGCGCGAGCGGTGACCTCGGGAAGTAATGGCCGGCCAACTGCTGATAATCATTGGAATTCGTATAGGCGTCGAGTTCCGCCGGGGTGAGCCGTGCCACGACCGGCTCTTCCGTTCCCCGCAAATCCTCGCCCGGCCCCAGCCCGGTAATCGTGACGGGAGTCGCCAAATCGAACCGGTATGCCGGTGCCGGCGGATCGAAGGCGCGCGCCGGATCGGGCAGGGTGGCCCCCGCGGCATTCGGCCCGACCTTGGACGGCTTGTGTTCAGGCGCCGGAGCCTCCTCGGCCAGAGCGCCCCAAACGCCGATCACCGATCCGACCAAGATAGCCAGGACAAGGCCAGACAGTCTGTACATGATCATTTTATCGCCATCCCAGCAACAATAGCCCGATTGTACCATCGACGATGGTATCGTTGCGGCGGATGAATTGCAAATGGCGGGCGATTACGCCGGTATCGGTGTGCGCTTTAACCGACAAGGGTCGGGCTCCGAAATCGACAATCAAGCCGGTACCGGATGGAAATGGATAACCGGCCTTGGCTCTGTCTGACTCGACGATTTCACGATGATGTCGATCTCGCAGCCGAGCCGGGACAGCATCTTCATGAGGCGTTCGACCGAGACCTCCCGAAACTGCCCCTTGAGCAGTCGCGAGATGTCTGGCTGGCTCACCCCGGTCGCTTTCGCAACATCGGTTTGGGTCAGACCGCGCTCGCGCATCACGCTCATCACTTCGCGGACCAGTTCGGCCTTCAGGAGATGGGTGTCGGGATCGGCATAGCCCAGATCGGCGAACACATTGCCGGTACCGCGCCGGATGCCGGAATCGTCGATATCGCTCATGTTGCTCCTCCAAATCGTGACTGATAATCCTGCTCGGCGACCCGCAGGCGCCGCTTGATCAGCTCGATATCGTCTTGCGGTGTCTTGATGCCTTTGCGCGACTTCTTCTGAAAGGCGTGCAGAACATAGATCGTGCCCGCGAATTTCACCGTATAGACCGCCCGGTACGCATTGCCGTCATGATCTTCAACGATCTCGACGATTCCCGCGCCACCAAACCCCTTAAGCGGCTTCGCATCGGCCGACATCTCCCCGAGCTGGGCCAGATAC
>JBAVTK010000348.1:0-8517 GCA_049696095.1 Aliidongia sp. | reverse complement strand
CTACCGAGGCGGTGCGTGGCACGGCGCCGCTCTGCCTCGATCCGGCCCCTCGCGCCTCTTCCGCCGGTTGGATCTATGCCCCGCGCGAGCCGTTGCCCGGCTTTTACGAGACCGGCTCCGACCTGGCCGCCCTTGTCCTGGCGCATCTGCCGGACGGCGTGGACGGGTTGCCGCTGATCGAACTGCCGGCACCGCATCCAGCCGATCTGGTCGCTGTCGTGCTGTCGGGCGATGGCGGTTGGCGCGATATCGACAAGAACATCGCCGAGTCGCTTCAGCGGGACGGGGTATCGGTCGTGGGTCTCGACTCGCTGCGCTATTTCTGGAGCCGCAAGAGTCCCGACGATGTCGCACGCGCCCTCGTCGCGGTGCTGGAACAAAACCCGGCGAAGCATGTCGCCCTTATCGGCTATTCGTTCGGCGCAGATGTCCTGCCCTTCGCCTATAATCGCCTGCCGGCCGGTCTGAAATCGCGCATCGTGCTGATGTCGCTGCTGGGATTCGCGAAGACGGCCGATTTCGAGATCACGCTCACCGGTTGGCTGGGCGCGCCACCGAGCGATCAGGCGCTGCCGGTCGCGCCGGAACTCGCCAAGATCCCGCCGGCCCTCATGCAATGTTTCTATGGCGAGGACGAAGAGGATACCGCTTGTCCGTCGCTGTCGGCCGGCGCCGACATCGTCAAGACCCCCGGCGGCCATCATTTCGACGGCGATTACGCGGCACTCGCCAAGCACATTCTGGACGATTTCCGGCGCCGGACCGGCGTCAAATAGGCGGGCCGACAGACGGCTCGATTCCGGCTTCGGCCAGCCGCTCGGTGCAGCGGATCGAGGCGTACTGGACACCCCTGTCTCTGTGAGGGACCAGACCGCCACCGCGCACCAGCCGGCGGTCATGGGGCGCCTGCTGCGGCAGTTGGTCGGCACGGCACGATCAATTTATATCATGCGATGATATATCACACCACCAAGCGTGCGGTTCCTTAGTACCGTTCCAGCGTAACCGCCCAGCGGCCGGTCGCGTCGGGGCACCGGTCAGGCATCAAGAAAGTTGGATCAAGATGAACAATGTCGGAGCGAAATTCGCAGCTTTCGCAATTCTGTTGATTGGCGCGGTGGGCGCGATGGGCTATGTCGGGTGGACGCAGCTGACCGCGATACAGAGTCAGGTGAGCGTGCTCAAAACACAACTGGCGAGCGCCGCCGCGGACGCACTTAACGCTAAGGGAGTTGCTGCGCAGGCCAAGACCGAATCTGACGGGGCCGTGGCCCACGCCTTAGACCTCACGAACAAGGCCGCAGCCCAAACCGTAGAGGTGACGAACCTGACCAAGCAGGCAGCCGACTCCGCGAGTCAGGCCCAGAAAGCCGCGACCGATGCACATAATGCCGAGCTTGCCGCGAAGGACGCGGCGGCAGAGGCCCGGGCGCCACACGGTCGGCACTAGAACAAGACGATTTTGGGTGAAATCACCTGAAATCTAACTCTTGTTCTATTTCAATAGATTAGAGCGCGGAACGCCGACAGTCTGGGCCGAAGGGCGGCCTTTCGGCGTACCGCCGCCAGGATGATAGAGACGAGTGGAAGGCCATTCGGTGCCGTTTGTCCGGAACGCCCCTACCCGCGGGCTGGCGCACCGCCATAACGGGATTTCGGTCGCCTTCATCCAACCAAGTCCCTAAGGCGTTTGAGGGAATCTGCCAATAGCGGCTCCTGCGCCAGGAGCTCCTTGGCATGATTGCCCGCCAGCTGTTCGAGGAGCGTCGAACCCTTTTGAGTCAAGGCGACGAGCACACTGCGCCGGTCGGTTGACGAGTGCCTGCGCTCGACCAGTTCGGCGCTGACCAGGCGATCGACCAATTGAACGGCGCCGTGGGGCTGGAGAAGCATTTGTGACGCGAGGTCTCGGATCATCATCGCCCCGTCCGGATGCGTCTTGATGACCAGGAGGCATTGATATTGCTGCGGCGTAACCCCTGCGGCACCGGTCACCGCGTCACTGAACGCCAGAAATTGCCGCAAGGCATAACGAAACCCGGCAAGCCCCGCATAGAGGTCCGCGCTCAGTGGCTCGGCTTTATCTTTACTCACGTCCAGGCATCCATCTCTGTGCGGTCCTCCATGGAGCCATCTTTGCTCTTTGCTTGCGATCGAGCTTATGTCATGACATGACATATACACTGAACGCCATGGCACGCGCCGGTTATGCACATCTCTGGCCAAATCACCCCACCTAAAGGTCACCATGACGTCCAATCAAGGCAACATTAGAGAAAAGCGCGCCGACCTCCTCCCAGCGGAAGCGGAGGAGACCGTCCGGCTGAGCTTGCTTTATCTGTCTATCCTGGCGCTGGTGCTCGGCCTTGTCACCGGTGTGGGCGCCGTGCTGTTCCGCGACCTGATCAATCTGCTGCACAACCTCTTCTTTGCCGGCCAGTTTTCTCTGCATTACGACGCCAATATATTCACGCCGCCGAGCCGATGGGGTGCCTTCGTGATCCTGGCGCCAGTCATCGGTGCGGTGATCGTCACCTTCCTTGTCAGCAATTTCGCACCAGAAGCCAAGGGGCATGGCGTCCCTGAGGTAATGGACGCCATCTACTATCGTGAAGGCAAGATTCGGCCGGTTGTCGCTCTGGTAAAATCCTTCGCCTCGGCTTTCGCGATCGGCAGCGGCTCTTCGGTCGGGCGCGAGGGGCCGATCATTCAAATCGGCTCGGCACTGGGCTCGACCCTGGGTCAGATCATCAACATGCCGGCTGCGCAGCGGATTGCACTGGTTGCCGCCGGGGCCGGTGCCGGGATCGCCGCGACATTCAATACGCCGATCGGCGGCGTCATGTTCGCCATCGAGTTGATGATGCCGGAGGTGAGCGTCACCACCTTCCTGCCGGTGGCGATCGCCACGGGCACCGCGACTTTCGTCGGACGCTGGTTTTTCGGTGAACAGCCTGCCTTCCTGGTCCCGCAGATGGACCCGATGACGGCCGATGCAAGCGCCGCCATCCTGCTGGTTCTCTATGCTGTATTGGGTGGCGTCACCGGGATCGCTGCCGCAGGGTTCATTCGTGGCCTGCATCTTGTCGAAGACCTGTTCGACAAGATCCCCTGGCGCTATGCGCGCCATATGCTCGGCATGCTGCTGGTCGGCGTGCTGATGTACGTCCTGTCCCAATCCGTCGGGGAGTATTATGTCGACGGCGTCGGCTATGCGACGATTGAGAGTATCCTGGTCGGCCACAGCGCGTCAGTCTGGCTGTTAGCCTTGTTGTTCGTCTGCAAGGCGTTCGCGACTTCAACCAGTCTCGGCTCCGGTTCCTCGGGCGGCATTTTCTCGCCCTCGCTGTTCATGGGGGCGACATTGGGCGGCTGTTTTGCTGCCTTGCTCTCAGCGATCGGCATCCCGATTCCGATCAGTGTTCCGGCCTTTGCCATGGTCGGCATGGGCGCCATGGTCGGCGGCGGCACTGGTGCCGTCATGACGGCGATCACGATGACCTTCGAGATGACCCGCGACTACGACATCGTCATGCCGATGATCCTGGCTGTCGCCACCAGCGTCGGCGTTCGCCGGCTGCTGTCGCGGGAGAACATCTATACGCTTAAGCTGGTCCGCCGCGGTCGTGCCATTCCCAAGGCATTACACGCCAATATGTTTTTAGTCCGCCACGCCGGTGAGGTGATGGATACCGACATGTTGATCCTGCCGGCGGAAGACAGTTTCGATGCCTTCCTGCGCGCGCACGAGATGGAGAGTGGTTTGCGGCATGTCGTGGTGACCCGTAACGACCGCGTCTACGGCGTTATCCGCGTCAACGCCGGGCTCCGGCGTGGTCTCGAAGGTGCTCAGACCGGCATCACCTTGGGTGATGTCGCTACCCGCAACTTCACCCTTGTCGACACGGATATGATCGCCTCGGATGTCATCGAACGAATGTGGCGGAAGAATGCCTTCATGGCGGTCGTGCTGCGCGACCGAGAGCGCCGGGTGCCGCGGAGTAACGATGTCGTCGGCGTCATCACCAAGGAACACGTCGCCGATTCCGTCGCGCATAGCCTGAAGATCTATCCGCATTGACGCACGCTGGCGACAGATCCGCCGAGTGCGGCCGACCACAGAAGACGATAAGGTCGGGCCAGCCCGTAAGCCCTGGTCGCGCTCAGATCGGCGTACCCAGTGCCGCAGCGTCTCCGCCGTGCAGCCAATCTTGGCCGCAATCGAACTCAGCGCCGCCCATTCCGACGGATAATTCGCCTTGTGATCGAAAACCATCCGTACCGCTCGCTCGCGGACCTCAGGTGAAAATTTGTTCGTTGTTAGTTTGCTCATCGCTCCTTCCTCTCAGGAGTTGGAGCCTCCGGCAAACCCGGCGCGGTTCAACACCTGCAAGGCTGACTCTTCGATACGCTGGCGCAAGACATGATGCAGCCCGTCTCGCGGGATCATATCCGTCTTCGAGCCCAGAATACCGACCGCCAGTTCCTTGACATCCATGAGGTCGAACACGCCGAAATCCTCGCGGTCGTAATCGAAAAACAAATCGACATCGGAATCCGAACGCGCCTCGTCACGCGCCGTCGAACCGAACAGATAAAGATGCGTGACGCCAGCCTGCTTCAGCGCCGCTTCGGATTGCTTCAGCCGGACAATAGCTTCATCGCGAGTCATGCGCTTCTCCGCTCTCGGATAATTCAATATAACAGATGGAACGCCATCGCCAAATTCGCAATTCGCGCGCCGCGCAGGTTACGATCGCGGAAAATGATGTGGGCCTGCCGCTCGGTTGACGAGGGCGCGCCGGACCGGGAGATGCCTTAACCATGCCTCAATCGACCAGCCCCCGCCTTGCCGTGCCGCCCTATCATTCGACCGCCAAACGCTCGCCCTTGCTGGCGCCGATCCGCATTCCGCCGACCGTGACCGAGACGACCGGCCCGACCGACTGCTGGCCCGCTTTGATGGGCGGCGCCATGGGTGATTTGACGACGCAGCACGAGGCGCCGCCGCATGGCCAGCGCATCATCGTCGCCGGCCGCGTGCTCGACGAAGCCGGCCGTCCGGTCAGCGACACGATGATCGAGATCTGGCAGGCCAACGCCGCCGGCCGCTACATTCATTCCAAAGATGATTGGGACGCGCCGCTCGATCCGAACTTCACCGGCGCCGGCCGGGTCGTGACCGATGCGGCAGGGCGCTATCGCTTCGTCACGATCCGGCCCGGCGCCTATCCTTGGGGCAATCATGTCAATGCCTGGCGGCCGGCCCATATCCATCTCTCGCTGTTCGGCGCGGGCTTCGCCGACCGGCTGGTGACGCAGATGTAT
Source organism: Aliidongia sp. (assembly GCA_049696095.1). Lineage (GTDB taxonomy): Bacteria > Pseudomonadota > Alphaproteobacteria > ATCC43930 > CGMCC-115725 > JAXDMU01. The sequence goes on along the minus strand of JBAVTK010000348.1, from coordinate 3,189 downwards.
TTCCCCGACGATCCGCTGATCGACCTCGATCCGATCGCCAATGCCGTGCCCCGGCCGGCGCGCGATCGGCTGGTCGCGCGATTCGAACTCGAAACCACCATGCCGAACTGGGCGCTGGGCTATCGCTTCGACATCGTGCTGCGCGGGCGCGACGCCACGCCGATGGAGCGTTGAGCCATGACCGGCAGCCCCCCGTTCGGCCGCACGCCGCCGCAGACCGTCGGCCCGTTCTTCCATTACGGCCTGCCCTGGAAGGGCGGCGCCGATCTGATCGGCCAGTCCGAGCTGGGTGCGCGAGCCGAGCTGTTTGCGCCCCGGCACTATCTGTTGAAACAACCCGCGGCGCGCGGTGCCGTCGAGGGCGAGGCGATCGAGATCGCCGGCACCGTGTTCGACGGTGACGGCGTTCCCGTGCCCGATGCCTTGATCGAGATCTGGCAGGCCAATGCGGCCGGCCGCTATCACAGCCCGAACGATCCGCGCACCGACCGGCCGATCGACCCGAATTTCATCGGCTTCGGCCGGGCCGCGACCGATGCGGCCGGCCTCTTTCGCTTCCGCACCATTCGGCCCGGCCCGGTGCCCGGCCCCGGCAACAGCCTGCAAGCGCCGCATATCGCGATCAGCGTGTTCGGCCGCGGGCTGATCGACCGGCTGGTGACGCGGCTCTATTTCGCCGACGCACCGGAGAACGATGCCGATCCAATCCTGGTGCTGGTGCCCGAGGAACGGCGCGGCACCCTCCTCGCCCATCTGGAACACGGCGTCTGGCGCTTCGATATCAGGCTGCAAGGGCTGGGCGAGACCGTGTTCCTTACTTTCTGACCATGATCCGCGACCTCGCCGCCGCGACGCCGGAAATGCTCGCGATCTTCGACGATGCCGCCTTACTGCGCGCGGCACTCGATTTCGAGACGGCGCTGGCCGAAGCCCAGGCCGCCGAAGGGTTGATACCGGCGGCACAGGCCACGCTGATCGCCACCGCCTGTACGGCGCCGCCGATCGATCTCGCAGCCCTGGCCAGTGCGGCCTCCCATGCCGGCACGCTCGCTATCCCGCTGCTCGCGCAATTGCGGGCGCTGGTCCCGGACCAAGACGCCGCGCGGCAGATCCATCGCGGTGCCACCAGCCAAGATCTGGCCGACACCGCGCTCATCCTCCAAGCCAAGGCGGCCGCCACGCTGATCGAGCGGGAAGCCGACCGGATCGCCCGCGCGCTGGCGGCACTGGCCGAGACCCATCTGGCGACGCCACTCACCGGGCGCACCCTGCTGCAAGCCGCCCTGCCGGTGAGTTTCGGTCTGAAGGCGGCGCAATGGCTGCTCGGCATCGACGAGGCGGCCGCGCGCTTTCGCACCGAGCGGCAAGGCGCCCTGGTCCTGCAATTCGGCGGTGCGGCCGGAACGCTGGCCGGTCTCGACGGACGGGCCTTCGCCGTGGCCGAGCGGCTGGCGGCAACGCTCGGCCTCGCCTGCCCGCCGGTGCCCTGGCATGCCCGGCGGAACGGCATCGCCGGGCTTGGCACCGCGCTCGCCATCCTGTGCGGTGCTGCGGCCAAGATCGCGCGCGACATCGCATTGCTGGCGCAATCAGAAATCGCCGAGGCCTTCGAGCCGCGGATCGAGGGGCGCGGTGGCTCGTCGGCCATGGCGCATAAGCGCAACCCGACCGGCTGCCAGATTATCCTGTCGGCAGCACTCAGAACCCCCGGCCTCGCCGCGACCCTGCTCGCCGCCCTGCCGCAGGAGCATGAGCGCGGTTTGGGCGGCTGGCAGGCCGAGGCACCGGTGCTGGCCGAGCTGTTCCAACTGACCCATGGCGCGCTTGCGGCACTCGCGGCCATCGCCGAGGGGCTGGAAATCGATCCGGCACGGATGCAAGCCAATCTCGACCAAGCCGGCATCGGCGCCGATCTCGGTGAATCCGTCGCACTCGCCCGCCGCGCGCTGGCGCATTATCGAAAGGCCGCACAGTAATGGACGAAGCCGACCGCCACGCCCAGGGCATGCAAACGCGCCGTGCCGTGCTGGGCGACGCCCATGTCGATCGCGCACTGGCCAAGACCACGCAATTCACCGCCGATTTCCAAGATCTGATCACGCGGGTCGCCTGGGGCGACATCTGGAACCGTCCCGGCCTCGACCACCCGACCCGCCGCTTGCTGACCATGGCGATGCTGATCGCGCTCAACCGCGCCGACGAGTTCAAACTCCATGTCCGCGCGGCCTTGGAACACGGCATGGACCCGGCGCTGATCAAGGAAGTCATCATGCAGAGCGCGATCTATTGCGGCGTGCCAGCGGCCAACACGGCGTTTCATCAGGCGGAGGAGATCTTAGCGGAGGTGGCGGCGACCGATCGTCGCGGCTGAGGCAACCGCTTGAACATACGCAGGCGCATGTGTATGTTTTGTCCGGGCAGGCGGAAGGATTGAACATGGGAATGGCAACATTGGGCGGCGGTGCCGACGTGCGCGCCAATCGCCTGACCACCCTGGTCAGCAACTCCGAGAACGAGATAATCACGAAGAAAGCAGAGGCCGCTGGCCTATCGGTGAGCGCCTTTCCGAGAGACTTGGCGCTTGGGTCGCTCGCCGACATGCGCGACGAAGCGGCGCTCCGGCAAGTCGATGCCATGATCGACCGGATGGAAGGCGACCTTGACAGCGCCATCGGAGAGCTATCGGCGACCTTGGCCCGCATGGACGCGAGGTGAACGCGTGGTTTGACCGGATTGCCCGCCTGGCAGCGTTGAGCGAGCGGGTGACTACCTTAACCGAAGGTGTCAAGGGTTTGGCCGGGAAGGTGGAGAATCACCAGACCCGCCTCGTGCGATTGGAAACAATCGTTGAAATCACCAGACTAGACGGAGGGGTGCTTCGTATTTCCGCTGAAGCTGGGCCGGAGGCAGCCAAGAAGTGACCGTTGTAGGGCGAGCATAGCTTTCCGATCACGGTGCTCAATACCGCCCACGACGACTTTAGCGGCTGAATCCAGATCGCCAGCTACGGCGCGGTGATGTGCTGTTGGCGCTTTGGACACCCGGAAAACCACATTTCTTCGGCCGGAACTGAATCTCCCTCGATCATGCTGGAAAATGCTACGATATAACATTAACCTTCGCCCGCGACCAAAACTAACCGGGACCGACATGGCCTCGAACGACGCCGCCTTCCTCACCAACCTGACG
>JBAVTK010000347.1:0-5170 GCA_049696095.1 Aliidongia sp. | reverse complement strand
ATCGATCAGATCGACAACACTTTGGAGCAAACCCTCCGCGACCTCTACCTCACGGCCGCGCAGCGGCGGGCCGAACCCTCCCGGTACGGTGCTGATGCTGGCCGTCTCGCCGTCCGCCACCAGGGCGGCCATGATCCGGGCGAGGTCGGCGGTATAGCGGCGGCGAGCCGGGTCGGTCCAATCCGGTTCATAGACCGCGGTCTTGACCGGCGCACCGTGAAAGCGGCCATAGGGAAAGCCGTTCATGGTGTAGGCCGCATAGCCTTCGGCTGCGAAGATCCGGGCGAGTTGGGCTGCCGCCTTTGGTTCGGCCGCGGCGGCGGCCGACAGGCGTAAGCCGACGGCGAAGGGGGCGTCGGGGCAGAGCTGTCGCTTGATCTGGCGCACCGGTCCGCAGAGTGCCGCCTCGACCTCGGCGAAACTCTGGGTCGGGTGGACGTTCAAGCAATAGCCGAGCCAACCGCCATCGGGCAACCGCATCAGGCAGCCTCGCGGGCGGCGAGCCAGTCGATCGCCCGCGCGACCAATTCTGCATCCATCGTGTTGACCTCGACGCCACGGCCGATGGTTTCGAGCAGCGTGATGGTCAGCCGGCCGCCCAGATGGGCGCGAAATTCCTCCAGCCCGGCGAGCACGGACAGTCGCTCCGCATTGTCGCGCCGCGCGAGTGCTGGATGCCACAGCCGGAAACCCAACTGTTCCAATAGCACGGCGATTCGAGTCTCGGTTCCGGCCGGCAGTAAACCGCTCAGCACGGAATAGCAGCTGTCGAGCGCAATGCCGATCGCGACCGCCTCGCCATGGCGCAGATGGTTGCGCGTCATGGTTTCGAGTTTGTGCGCGGCCCAATGGCCGAAATCGAGCGGCCGGATGCTGCCCTGTTCGAATGGATCACCGCCTTGGGCGATCTGACGCATATGCAGTTCGGCACAGCGCCGGATCATGGTTTCCATCGCGTCATCGCGAAACACGGCCAGCGCGTCGGCATTTCGTTCGAGCCACAGAAAGAAATCGCCATCGCGGATCAGTGCGACCTTGACCGCCTCGGCCATGCCGGCGATGCGGTCGCGGTCCGGCAGCGTCGCCAGAAAGTCGGCATCGTTCACGACCGCCCAAGGTGGTGCGAAAGTGCCGATCTGATTCTTGGCACCGTTGCGGTTGATCGCATTCTTCACGCCGACGCCGCTGTCGTTTTGGGCCAGCACGGTGGTTGGCACGCGAATCAGGCGAACGCCGCGATGCGCGGTCGAAGCCGCCAGCCCGACCGCATCCAGGAATGCACCGCCACCGACCGCGACGATGTACGAATGCCGATCAAGGCCATTGTCGAAAATCGCGTCATGCAGGCGGCCGATCAGAGGGGCTTCATTCTTGATGGTTTCGCCGCCCGGCAGCACCATCGGCGGCATCGCCAGCCGTGGCAGCTCGCCGCGGTGCGCGAAGTGGCTTTCGATCTCCGAAACCAAATTCGGTCGGCCGTCGAGAACGCCCAGATCGACGAACACGACACAGCACGGCTTCGTTTCCGCGGCGCTGGCGCCCATGATTTCGGCCAGTGTGCCATTGCCAGGGTCGAAACAGCCGCGCGTGAAGGCGACGGCATAATCATAGGCGACGACGAAGCGCTGACGGATGACGGATGGGCGCTCGGTTGCCAGGGGAACAACAGTTATCGAATCGGGCATCACATCAATCCCAAGCTGTTTTCCCGGAAAATCCACCATGCCTGTAAATGCCATCGTTTCAAACGCCCGCACATTTTCGTCGGCCTAATAACCTTATGATAACATAGACGTACACCCAACAAAACTCTTTTATTGGATGTATAATTATGGTCTATGTGATCTTATGAGACAAAAGCGGCAACTTTAAATGTGAAGTTCGGCTGTCGCGGACGGCCGGTTCCAATGATGCGTCGGGGGGCTTGCTGCCCCTTGGGCCACTTTCGATCGAGGAATCTCGGCATGAGTTATTTAAACGCGGTCAGGTTGGTGTTTTCGGGGCAGTTCCAAGCTGATCCATCGACCGTCAACAATGATGTTCGCCACTACGACAATGCGAGCTTCAAGGCCAAGTACCAGGAGTTCCAGCAGGGGCGGGAGTGGGATGGCTGGTGGAACCCGCCCGGATCCGGCGCCTTCCGCCTCGTCAATTGTACCGTGAAGGCGGTTCATTATGCCGATGGCACCTGCTCGAGCGACCCGAAAGCGGACCCGATCGTCGGCCTGTCGATCCTGGATTCACCGAACCGAACCGCCGGCAAGATTGTCGATATCGATCCGCAATGGCAGGTCGCGTCGCAGCTTTGGGGCCTCAAGGTGCGCCTGACCGATGTGTCGAACAACACGGCCGCCACATATCTCGCCAGCAGCTATCTGGAAAATCCGTTCCGCGATCTGTGGTTCAGCCGAATGAGCGGTCCGGGCGGCGATAGTGCCGCCTCTGCGACGTTCCAATCGGTCCTGACCGATCTGGAATGGGCCTCGACCCTGCCCGATAGCCGGTTCCTCGACGAATTGCGGAAGGCGACGCAGGAAGGCAAGCTATCGATCCGACTGACGACCTACGCCTATAAGGACGACCACACCCAGCCTGGCTTCACCATCGGCACGGTAACCGGCGTCATCGGCCCTTATCTCTCGGGCGAACCGACCTCCTTTGTTGCCGGACGCCGTTTCGCGCCGGCCAATGCTCAGACCGGCACATCCTGGGACAACATCACCTTCTTCACGGGCCACCTCGACGGCGCGACCCGCCGGCTGTTCCTGGATCTGAGCAATGCCTTGCCGATCGATACCGACGGCAAACCGGTAGATCTCGGCACGCTGAGAGTCGGCTCGCTGCTGGCCGCCGATACGCCAGAAGGCGCCCCGGTCGGCATCGGCAATTTTCAAGCGATCGGTGATTGTGAGCCGACCGGAGATTTGCAGCCGATCGGCAAGATTCCCTATCTGACGCCGAATTGGCTGCTCACGACCAGCGGGATCGCCGAATTCGTCTTGACCAAGACGCAAATGGCCAATCAGTCGGCGACGTCTCAGTTCTGCCCGTTGGCGCTGACGGTGCAAGCCTCCGACGGTGCCACGCCATTGGTCGCGATTCGCGAAACGACCAACGGCCTGTTCGTGGGGGCGGATCCTTTCGTCCTGCGCATCGACAGCGATGTTGACGGGCCGGTCAGTGTCACCACCAAGCTTTATGCGACGGCCTATGGTCAACCGGCCCCTTATGCCGGCCTCATCTTCAGTCAGACGGGTGCGATGCCCGGCCTCGGCGGCGGTGGCGGCATCAACCAGCCGACGGCGCCGATTCCGGTCGCCGGTATCCCCGAGGAGGCGCTCGATTTCCCGTCGGGATTGACTGCCGGCACTGACGGGACGACGACGCTGACGATCCAGGCGACGCCGCCGGGCAATCCGCGCGGCTACATCGATGGCCAGCTCTATAATGTGACCTATAAACAGCCAGGACAGGCGCCCAATGATTACGGTCCCTTCGAGCTGATTGCGATCCACCTGCGCAATGCTTATCCGGTCCCGGCCACGCCGACCTGGGTGAACGATATTCAGCCGATTTTCGTACAATATGGCAATCTTTACCCGATCATGAGCCGGCGATTGGTCAATCTGAACGATCCCGTCTCGGTTTATGAGCACCGCAAGCTGCTGACGCTCGCCTTTTCGCTCGATATTCACGACCCCAACTACATGCCGGTGACGCGCGATCTTTCGGAGGGCAAGCGCCGCACCATCGTCAAATGGCTCGGCCGAATCGATCAGGATGTGCAATTCCAGGCGCTGCTTCAGGCAGCACTGCAAGCGCCGGCCGACCCGGTCGCGCTCGTGAGCGCGCCGGCCGCACCCGCTGCCACGGCCGAAGTGGAACCGGTCGGTGGCAAGACCGAATTCGCCCGATCCCTGGCCGCATCCCGCGCCCGTGCCAGCAACCGCGCGGGTTGAGTGACCGCTTGTCCTGCCCGAGGAGACAATACCATGTCGAACAACGTCATGACGATCCGCAAGGAAATTGTGGCCGGAATCAAAGCGGTTACGTCCGCCGCCGAACTCCGCCAATATCTGCAGGCCGCCGTCAAACTCGAACACTCGACCATTCCGCCCTATCTGGCGGCGTACTATTCGATCAAGCCGGGGTGGAACGTGGAGGCCGGCAAGATCATCCGTTCCGTGGTCGTGGAAGAAATGCTGCATATGACGATCGCGGCCAATGTGCTGAACGCGATCGGCGGTAAGCCGGAGATGAACCACCCCGAATTCATTCCGACCTATCCCGGCCCGTTGCCGATGAGCGTCGATGACGGGATCCGTGTCGGGTTAGCGCCCCTGAGTATCGCTCTCGTCAAGGACGTTTTCATGCGGATCGAGCTGCCCGAAACGCCGAAATATTATCCCGGGCTGCTGAAGTCATTGGTCGAGCGGGACTATGCCACCATTGGCGAATTCTACGACGCGATCATCGCGAAGATCGAATTTCTCGGCGAGTCGAGCTTCACCGGCAATCCGGAGGATCAGGTGGTCGATAATGTCTGGTTTCCACCCGACCAGCTATTCCCGATCACCAATGTCGCCTCGGCCGTGCGGGGACTGTCGATCATCAAGCGGCAAGGCGAGGGCTCGCCGTGCGGCCCGATGGATGGGGACGGGGAGCCGGCGCATTACTATCGGTTCGAGGAAATCTTCCGTGGACATCGGCTCGTCAAAGACGATTCGGTGCCAGAAGGCTACTCCTTCACCGGGGCACCTGTGCCGTTCCATCAGGATGGCGTGATCGACATGGTCACCGACGGCGATGTCGAACAATACCCGCCCGGCTCGCTGGCGCTGAGCGGTGTTCAGCAGGCCAATTACAGCTATACCAGCATGCTCAACGCGCTGCATCACACATTCAATGGACACCCGGACGGGCTGAAAACCGCATTGGGCTTGATGTATGAACTTCGGCTGACGGTGCTTACGAAAGTCGTGAATCAGGAAGTGACGTCAGGCGACTATAAAGGGAAATATGCCGCCCCGTCATTCCAGTTCTCGCCGAATGCGTCGCAGGTCGTGCCGGTTCCGACAGGGGGTAAGGCAACCGCACATCCGGCTGAGGGTGCCACCACGCCGGTGCCCGCACTCGGCTGATTCGAGCGCTTCGATCAGCGGGTTTGGCG
>JBAVTK010000346.1:0-7970 GCA_049696095.1 Aliidongia sp. | reverse complement strand
GGTCGAAGCCTGGGAACGTGACCGCAACAGCAAGCACGCCAAAGCCGACTGGCGCTTCAAAACCGATGACGCGCGCGTGAAATTGAAAAGGTTGTACCCCGCATTATGAACGACTCGGCGCACTAGAATGCCACCATTGGGTTTAAGCGTATCAATACATGCTTTGGAGGCAGCCAGAAACTCGTCGATAACAACAAGGGGCTGGTCATTGGAGTCGGTGTAGTGGGTCATGGTCGAATTCGTCCGATCAGAATCAGAATCAGAAAATCTCTGTCGTCATGCCTTGCGCGACCGCTGTGGCCTGCATCTTCGCGGTAATTTCCGCCAGCGTCGGCTTCGGTTCATCGTCGAGAACGATCGTAAAGCGTTGGCTGGGCTTCATACGGCCCTGCCGCACCGCTTCCTATGGAGAACCTTGCAAACCCCGGAACCGGGCATGGCCGAATTGGAAATTACCATATTTGGTGTCATGACCGGAATGTCAAGGTGGAGTCTGCCGCCCTATATGGGTGGGAAATCAAGCAAAAGAGCATCCTTTAGCAGTGGGGCGGGCCTCCGTGCCCGCCTCGCCAAATCTAGGGGACACAATATGTAACTCGGAGTCGATCACTCGCCGGAATTACGATAACGCTGCACTAAAACCAGGTGCCGCCCGCTCGAACCGCACCACCAACCGCGTCCCCGTCGCTGCCGCGAATCGCTCCAACGTCCTGACCCCCGGCATCCGTCGCCCGCTTTCCAGGCGCGCGATCACCGATTGTTTCGTGCCCATCCGCTGGGCAAGCTGTTCCTGCGTCAGGCCGGCGCAGACGCGGGCGGCGATCAGTTCGCGGGCCAGCGTGAATTCACCCTCGGACGCGGCATGGGCGTCCTGATAGGCCGGTTCGTCCAGCCATCGGTCGTGAAGATCGGCGATCCTCGTCATATCAATCCGGCCTCCTTGGCCCTGCGCGTCGCGATGTCGAGGGCGCTGCGTGGCGTCTTCTGCGTCTTCTTGACGAAGGCGTGAACGACCACCAGCCGGCGCCCGCTGACCGCGAGATAGACGGCGCGAGCGATGCCGTCCTTTCCCTTCATCCGCATTTCCCACAGCTTGCCGACTAGCGGCTTGACGTAGGGTTCGCGCACATGCTGGGGGCCGAATTCCTCCAGCAGGCGGGCGATGCGGACGAAACGATCCCGCATATCGGCCGGTAGCGCGTCCAGTTCCGCATCGACGCGGTCATCCAGCGTTTCGACTGTCCAGAGCATCATAGCATATTGGCTATAGACATAGTCACCCTTTTCGCTGATGCAGGGCGATATCGAAGAATCGGGTCCGGGCCACGATTTATCTCCATCGGGTGTTCGGCTGCCGAGTCTTGGGGTGCCTCGAGTGTGGCTACAGCCATCATAGGGCCACAGCGTAAACATAGTGCTCATCATCGTCGGCCCCGGCACGCCATCCTGCTTCGCGCGATGCGCTTCGCAGGACTGGCCCCGGCCTTATCATTCGAAGCAGGATGCCTTTCGAAGCCTTGGCGAAGAAGGGCTGGTGCCATGTGGTACGTCTATCTGCTAGAAAGCGAAAGTACGGTCGGGCAGCGCTATATCGGTGTCACTGCCGATCTGAAGCGACGCCTCGGCGAGCACAATGCCGGAAAATCATCCCATACATCGAAGTTCAAGCCCTGGCGGCTTGTGACCTATATCGCGTTTTCGAATCAAGCCCAGGCAGAGGCATTTGAGACGTATATCAAGTCCGGCTCGGGGCATGCCTTCGCCAATAAGCGACTTTGGTGAACCCGCTGCGTGCCCTGCCCCACCCGATGGCCCGGTCGGGGCCAGGAACTGGAGACGGTTCGATGCCGTCGGAGATTTGATCGAGCGCGCCGCCGATAGCGATGGGTCAGGCGCCACCGCCAATGCCCTTGCCGCAACCTGAGGAGTCACAACCTTTCAGGGCTTTGCGCGGGGCTTGCAGGTCTGGCGGTGACGCGCCGCCTCACTCCTCCTCGGCGAAGAAATCCTCGTCGATCCGCTTGAACTCGACGGTGCGGGAAATGCGGATGCCGACATTATGCTCGATCATCAACTCGGCCAGACGCTGGCCGTCGATCAGGATCACCCGCTGCATCAAATGGCGGACATACTCCGTGGCCTGGTTACTGAAGCTGGAGGTGGTGACGAAGACGCCCTTGGTGGCGCCGAGCCCGAGCAGGCTGCCGACGAAACCCTGGACATCGGGCCGGCCGATCGTGTTGGCGACGGCGTAGCGCTTGGCCTGGACATAGATCCGGTCGAGGCCGAGGCGATCCTCGCTGATGACACCGTCAACGCCGCTATCGCCAGCGCGGCCGAGCTGCTGGGCGGCGTTGCGATGCGAGCCGCCATAGCCCATGGCGACCAGCAGATCGACAATCACGGTCTCGAAGAAGGAAGGCGTGCTCTGCAGGATGCGCTGGAGCAGATCCGCCCTGAGTGCCGCCTGTAGTGCTGAATGTGCCGCTTCGATCTGCTCCTCGGGCGTGGCGGAGGACGCCGGAGCGGTGGTGGCCTGGACCTCGGCCGGCGCCGAACCGCTGGCATCGGCGCCCTTGTAGAACTCGCGGAAGCCCGGATAGGTCAAGAGCAGGTCAATATCGATCCGCGGCGGGTTGCGCGCGATCAGCGCCCGTCCGGCCGGACTCGCCAGAAACCGGCCGCGCCGCGGCGTCTCGACCAGCCCGGCCTTGGCCAGATAGAATTTCGCCCAGTGCAGCCGTTTGTAGAGCACCCGCTGCTGCCCCGTCGGCATCAGGGCGGCACGCTCCTCGGCGGTCAGGTTGAAGCCGTCGGCGATCCGGGTTTCCACATCGGGAATGCAGGTCTCGCCCTCGGCGGCGATCCGGAGCAGCGGTAGCATCAAGGTCTGGTAGTCGGGAATGGTCATGGCGGTTGCGGGTCTAAGGGCGGTTTCGGGGCTGGGGGAAAATTGGTGAGGGGAAAAATTGGGGTCAGACCACGGTTCTCGATGCGCCAAGGGTCAATCAATCATAGGACCAGCGTAAACATAGTGCTCATCATTGTCGGCTCCGGCACGCCAAACCTACGCCATTCTATCCAGATATGCGATAAGTCCACCTGCGCCATCCGCGTTGCCCGCGAACCGTGGTTCAGTGGAGGGCGCGTCGGGATCCGGCAATGCCGCAGCCATCACCTCCGCGTCGGTCGTCGCACGCACCCGTTCCCAGCCGGTACGGCCTGGCCGCCCTGACGCGGATCGGCCCGGCGGTTGGCTTTCATGACTGCGTGAGGCAGTATCGTTCAACGATAATGACCACCGTGCGCGTGCATGATGATCCGACCGAGAAGGGCAAGGTCGCCACGACCGTGGCCGATGCCGAGGCTTTGGAGCGACTGTTTCGCGCCTTTCTTGGCTGGAAACCGATCGTCCCGCATAATCCTTCCGGCCTCGCTAAATATCTTGCGCCCCTCAGCCGGTTCTTGCGGTCGGAGGTCGAGAACGCGCTTGGGCAACCCGGTTCCGCCATCGAGCTTCTTGCCAGCGAATGGCGGCAGTTCTTCTTCCCCGACTCCGACAACGCGAAGTTCGCGGACGCCTACGCCCAAACCGTGACCTATGCCATGCTCCTCGCCCGGCTGTCCGGGGCGACTAAACCAAATCCGGTGGACGCCGCCAAGACGCTCGACGAGAATAATGGCCTTCTGGCCCGCACGCTGGAACTGCTCGGACAGGCCGAAGCCCGCAAGGAATTGTCGGTCGGGTTCGAGATGCTGCAACGCTCGCTCGAAGCGCTGGACCCGCATGATTTTCTGAAGTCAAAACCGGACCTCTGGCTCTATTTCTACGAGGACTTTCTTGCCGCCCTTGATCCCAAGTTGCGCAAGGATTACGGCGTTTATTACACCCCGCGCGAGGTCGTCGAGTTGCAAGTCCGGCTTGCCAGCGAACTCCTCGAAAAGCGTTTTGGCAAGAAGCTCGGCTTCGCCGACGATGGGGTGGTGTTCCTCGACCCGGCCGTGGGCACGGGCACTTATCCGGGATTATATCTATTTTTGGTGCTGGGCGCTGTGGCGGCTATTCGCGCAGCAGAAATGCGGCGGGATCGTCAGCTTTATCACCGCGTCAAGTTATCTGACTGGGCCGGGGTTTGTCGGTGTGCGCGAGGTCATGCGGCGGACCTTCGATGACCTCTGGATCATCGACCTCGGGGGAGACAACCTCGGCACCCGCAAGACGCCGAACGTGTTCAACATCCAGACGCCCGTCGCGATCGCGATAGGTGTGCGGGCATCGAAGCCTGCGCCCGACAAGCCCGCGAAGGTGCGCTATGCCAAGATCGGGGGGCAACGCGGGAGGACAAGCTCGCCGAGTTGGAGAGTATTGCCAACTTCAGTGGAATCATCTGGCGCGACTGCCCGAGCGAGTGGCACAAGCCGCTTCTTCCGGCTGGGCAGGGCGATTTTGCCGAGTGGCCGAGTATCGAGATTCTGTTTCCACTTTCCTTGAACGGTGCGCAATTTAAGAGGCATTGGCCAATCGGTGAGACGGTTGAGTTACTGGAGGCGCGCTGGGGCCGATTGATCAATTCGAAGCAGGCCGACCGGAAAAAGCTGTTTCGGGAAACCGGTGGTTGGAAAATCACCAAGGTCGTTTCAGACGAATTACCAGGAAAAGGGCAGCCGTCAGTTTATAGCGCGGACAAAACGACGGAAATGCCGACGGTGATCCCGTTCTCATATCGTTCTTTCGATAGGCATTTGGTCCTATATGATTTTCGGTTAGGTGATCGCCTGCGTCCACCTCTCTGGCGTCTGCACGGTGCAGGGCAAACCTATTTTACGTCGCTGCTATCCAACTCACTTGGATTTGGCCAGGGGCTTGTCGCCTGTTGCGCGATCCCCGACCTGCACCACTTCCGTGGCTCGTTCGGTAGTAAAGATGTGATACCGCTCTACCGCGACGCTGCTGGAACTGAACCGAACGTCACAGGCGGGTTGCTGGATGCGCTCGGTAAGGAGTACCGCTCCACCCCGTCGGCGGAGAACCTTGCAGCATACGTCTATGCCGTCCTTGGCGGCCAGTCCTATACGCGCCGCTTCTGGAATGAACTTGAAAGGCCTGGACCACGCGTGCCGCTTACCAAGGATGGCATAATCTTTGCCGAGACCGCCAAACTTGGCCGCAAGCTGATCTGGCTGCATACCTACGCTGAACGTTTTCGGGGAGAGGACCGCGGAGAAGAGGTGCCGCAGGGCAATGCGACAACGATCAAGGGGGTTTCTTCTGACACAGCGCATTATCCTATCGACTATGGCTACGACCCAGCCACAAAGGAAATTGCTGTGGGCGGCGGCCGTTTCGGCCCAGTCGCACCTGCCTTATGGGAGTTCGAGGTTTCCGGCCTCAAGGTCGTGCAGTCATGGCTCGGCTATCGGATGAAGAAGCGGGCAGGCAAAAAATCCTCGCCGCTCGACGATATCCGCCCTGAACGCTGGACTGCGAGGATGAGTGACGAGTTTCTGGAGCTACTGTGGGTTCTCGAAGCAACGCTGGAAATGGAGCCGGAGCTGGAAGCAGCACTCGACCAGGTCGTGGCGGATACTTGCTTCACTGCCGCTGAACTGCCGACACCAAAACCGGAGGAGCGCAAGGCCCCCGGATCTGTCAGTGCCGCAGGGGCGCTGCTGGGATTAATGGGCATCGATCAAGAGGACAGTGATGTTGCCGCTGACGGTGACGACGACTGACCTTGAGCGGTAGGTTTCGGGCTTGAATGCGATGACTGCGATGACCCTGAACCGCATCATCGGGCCATATCGTATCGATGGCATCCTTCATCTGCCGCCCGCCACGCCACCATCTCAACGAGACCCTGCCCCGACCGCGCCATCGAAAATGCCCCATCTTGCCGATCAGCCGCTATAATGCGGCAACCGGTCCCAGCGGCCGGCACCAAATCGACAAATGGGGGCAGTATGATCGACCATCACGCAGCGCTGATCCAGACCATGTTTCTGGTCGCGGCGGCCGATGAGGAAATGACCGATGCCGAGATCGATATCATCGGTGAGATCGTCAATTATCTGCCGGTGTTCCGGGATTACGACAAGGCCCGGCTGGGGACGACCTTGGCGGAAAGCGCCGAATTGCTCGGCCTGGCCGATGGGCTGGAACGCGGTTTGAAATCGATCAAGGAGGCTCTGCCGCAAAAGTTGCGCGAGACTGCCTATGCCCTGGCTTGCGATGTCGTCGCCGCCGACGGCGAGGCGACTCAAGAAGAATTGCGCATTCTCGAATTGCTGCGTCACCGGCTCAATATCGACCGGCTGGTTGCCGCGGCGATCGAGCGCGGCGCGCGCGCCCGCTTCATGATGGTCTGATCATCCCGGCCGTCAGGCCGGCGGCGATTTGCCGGCCTGATGCTTCCGCTTCGCCTTCCCCGCCTTGTCGGGGCTTTCATCCGGCGTGGCGTTGGGCGGCGTGCCGTCCAGGCGGTGCTGGCGCCACAGCTTGCGCAGGGATTTGACGAAGCGGTCTTCCCGGCGGCCCAGCACGCCGAAGAACTCGGCATCGACCGCGTCGAACAGCGGCAAGGCTTCGGCGAGCCGGGTTTCACCGGTTTCGGTCAGGGCCAGAATCCGCGCCCGCGTGTCGAGCGGATCGCGGTCGCGCCGGAGCAGCCCAGCCGATTCGAGCGTGCGCAGCACCTGCGAGGTCATCATCGCATCGGCGCCCAGCGCGTGCGCCAAGCCCGCTTGGCTGATTCGGGCGCCGTCGGCGATCTGGTCGCGCAGACCGGCCAGCAACATCAACTGAACATAGGTGAGACCAGTCGGGCCGAGCGCCGCGCGCACCGCGCGCTGCCAGCCATTGGTGATTTGCCACAGCATGAAACCATGCCCCGGCACCACCGCGCCATCCTCGATTTTGATTTTTCCGCTCATGCGTGTGGGCTCCGCTGTCAGGTTGCCGGGGAAATTTTCCGCCCGGTTTGGCAGCACTTCTTCCATCATGCTGCTATCTCTTTGATATGGTTTAGAATTAATGATCCGGCAAGGGAACGCTCCTCATGCTTCAGGGGTTGCGGCATTACAGCCGGAGGGGAGGGACGACCATGCATGAGATAGGAACGCGTATCGCGGGTTACCGGCTCACCACCGCGGAAATTCTTTATCGCCTGCCGGACTTCCCGCATTTGCTGCAAAGCTATATCTGGCAGAATCTCGATTTGGCGCCGGAGTTTCCAGTGCTGCATCGGTTTCTCGATTTCTGGCAACGCCAGCTCGACGGCAAAGTTCATTCGGTGCGCGTCGGCTCGATATCGATCGTCGGCGCCAACGAATTACGCCATGCCCAGGCGGAATTCCGCCTGCATTGAACCGGGTCGCCGAAAATCGTTTGCAACGCGGCGGTCCTGGCCTAGTTTCGGTGGCCGATACGGTTTTTCGGAATTTGCCTTGTCCCATCCTCAGACCGGGGTCCAGCCCGGACATGACCGGCTTGTCGCCTGGTGGCTGATCGTCACGGCGGCCATGGTGCTTTTGCTCGTCGTGATCGGCGGGATCACGCGGCTGACCGAATCGGGCTTGTCGATCACCGAATGGCAGCCGGTCGAGGGCGTGCTGCCGCCGCTCGGCGACGCGGCCTGGCAGGCCGCCTTCGAACGCTACAAGCAGATTCCGGAATATGCCCGGGTGCATTTCGGCATGACGCTGGGCGAATTCAAAGAGATCTTCTTTTGGGAATATCTGCATCGACTGTGGGCGCGCACGCTCGGTCTGGTAGCACTGGTGCCGCCGATCGTCTTTCTGCTCACCGGGCGAATCCGGCGCGGCGAATTCTGGCGCTATTTCGCGGTGCCGATCCTGATCGGGCTGCAAGGGGCACTCGGCTGGTACATGGTCAAAAGCGGCCTGTCAGTCAGGACCAGCGTCAGCCAATATCGCCTGACCGCGCATCTGGGTTTGGCCGTGCTGATCTATGG
>JBAVTK010000345.1:0-1894 GCA_049696095.1 Aliidongia sp. | reverse complement strand
GCGCTGACGCTCTTGTTCGTCAGCGCCACGCCGCGATAGAGGCCGAGTATGTCGAAGGGACTGTCCAGCCCCATCTCCCGCTCGACCTCTTCATCGGGAAACTCGTCGATCCGGATGAGGATTTCATTCAAATGGCGCGCAAGTTCCGGCGGAATGTCGTCCAGCGCCTGACGCGCCAGGGCTTCGAGGTCCGCAATGCTCGGGGGGACGCGGAAAGAGGACTCGCCCATGAAAATGCCTCGCTTGCTCTTCAACGATGTTCCCGCAAGAATTAGCCTGATGCCGTCAGGAGGAACAGATGATCGAAAAGCTTACCGGCGCGGTGCGGGATGCGGCCTTGGCCGAACTCTCGGGCTGGGCGCCGCTCGAAACGCGCGACGCGATAGGAAAATCATATCGCTTCAAGGATTTCAATGAGGCATTCGGCTTTATGGCGCGGGTGGCGCTTGCCGCGGAGAAAGCCGATCATCATCCAGAGTGGTTCAATGTCTACAATAAGGTCGATATCGTGCTGACAACGCATGACGCCGCGGGGGTCTCGTCGCGCGATATCAAATTGGCGAAGGTGATCGACAAAATCCGGGATTCCGGATCTAAATAAAGTGCCCAGTTGTCCTTGATAAATCAAACAGTTAGGCTGTGTTTTGGTAAGTGGGGCAAAAGTCCGGGCGATCAGGCTGGGGCGCAGCGGGCGGCAACGGTAGTGCGTGCGAGGGTACCGAGATGGTCGATCAGGTCGGTGAAGCTCATGACCGGCAGCCCATCCTGATTGCGCTTGGTCGCCTTGCCGTCGAGCCGAGCTTCGCGCTCAATGTTGTCGGTTTGGCGCCGCCAGGTGAGATAGGTTATGCCGACCTTGATGTCGAAGGGCTTGGCACATCTTGTGCTTGCCGATCACGGCGCCGACGGCGAGGCCGGTTTCGGCGATACCGCGCAACGGCTCTGGGCGTAACATAGCCTGGACTTGGCACTTCCCTCCATTCCGCCGTCGCGCTATGTCGAGATCGCCCTAGCCCGCGAGCCCGATCATGCCCCAACCCCCTCTCAATCATCTCGAAACGCCTGTGGCCGCGCTAACCGAAGAGGAGGCGGCCGAGGCAGTACGTGAACTCTCGGCCGCGATTGCCTATCACGGCGGCAAATACCATGGCGAGGATGCGCCGGAGATCGCCGACGCCGCGTATGACGCGCTCTATAACCGCCTGGTCGCGATCGAGGAGCGCTTTCCCGAGCTGGTGCGCGAGGACAGTCCGACGCGCAAGGTCGGGGCGGCACCGGCCGCCGGTTTCCGCAAGATCCGCCACGCCGTACCGATGCTGTCGCTCGGCAATGCCTTCAGCCGCGAGGATGTCCAGGGTTTCGTCGACAGCATCCGCAATTTCCTGCGCGAGCTGCGCCAGGATGCCGGTTTGGCGGTCGAGTTCGTTGCCGAACTGAAGATCGACGGGCTGTCCTGCTCGCTGCGCTATGAAAACCGAGCGCTGGTCCAGGCGGCGACGCGCGGCGATGGGCAGGAGGGCGAGGATGTCACCGCCAATATCCGCACCATCGCCGGGGTGCCGCAGACCCTGCCGGAGGACGCACCGGAGATCGTCGAGATCCGTGGGGAAGTGTTCATGAGAGATGCCGCGTTCCGCGCGCTGAACGAGCGGCAGCGCGCGGCCGGGGCCAAGTTGTTCGCCAATCCGCGCAATGCCGCGGCCGGCAGTCTGCGTCAGCTCGATCCGGCGATCACGGCGGCCCGGCCGATCGATTTCTTCGGCTATGCGCTGGGCGAGGTCTCGACCCCGCTCGGGTCGACGCAAGAAGAGATCCGGGCGCGACTCGGCACCTGGGGCTTTCACTTGAACGAGCCGGCCCGACTGGTCCGTTCGGTCGACGAGATGATGGCCTA
>JBAVTK010000344.1:0-6599 GCA_049696095.1 Aliidongia sp. | reverse complement strand
GCCCTCGACGCCGGTGATCTGGCCGGCAAAGCGCAACCGCGGCATGGCCTTCAGCCGCAATTGCCGGTCGAGCAGTTTCGGGCTGTTGAGAAAGGTGTTGCGGTGCAGCCCGCCCAGCCGGGCGAATTCGGCCTGCTCCAAGCCCGGAATCATCCGGAAGATCCGCGCTTGCTCGCCATATTTCAGTTTGGTCTGGAATCCGACCATGTTGTAGAGCGTGCCCAGCGCATTGTCCTGGCGCAGTTGGACTACGGCATGCGGCTTCACGCCATTATGCTTGTTGGTCAGGCCGACTGGCTTCATCGGTCCCCAGCGCAGCGTGTCGGCGCCGCGCGCCGCCATCACCTCGATCGGCAGGCAGCCCTCGAAATAGGGCGTGTTCTGTTCCCACTCCTTGAACTCGGTCTTTTCCGCCGCGAGCAGTGCTTCGAGAAAGGCGTGATATTGCGCGCGGTCGAGCGGGCAATTGATGTAATCCTTGCCGTCGCCGCCGGGGCCGGGTTTGTCATAGCGCGATTGAAACCAGGCGACCGACAGATCGATCGACTCCTTATGGAGGATCGGCGCGATCGCATCGAAGAACGCCAGCGATTCCTCGCCGGTGAGGGCGCCGACCGCCTCGGCCAAGGCGGCCGAGGTCAGCGGGCCGGTCGCGATGATGACGCTGTCCCACTCGTCGGGCGGCAGGCCGGTGATCTCCTCGCGCTGGATCGTGACCAACGGCTCGGCTTCAAGCGCGGCTTCGACCGCGGCGGAAAACCCGTCACGATCGACCGCGAGGGCGCCACCGGCCGGGACCTTGTGCCGATCGGCGGCGGCCAGGATCAGCGAGCCGCAGCGCCGCATCTCCTCATGCAGCAGCCCCACCGCATTGGTCATCGGCTCGTCCGAGCGAAACGAGTTGGAGCAGACCAGTTCGGCGAGGCCATCTGTCCGATGTGCCTCCGTGCCGCGGACGGGACGCATCTCGTGCAGGATGACCGGCACGCCGGCCTTGGCCAATTGCCAAGCCGCTTCGCTGCCGGCGAGGCCGCCGCCGATCACGTGAATGGGTCGATCGATCGCCATGAATTCTCTTCTTTGCGCATTGCCGGTCTCGTTGCGATATTATGCTATCCGGCGCTGGAATTTCTGTGCCGTTCTTGCTCCGGCAACCCAGCCCTGTCGTGTTGTATCCTGGTTTTGCGTGCGCCGCAGCACGGTTTTGGGTAGCGTCGCGACTTCGCGCCGCATAGGAATTTTCGACGATGGTCACTGCGCTCGAACTCGGTTTCGGACTGCATTTTCCGGATCTCTACGACCAGGATGGTCTGGTGCGCCTGGATCGCGCCTTTCTGGCCGAGCTTCAGGACAGCGATGTCGCGCTGTTCAACCGGTTGGTCACGGCCCGGCGCGAACCCGATGCGCTCGACCGCAAAGCGGAATCCGAGTTGCTGATCGATGTGGCACCCCATGTCGAGGATTTCATCGCCCGGCTGTTCGGCATTTCGGCCGAGATCAAGGCATTGCAGGCCGCGCATGACGAGTTGGCGCCGCTCTACACGGTAAAGCGCCTCTTCGTGCAGCGCCGAGCGGTCAAGGGCGTCAGTGTCGAACAGGCCGCGGCGCTTGATGGTCCCGGCCTCGAAGCCAGGCTCGTAGCCCGCTTCGGTGAACCCTTGAGCGAATTGAGCTTCGCGGCCCATGTCGATCGTTGGCTCACCGACGAAAGCGCGCATGAGGCGGCGTTGGCCGAGGCGCGGCATTACGCCGCCTGGGCGACATTGTCCGAGGCGGGACGCCGGAAGCATCGCCGCGGCGTGCTGTTCAAGGTGCCGCACAAGCTCGATCCGGCCCATCTGGTGCCGGTCGAGACCGAAACCATTCATGGCGTCACGATGCAGCGCCTGCCGCGCGCCCTTTGGCGCCGGCGCGAGGGCTTCGGCCTGACCGATCACGGCATGGATCTGAACGGCGCGCTCGATCAAGCGAATTACTGCATCTGGTGCCACAATCAGGGCAAGGATAGCTGTTCGAGCGGCCTCAAGGACCGCAAGACCGGTGCGTTCCAAGCGAGCGCCTTCGGCGTGCCGCTGGCCGGCTGTCCGCTCGACGAAAAAATCTCCGAGATGAATCTGGTGAAGTCGCGCGGCAACAGCGTCGGCGCGCTCGCCATCGTCACGGTCGATAATCCGATGGCGGCCGGCACCGGTCACCGCATCTGCAATGATTGCATGAAATCCTGCATCTATCAGAAGCAGGAACCGGTCGATATTCCGCAGATCGAGACCCGCAATCTGAAGGACGTGCTGGCGCTGCCCTATGGTTTCGAAATCTATGCGCTGCTGACGCGCTGGAACCCGCTCAATCTGCGTCGCCCGGTGCCGAAGCCGGCGAGCGGCTACAAGGTGCTGGTGGTCGGGCTCGGCCCCGCCGGGTTCACGCTGTCGCATCATCTGATGAATGATGGCCACACCATCGTTGCGGTCGATGGCCTCAAGATCGAGCCGCTCGATCCCGGTCTCTCAGGCGTGCTGCCGAGCGGCGCGCACGTGCCGTTCCGGCCGATCCGCGATGTCGCGGAACTCTACGAGGATCTGGGCGACCGCGTCATGGCCGGTTTCGGCGGCGTCGCCGAATACGGCATCACCGTGCGCTGGAACAAGAATTACCTCAAAATCATCCGCCTCTTGCTGGAGCGGCGCAGGCAGTTCGCCATGATGGGCGGCGTGCGCTTTGGCGGTACCATCACGATCGACAGTGCCTTCGATCTGGGCTTCGACCATATTGCGCTCTGTGCCGGGGCCGGCCGGCCGACCGTGATTCCGATGAAGAACGGGCTGGCGACCGGGGTGCGGCAGGCGTCGGATTTCCTCATGGCGCTGCAATTGACCGGGGCGGCCAAGACCGACTCGATCGCCAATCTCCAGGTCCGTTTGCCGGTCGTGGTGGTCGGCGGCGGTTTGACCGCGATCGATACCGCGACCGAATCGTTGGCCTATTACCCGGTCCAGGTCGAGAAATTCCTGGCGCGTTTCGAGGCCTTGGCCGCCGAGCAGGGCGAGGCCGCGGTGCGCGCTTCCTGGAGCCCGGCTGAATGCGAGGCGGGTGACGAATTCCTCGCTCATGCAAGCGCGATCCGGGCCGAGCGCGCCGCCGCAGCGGCCGCGGGGTGCGAACCGCGCATCGTCGATCTGGTCAATCAATGGGGCGGGGTCACCATGGCCTATCGCCGCCGGCTGATCGACGCGCCGAGCTATACGCTCAATCATGAAGAGGTGGCGCTGGCGTTTCAGGAAGGCATCCGCTTCGCGGAATGCCTGACGCCGGAAGCGGTCGAGATCGATCGCTGGGGCCAGGCGATCGGCCTGACGGTCGCGAGCCACGCGATCGACCCGGAGACCGGCGGCATCACGCCGACCGGCCGCACGACGCTGCCGGCGCGCACGATCCTGATCGCCGCCGGCACCCAGCCCAACACCGTGCTCGGCCGGGAAGACCCGGACAATGTCATGCTCGATGGCCGCTATTTCCAGGCCTATGACGAGGATGGCAATCCGGTGCGCCCGGACAAATCGGCCAAACCCGCCGCGGTGCGGGTGTTGATGAGCCACCGCGCCGATGGCCGGGCGATCAGCTTCTTCGGCGATCTGCATCCATCTTTCGCCGGCAATGTCGTCAAAGCGATGGGCAGTGCCAAGCAGGGCTATCCGGTGGTCTCGCGCACGCTCTCACGGCGCAGTGCTTGCGCGCCCGCGCCGGACACGCTGATTGCGACGCTGAACGAGGGTTTGCGCGCGACGATCCATGGCGTGACGCGGCTGACGCCGACCATCATTGAGGTCACGGTCAAGGCGCCGTTCGCCGCGCGCGGCTTTGAGCCGGGGCAATTCTATCGCCTGCAAAATTACGAGACCAATGCGGCCCGGACCGGCGGCACGACGCTCGCCATGGAAGGCTTGGCGCTGACCGGTGCCTCAGTCGACAAAGCGCGCGGCCTGCTCTCGACCATCGTGCTTGAGATGGGCGGCTCGTCCGATCTCTGCGCGCTGCTGAAGCCGGGCGAACCGGTGATCCTGATGGGGCCGACCGGCACGCCGACCGAGACGCCGGGTGGCGAGACCGTGCTGCTGGTCGGTGGCGGGCTCGGCAATGCCGTGCTGTTCTCGATCGGCCAGGCGCTCCGCGCCGCCGGTTCGCGGGTGATCTATTTCGCCGGCTACAAAAAGATGATCGATCGCTACAAGATCGAAGAGATTGAGCGTGCCGCCGATATCATCGTCTGGTGCTCGGACGAGGCGCCCGGGTTCAGCGCGACCCGCCCGCAGGACCGTGCCTTTGTCGGCAATATCGTCGATGCCATGGCGGCCTACGCCTCCGGCGCGCTCGGCCCGGTGCCGATCGCACTGGCCGAGGCCGACCGCATCGTCGCGATCGGTTCGGACGGTATGATGAACGCCGTGGCCCGCGCCCGCCACGGCGTGCTTCAGCGCTGGCTCAAACCCGATCATGTCGCGATCGGCAGCATCAATTCGCCGATGCAATGCATGATGAAGGAAATCTGCGCCCAGTGCCTGCAATTGCACAAAGATCCCGTGACCGGCGCCGAAACCGTGGTGTTTTCCTGCTTCAATCAGGATCAGTCGCTTGACCAGGTCGAATTCGCCAATCTGCGCCACCGCCTGTCGCAGAACGGCGTGCAGGAAAAGCTGACCCGGCAATGGATCGATCGGTGTCTGAAGCAGATCGGCGAACGGGCGAGCCTGGCGGCGGAGTAACGGCGCGGAATGCCGAAGCCGTCACCGGGACGTCGCGGCCGATGACCGTGATGGAACGCGGCGTCCGGCATTTGTGTCGGACGAGCCGCTTTCCGACTGAGTCAGCTCCCGCAGGTGGGCGCGACCCCGGCTCGTCCGGGATTTCATGGTGCCGACCTTGGCGCCGGAATGTCGCGCCGCCTCGACATAGGTCATGTCGAGCATGCCAAGGAGCAGAACGGCCTGCCGTTCGCGGGCGGGTAGCGTGTCAACACGTTGCAGACTCTCCTTAAGGGCTACGGTATGGAACTGGTTGGGGAAGGTAATACCCACGCCCATTACCATGCATTCGTGCGCATAGTTGCGCCGATAGTTTGCCCGTCGATTCTGCGTGATGAAGATGTTGCGCAGGATCGTGAACAGCCAGGCGCGCAGGTCGGTATTGGGCGTGTAGAGGTGTGACCGGTCGAGTGCGCGCGCGACGCAGTCCTGGACCAGGTCGTCCGCCTGATCGGAAGCACGCATCAGATAGCGCGCGTAGCGCATCAGCGATGGGATATGTTCGAGAATAACCGGTCCAAGATCGTAGTCTGTTGCGATAGCCATGATAGCTCCCGGAGTTGGTAAGCCCGACCGGTGGGCAGGCAACCGTTCGTGACTGTGCGACTTGTCGATTCTGACAACTCTATTCAATGGAAATCATGATTATCATGGTCTTCGGCTGTGCTAGGAGGGTCGGAAACTACTCAGTCGCGCAGGCACCCCCGGGACCGGGCGTGGACAGCCATCAGTTGAGTGAAGCGGTGCCGAGCGTCCGGCCGATCGCCTGGGCGAGATCCGGTTCGCGAAACGGTTTCTGCATCACCGTCACGTTCGGATAAAGCGCGAGGATTCCTGCAATATCACCGCTGACGAAGAAATGCGGCATCGGACCGGTGCGAAGAATCTCGGTGATGGCCGCAACACCGTCGCCATCGTCCAGCCAAACATCGACGATCATCAGATCGGGACGGGACCGTGCCGCCGCGGCGATCGCTTCCGCCTCGGTGGTTGCGATGCCGCACACCGCGTAGCCCATTTCCACGAGCAGTTCGGAAAGCAATATGCCGATCATGACGTCATTTTCGATGATGAGTATCCGCGGCACGGTCATCGGGCTATCTCATCCCGGTGCCACAGACGGACAGCCAACCGGCGCGTCGGGCAACATTTCTGTTTCTCCAAAATTGCGCCGCCCGATCCGAAACCGGACGAGCCAACCTTATCTTCATCAGGGGCACCGGTGGCAGGGTCGGAAACTACCCAGACCCGATCGGGACTTTGCGCGGTTTCGATCGGAAACCAAACTGACGATCAGGGCGGCCGGACGACATTGCCGCCGGCCGGTCGCCCTGATGGCCGGTCAATGTTCAGTGAATGCCGATGGAAACACCGGGCAGCGCGATGCCGATTCCGGGGCCGTAGACCACCGGCGGCGGGTAGTAGTACGGCGAGTCATAGACGATCGGTGGCGCGACATAGTAGCCGCCGCCCCAGTGGCCGTGCCGACCGCCGCCGTGGCCGCGGTGTTCGTCGGCAAGGGCTGGTAGCGCGATCACGGCGAGGGCCAGGACGGCGGTGAGGCCGAAACCGGCCCTAATGAGATTCACAGAGGCAGAGAATTTTCGGTTGGTAATGATGCTGCGGGCCATGGTGGCCTCCTATGCGGGGCAGGGTATGAGGTGTTCGGCGCCGTCTCAGCTATGCGACGAGCTCCCCTTCTTGCCGAATCTCTGGAACACCGTATCGGCATTCTTCTTCTGGTCGTCGGGGAAGGCGGTGTAGAGGGTCTGGAAGGACGAGATCAGATTCTTCAGCCCATCG
>JBAVTK010000343.1:0-6624 GCA_049696095.1 Aliidongia sp. | reverse complement strand
GCGCCGGCCGATGCGCGCGATCTGATCCTGCGGCCGGAGGATCGCGACAAGCCGTTGCCACCGCCGATCCGTCGCCCGCCGCCCGCCGCCGATGCCGACGCCTTGTTCGTGCGGCCGCCCCGGTTCGATGCCGAAGTACCGGCCCCGGCCGCGCATGGGCAGGCGTTCGACGCGATCATCCGCGAGGTGCTGACCGAGGTCGAGACCGCCGACCGCTCGATCGCGGTGCTCTATCAGGAATTTCTGGTGCGCTGCCGCCGCCACGGGTTGCGTGGCGAAGCGGTCAATCTGCCGGGGTTTCGCCGCCGCCTCGCCGCCTGCCGGGCCGGTGCCGACAATGCGGCCGAAGCGAACCCGGAATGGGACCAGGCAGCGGCGATCGCCGCCGGTCTGCCTGACGACATCCAAGGCGTCTTCCTGCTGTTGGCCCGCGCCGCCAGTGCCGGCGCACCCTGTCCGGCCGATGCGTCACTCGCCCGGATCTATGGCAGCCGCTCGGCCAGCCGGGTGCGCAGCGTGCTCAGCTATATCGAACAGCGCGGCCTGATCGCGACCAGCCGGGTTGTCGGCGGCTGGCGCGTCGTCACGCTGCCCACGCTCGGCTGGACAACCGCGCCGGGCGATCCCGCCGGCCCGGAGCAGGACGAGCCGAACGACGGAATTTTGCTCTAAGCTTCGGCGATATCGGCAAAGCTGCTGAGATGCAGGCGCCCGGCCATGACGACTGCCTGCGTCCGGCTATAGACATTGAGCTTGTGCAGGATGCTGGAGACGTGCGCCTTTACTGTCGTCTCGGCGATATCGAGTTCGAAGGCGATTTCCTTGTTGAGCTTGCCGGTGCCGAGCAGTTGCAGCACCCGGCGCTGCTGCGGTGTGAGCGACATCAGCCGCTGCGCCAACTCGGTATCGAGACGGTCGGCCGCCGAGGGCTCGGCGCGCTGTTCGATGCCGGGCGGGACATAGATTTCACCGGACGCCACGATATTGAGCGCATGGACGATGTCGTGACGCGGCGTCGATTTCGGGATGAATCCGGCGGCACCCAGCGCCAGCGCCTCGGTCATGAGATGCGGATCTTCCAGGGCTGAGATGATTACGACCGGTGTTCCGGGAAACCGTGTGCGCAAACTCAGCAGCCCGTCGAACCCGTTGACGCCCGGCATGCGCAGATCCAGCAGGACCAGATCCGCATCGCCGCTTTCGGCCAGACAGCCGAACAACTCGTCAAGCGTCGCCGTTTCGAGAATTTCGATCTTGCCAAAGGCGGTTGTCGCCGCCAGCGATAAGGCCAACGCCCCCCGGATCATGGGGTGGTCATCGGCGATGACGATCTTCTTCATGACAGGCCTCTCCGGCCGTGCTTTCGATACAGGATGTTAACCGAGGTTACCGGCGATCACCAACATCTATAACGAGCGTTTTCCTGTGTCATCGCCCACGGCGCCCGTACCAAAGTACAATTGCCCGAACCGGGCGACTTGCCGAAAATGCGAAGAACGGCACAAGGTCAGTCGCGATTCCGCCGGGAATCGGCGTATCCACTCTGTGATCGGTTGCCTGCGCCTGACTTTCATAAGAGATGCGATCTAATAGCGTAAATAACAAAATCAACGAAATGTCGCTCTCTATGACTTTATAGCGAGGAGTACACCATGATCAAACTTTATGATTTCGAATTGTCGGGCAGTTGTTACAAAATCCGGTTATTAATGAATATGCTTGACATCCCGCACATAAAAATCAACGTCGATTTTGTGAACAAGGAGCACAAAAATCCGACCTATCTGAAGCTCAATCCGTTCGGCGAAATTCCGATTTTCGAGGAGGAGGGGCTGCGGTTGCGCGATGCGCAAGCGATTTTGGTCTATCTCGCCGGGAAATATGACAGGACTCGTAGCTGGTGGCCGAGCGATCCGGCCGCCCAAGGCAAGATCGCGCAGTGGCTATCGACCGGCGGCAACGAGATCATGAGCGCGGCCGGCGCGCGGCTGGTCAAGATCCTGAATTACGACCTCGATCTGCCCAAGCTTCAGGCCCAGGCCAAGGCGACTTTCACGATCCTGGACACCCATCTGTCCGGGCGCGATTGGCTTGAACTGGATCATCCGACGATCGGCGATATCGCCTGCTTCCCCTATACGGCCTTGGCCGGCGAGGGCGGGATTTCACTTGATCCCTATCCGAACGTCCGGCGGTGGCTGCACGGCATGAAGCATTTGCCGGGCTTTATCCCGATGCCCGGCATTCCCGTGGCGGACTGAGACAAGGGCTACTCGGAACGCCGTTGCTGCCGTTTGGCTCGGCGCGGCTTTCCGGGGGGGGCCGTTGGCCGGTTGAGCGCTTGGACAAAGCTTGATTCGGAAATCTGCTTCCGCTCTGGCCCGAAGCGTCTATCCTGCGGCGAATGTTTCTCCTGCGCCGAGGTACGCGATGACGCTTGAAATTCGCCAGATCCCGCTGTTGTCGGACAATTACGCTTATTTGCTGAACGACCCGGCGACCGGTGAGGCCGCAATCGTCGATCCGTCCGAGGCAGCACCGGTGCTGACCGCCCTGCGCGAGACCGGCTGGCATCTGAAGCACATCCTCAACACCCATCACCATCCCGACCATATCGGCGGCAATCGGGCGCTCAAAGAGGCAACCGGCGCACGGATCGTCGGGCCTGAGAAGGACCGGCACCGCATTCCCGACCTCGATTGCGGGCTGGCCGAGGGCGATCGCTATCAGGTCGGCTCACGGCGTCTGCGCGTGCTCGAAACGCCGGGCCATACCAGCGGCCATATCGCCCTGGTGTTCGAGGAGGATCAGGCGCTGTTCAGCGGCGACACCCTGTTCTCGCTCGGCTGCGGCCGATTGTTCGAGGGCACCCCGGCCGAGATGTGGCATTCACTGTGCAAGCTGCGCGCGCTGGCCGGCGCGATGCTCGTCTATTGCGGCCATGAATATACCCAATCCAATTGCCGCTTCGCCGTGACGATCGAGCCGGACAACGAGGATTTGCGACAGCGCGCCGACGAGATCGCGCGGCTGCGCGCGGCGGGACGGCCGACCACGCCGTCGCGCCTCGATCTTGAATGCCGGACCAACCCGTTCCTGCGGGCCGATCGTCCGGAACTGCAAGCGGCCAATGGCTGGACCGGGCGCGATCCCGTTGAGATTTTCGCCGAGATTCGACGCCGCAAAGACGGCTTTTGACGGAGGCCACGATGAAACTATTCTATGCCGCGACATCGCCCTATGTCCGCAAGGTGCTGGTGCTGGCCCATGAGGTCGGGTTGGCTGACCGGATCGAACTGGTCCCGGTGACGGTGACGCCCGTCACCGTCAATGACTCCGTCACTCCGATGAATCCGCTGGCCAAAGTGCCGACGCTGGTGCTCGACAGCGGCGAGGGGCTCTATGATTCGGCGATCATCGTCGAATATCTCGATTCGGTACAGACCGGCGTGCCGCTGGTGCCGCGTGCCGGAATGCCGCGCTGGACAGCGCTGCGGCGGCAGGCGGAAGCCGATGGGCTGCTCGATGCCGCGATCCTTGTGCGCTACGAGATGGTGCTCCGCCCGGCCGAACTGCGCTGGCCGGCATGGATCGACGGGCAGATGGGCAAGATCCGCCGGACATTGGCGGCACTTGAAACCGAGACGCTGGGGCCTGGTGTGACGATCGGCGAAATCGCCATTGCCTGCGCGCTCGGATATCTCGATTTTCGCTTTCCCGAGGAGGATTGGCGCGCGCGCCATCCTCGGCTTGCGCAGTTCCAGGCCGGATTCGCGGAGCGTGCCTCGATGCGGGCGACCGCGCCGCCATCATGATTTACGGCGCACCGATCGACCCGGCGCTGACCGCCGATGCCGTGGTTCGGCTGCTCGGGTTGAAGCCGCATCCGGAGGGCGGTTTCTATCGCGAGACCTGGCGCGATTGCCCGGCCGAGGGCGGACGCGGCAGCGGTACCGCGATCTATTATTTGCTGGCGGCGGGCGAGGTTTCCGCGTGGCATCGCATCGACGCTGTCGAGATCTGGCATTGGTATGGCGGCTCGCCGCTCGAACTGCGGATCGCCGCGACCGGCGCGGGTGTGGTCAGCCACCATCTCGGCAATCGGCTGGGCAACGGCGAGCGTCCGCAGATCATCGTGCCGCCCGATGTGTGGCAATCGGCCGGAACCCTTGGCGGGTGGACCCTGGCCGGCTGTACCGTCTCGCCGGCCTTCGAGTTCCGTCATTTCGAACTGGCACCGCCGGGCTGGGAGCCCGCGCAACGCTAGACCAAGACGGCAATGAGAACAGCGTCGATTGCGACAGTGCGGTTGAACTATCCGGCGCGCAGATGTTTTATCGTTATCGGCGCGAGGGGGACACTATCTCAACCTACCAGCGCTGCCTCGTCCAGGTAACTGGCAAAGCCGGCAATTGTAGGTGCCGCGAACACCGAGCGCAGCGTCAACTCCAGTGCAAGAATCTCCCGGACGCACGAAATTATCTCCATCGCCAATACTGAATCGCCGCCCAGGTCGAAAAAATTCTCCTCGATCCCGACCCGCGGCAGATTCAACACCTGCGCCCAGATCTGCGCTAGCGCCCGTTCGCTCTCCGTACGCGGCTCAACATAGCCAGTTTGCGATGACAACTGAACGCCTGGATCGGGAAGGGCCGGTCGATCCAGCTTGCCGTTGCGCGTCAACGGAATCCGTTCAAGCATAACCAGCGCTGCCGGAATCATGAATTCCGGCAGCCTCTCCTCGAGCAACGTTCGCAGCTCTGCCATCGGCACCGGCTGCTCCTGCACCTTGCTGACGACATACCCCACCAAGCGCTTATGACCCGCATCATCCTCCCGATCGATCACCACAGCCTGAGCCACGCCAGGGTGCGCGCACAGCGCCGCCTCGATCTCGCCCAACTCGATGCGAAAGCCGCGAATCTTTACCTGATGATCAATTCGCCCCAAAAACTCAACATTGCCGTCCGCTTGATAGCGAGCCAGATCGCCCGTCCGGTACAGCCGGCTTCCCGGCGCACCAAACGGATTCGCGATGAAGCGCTGCGCCGTTAGCCCAGGACGGTTCAGATAGCCCCGCGCCAACCCCACCCCGCCAATGTACAACTCTCCAACAACCCCGATCGGCACCGGCTCGTGCCGCCCATCCAGCACGTAAATCTGCACATTCGATATCGGACGGCCAATCGGGATGCTCTTGTCCGTCGCCTGGAACTGCAACGCCGTAGCGCACACCGTCGCTTCGGTCGGACCATAGGCATTGACAAAGCGTCGTCCCGCACTCATCGCCCGGGCGCGCGCGACCGGACAGTTCTCCCCGGCCACCACCAGCGTATGCAGCTTCGGTAGCGGGCGGTCTTGCAGCAATTCCAAAACCGATGGCGGCAGCGTTGCAACATTCACGTCGAGCCGGGCGAGCGTGTTGGCCAAATCGCCGCCGCCCGCTTCGGACACCAGACACAGCGTTGCTCCCGCATAGAACGCCATCAGCATCTCCCACACCGACGCATCAAAGCTCAGACGCGCAAATTGCAGCACCCGCTCTCCCGGTTGCACGCCGAACAGCCGCTGCTGCGCCTGCGCCAGATTGCAGGCGCCGCGATGCGGCACCACCACGCCCTTTGGCTGCCCGGTCGAGCCGGAGGTGTAGATTATGTAAGCTGGGTGGTCCGGGCCAACCCCCGTCGTCGGCGCCTGCTCGCTGCGGCGCGCGATCATCGGCCAATCGAAGTCTAGAAAGATCGTCCGACCAGAAAGCGTGGGCAGTTGCTCTTCCACACTACTGTCGATCACGACGATCGACACGCGAGCATCCGCCAGCATAAAGGCGATGCGCTCTGGTGGCAGAGTCGGGTCGATCGGCAGATACGCCGCTCCCGCCTTCAAGATCCCAAGCACGCCCACGAGCATCTGTAAGGAGCGGGGCAAACACAGTCCCACGATGCTCTCAGGCCCCACTCCCAACGCTCGCAAGTGCTGCGCTAGCTGATTGGCTTGCCGATCAAGCTGCCGGTAGGTCAGTTTCTGATCCTCGAAAGCCACCGCAACCGCATCCGGCGTGCGCTCGGCCTGCTCCTCGAACAGCTCATGCACGCAGCGATCATGCGGATAGGTCGCCTGCGTCGCATTCCACTCCTCAAGCAACTGATGCCGTTCACCCGGGCTCAAAATGTCCAACTGCCCGAGACGAGCCTGGGGCGCGCCGACCACCTGTTCCAGCAACCGCGTCAGATGTCCCCCAAAGCGTACAACCGTCGCTTCGTCAAACAAATCCGTGGCGTATTCGAGCCCCCCCTTCAGACCCTCGTTGCTCTCCTGTAGCACTAGGGTCAGGTCGACCTTCGCCGTGACGTGCTCCGCGGCAGTCGCCGCGTTCTGCATGACCATCATGACCTGGAAGATCGGGTGGCGTGACGGGTCGCGCACCGGCACCAGTTCCTGTACGAGATCCTCGAACGGCAGATCTTGATGCGCATATGCCGACAGCGCCGTCTTCTTCACCTGCACGAGCAGATCGCGAAAGCTGTCAACCTCGCCCAACCGCGCGCGCAGCACCAGCGTGTTCACGACAGAGTCGACCAAACCCTTGCCCTGCCGATCCGTGCGGCCCGTGGCCGATGTTCC
>JBAVTK010000342.1:0-4406 GCA_049696095.1 Aliidongia sp. | reverse complement strand
CCGCAAGCCGAAAGCGACGAGAAACCGCCGGCCGCCGTCGCCGCCCTGGTCGCGGGCCATGCCGAGCCGGTAGCGCCGCTGTTCCTGTGGCCGGTGCGCGGCCACATCCTGTCAGTGTTCGGCACCGGTGCCGACGGCGCGCACAATGACGGCATTAACATCGCCGCCCCCGAAGGCACCACGGTCAGCGCCGCCGAAAGCGGCACCGTCGCCTATGCCGGCAACGAGTTGCGCGGTTTCGGCAATCTGCTGCTGATCAAGCATGAAGATGGTTGGGTCACGGCCTATGCCCATAATCAGGTCCTGTTGGTGAAGAAGGGCCAGAAAATCCGCCGCGGCGAGGCGGTCGCCCGTGTCGGGAACAGCGGCGGCATCGGTCAAGCCCAATTGCATTTCGAACTGCGCCGCGGCACCAAGGCGATCGATCCGCTCGATCATCTGCCGCCATTGGCCGGGGCAGCGGGATAGTGACAGGGCGCGTTCCTGATCAATCGAGCTTCCACCTCAGCCGCCCGGCCAGATCCTGCACGAACTGCCACGCCACGCGGCCCGATCGGCCGCCGCGGGTCAGCGCCCATTCGCCGGCCGCGCGGGCGAGTTCGGTATCGTCGATCTCGATCCGGTAATGCGCGACATAGCCGCGGATCATGGCGAGATAGGTCGTCTGATCGCAGCTATGAAAACCGAGCCACAGGCCGAACCGGTCGGATAGCGAGATTTTCTCCTCAACCGCCTCGCCCGGATTGACCGCTGTGGAGCGCTCATTGTCGATCATGTCGCGCGGCATCAGATGCCGGCGATTCGACGTGGCGTAGAGCACGACATTGGACGGCCGTCCCTCGATGCCGCCATCAAGCACGGCCTTCAAGGATTTGTACGCGCTGTCGTCGTGATCGAAGCTCAGATCGTCGCAGAACAGGATGAAACGCTCCGGCACCGGGCGCAGCCTGACCAGTAGT
The DNA here is from genome assembly GCA_049696095.1 of Aliidongia sp. Classification (GTDB taxonomy): domain Bacteria; phylum Pseudomonadota; class Alphaproteobacteria; order ATCC43930; family CGMCC-115725; genus JAXDMU01. The sequence goes on along the minus strand of JBAVTK010000342.1, from coordinate 3,447 downwards.
AGCGGCAGCGCCGGGATGTCGTCGCGGTGAATTTCGATCAGGATCAGCCTGGGCGCGCCGTCGGGCAATGCTGCCGCGATCTCGCCATGGACCGCCTTGATCAGCGAACTCTTGCCCATGCCGCGCGCGCCCCACAGCAGCGCATTGTTGGCGGCAAATCCTTCGGCGAATTGTTGCGTATTGGTCAACAGAAGGTCACGCACCCGGTCGATGCCGTGCAGCATCGGCAGGGCGACACGGCTGATTTCCCGGACCGGGGTCAGCCGGTTCGTCTCGGCGACGAACATGAAGGCGTCGGCCGTACCGAAATCGTCCGGCGGGGGCGGCGGCGGTGCCAGGCGCTCCAGCGCCGCGGCAATGCGTTCCAGGAGCGGGACGAGCGGGGCGGTCGGTTGGGGCATGGCATTGCTCGGGTAAGGCGATTCCGGCCGGTGATCGGGCGAAGGACGCTATCACAAGGCCGGGTGGGGGCAAATCACCGACAGATTTGTCGCGCCCGACCATTGCTCTTTGCACGTAAACTGCGTACCTATGCGACCCTTCGGACGGCCGGTCGAACCGCCGTCCTGCGGAGATTCTGGAGTTCGCCTGTATGTTCATGTCGTCCGCCTATGCGCAAACGGCCGCCGCCGGTTCCGATCTACAGACGCAGTTGATGGGCTTCATGCCGATCATCCTGATCATGGGCGTCATGTATTTCCTGTTGTTCCGGCCGCAGCAGCAGCGCATGAAGGAATTGAAGCAGGCGCAGTCGGCGATCCGCCGCGGCGACCGGGTCGTCACGGCCGGCGGTGTGCTGGGCGTCGTGGCGCGCGTCATCAATGACGAAGAGGTCGAGGTCGAGATTGCGACTGGCGTCAAGGTGCGCGTCGTGCGCAGCACCATCTCGACCGTTGTCTCGAAATCCGAACCGGCCGGCAAGGAGCCGAAGCCAGCCGAGTTGGACGACGCGTCCGAAACCGACGATCCCGCGACGCCTGCCAAGAAGCGCCGCTCTCCTCCCTCCGGCAAGTGATCAGGTTCTTCGATGCTTAGATTTCAGCCCTGGAAGACCTGGACGGTCATCATCGTCTGCCTGCTGGGCGTGCTGCTGGCACTGCCCAACGCGCTTCCGAACAGCCTCGTCGCGGCGTTGCCCAGTTGGTTGCCGATCCAGCGGGTCAATCTCGGCCTGGATCTGCAAGGCGGTAGCCATCTGCTCTACGAAGTCGATATGACGGCGGTCGCCAAGGATCGCATGGAAAGCACGCTCGAGGGCGTGCGGGCGGAGTTGGTCAAGGCGAAGATCGGCTATACCGCGCTGGCCGTCGAAGGCGATCATATCGCCGTGACGCTGCGCGATCCGGGCGATTTTGATCGGGTGGCGCCGATCCTGCGGACGGTCGATCCCGACCTGCAACTGGCGCCGGGGTCCGGTGCCGCGCCGCTGATCATTTCCTACAGTGCCCAAGGGTTGGAGGCGCGCAAACATTCGATCGTTGCGCAATCGATCGAGATTATTCGGCGCCGCATCGACGAGACCGGCACCAAGGAACCGACGATCTTGCAAGAAGGCGAGGATCGCGTGCTGGTCCAGCTTCCGGGCATCGACGATCCGGAGCGGGTCAAGGCGATCATCGGCAAGACCGCAAAGATGACGTTTCGCCTGACCGATATCACGGCCTCGATCGAGGATGCCAAGCGCGGCAAGCTGCCGCCGGGCGACGAATTCCTGCCGTATGATACCAGTGACGCGCGCGGCGCGGCGCTGGGCGGCGGCGTCGTGGTCAAGAAGCGCGTCGTAGTCGATGGCGGCAATCTGGTCGGCGCGCAGGCGACCTTCCAGGACAATCAGCCGGTCGTGTCGATCAAATTCGACTCGGTCGGCGCCCGTCGATTCGGCGACATGACCAAGGATAATGTCGGCAAGCCCTTCGCCATCGTGCTCGACGGCAAGGTGCTGTCCGATCCGGTGGTGCGCGAACCGATCCCCGGCGGTTCGGGCGTGATCAGCGGCAGCTTCACGGTGAAGACCGCGAACGATCTGGCGCTGCTGCTGCGGGCCGGCGCCTTGCCGGCGCCGCTCAAGATCATCGAGGAACGCACGGTCGGCCCGGATCTGGGCGCCGATTCGATCCGCGCCGGCACGATCGCCAGCCTCATCGCGATGGTGCTGGTGACCTTGTTCATGATCGCCTTTTACGGCCTGTTCGGGCTCTATGCCGATATCGCGCTGGTGTTCAATCTGGCGATTTTGCTGGGTGCCCTCTCGTTGATTGGCGCCACGCTGACGCTGCCCGGCATCGCCGGCATGGCGCTGACCATGGGCATGGCGGTCGATGCCAACGTGCTGGTGAATGAGCGCATCCGCGAGGAAATCCGCAACGGCCGGACCTTGCTGTCGGCGATCGATAACGGCTTCAGCAAGGCCTATTCGACGATCACCGACGCCAATGTGACGCATTTCATCGCCGGCGCGTTCTTGTTCTTCCTGGGCTCCGGACCGGTCAAGGGCTTCGCGGTGACTTTGTGCCTCGGCATCGCGACCTCGCTCTTCACCACCATGATGGTGACGCGGCAGTTCATTGTCTGGTGGCTGCGCACCAAGCCCAAGGTTCTGCCGATTTGAGCCGATGGAAATCCGGCCAGTCATAACGCCGGGGCGCCCCTATATCGAGCGCTATGGCCCCGGCGGTTTCAAGATCAGCGGCACGGTCTTTACCGGCGCCGTGCTGATTCTGCCCGATGCCGCCCAGTCCTGGTCTGCGACCGGCATGGCCGACGTCACCGCCGAGAGCCTGAAGGCGGCGGCCGAGCATGGCGGGATCGAGATCCTGCTGCTCGGCTGCGGCCGACGCATGCAGATGGTGCCGCGCGCCTTGCGCGAGGCGTTGCGCGCGGTCGGCATCGTCATTGATGCGATGGATACCGGGGCAGCGTGCAGGACGTATAATGTCTTGGCCGCCGAGGAACGCCGGGTTGCGGCGGCGTTGTTGCCGATGGACGCGTGACGGTCCGAAAAATGCCACCGGCCGGAATCGGAAAGAATCGGCTATCGCTTCGTTGTTTCTGAGAGCGGCGCCTCACGGCGACGCGACGAGACAAAGGAGTGAATTATGCGAAGACGTATCTTCAGCAATTTTGCCGTTCGTACCTTGAGCCTGGCCGGGCTGGCCGCTTTTGGGCTGGTCGCCGCAGCGCCGGCTCATGCGGCTTGGCATCATGATCGCCATTGGCATCGCGGTGGCGCCGGCTTTGGCGTCGGCATCTATGCCGCACCGCCGGTCGTCTACTCTCCGCCGGCCTATTATGCGCCGCCGCCGGTCTATTACGCACCACCGGCCGTCAGCTTGGGCTTCCGCTTCGGCCGTTGATTCAGCAGCACTATATTTAGGAGCGCGTAGATCGTGACGAAGAAACTTGTGGCTTTGGCCATGGCAACGCTGGTGCTGTCCGGTTGTTCGAATC
>JBAVTK010000341.1:0-1733 GCA_049696095.1 Aliidongia sp. | reverse complement strand
GGTCTTGGATTTGGCGACGCGCTCGCCCGCCACCTCGGCAAGGGCGCCTAGAAGGTCCGAGGCGGTTCCCGTCCACTCCGTCTGCGTCGCCATCACGGAGCGAACGGCGGCGGCGATCGGGTCGGCGTCGATCACGCCTTCCACCGCCTCGTCGCGGTTGCCGCAATAGGCCGACCAGAAGGTGCCGGCGGGCCAAAGCGCGGTCTCGCAGGCCGTCGCCCACAGCGCGAAATCCGCCATGCGCGGCAGCTTCTCCAACCGCGTCTCGGGCAGCCGCTTGAGTCCCTGGACCACCGCATCGAGCAGCACGCCGAGAATGCGCGGGCACTCGGTCTCGAACGCCGCCCACAATTCCTGTTCGGGCCGGCGACGGTCCTCCGGGATCGGCTCCAGCGTAAGGAACACCGCGCGGTCGGCGAGGTCCGGCCGCGTCACGATGTCCTCGATGCCGTTCAGAATCACCGGCCGGGTGGCGTCGAACAGCACCTCGTCCTGGGCGGTGTAACGCTGGCGCACGGCGAAGCCGCCGCCGGTGGCCAGCCGGCAGAGCGTGTCGGAAATCCACGCTGGCAAGCCCGACACGTTGTCGAAGGCGAGCACATGGCCGTTGCTCGCGGCGATGAACAGGTCGCGGTCCTCGCGTGGCAGCGCCCGCAACGGCGCGGTGTTCGGATCGAGCAGCGCCCGCAGGATTGCCGAGAAGGTGGACTTCGCTGATCCTTGCTCGCCCGATAGCACGATCACCGGATAGGGGCCGCGATTGCGCAGGCAGGCCAGCGCCCAGGCGACCACCAGCACGAAGTCGGCGTCGGATTGCACGTTGAGGAACGATCGCAGCGTTTCGACCGATCCGCCGCTCAAGGGGATCGGCATCGGCTTCATACCCGAGGCGCGGCGGAACCTGACCGGCGGATTGTCGATCATGCGCCAGCCGGTAGCGTCGATTTCCACTGCGCGCCATGTTTCATCGCCGAGGTCGAGATAGAGCCGCCCGTCGAGCCCGCCGACGCGAATATGGGCCAAGCGTTCCGGCGCATCGAAATGCGCCTTGGCCTCGATCACATTCAGCGCCGATTGCAGCGCCTCTGAACTCGGTGCGCCGCCGGTTTCTTGATAGAAGCGGCGCGCGAGCCAGCGGCGAAAGCCCTTGGCGCGGATCGGCCAGGTTTCGCGATGGCCGTGGATGTTGAGATCGGCAAAGCCCGTGCCATCCGGAGCGTGGAACAACTCGGCCTCTTGAGCCAAGTCGATCAGGATGTCGGCTTGTGTTGGACTGCGTCGGCCCGTGTCGCCGCTCTCCTCGGCGATGGCATCGTCGAGCGCCGTCACCCGGCTGCCAGCTTTTTTCAAGAGCGTGCGCAACGCCTCAAACGCGGCGCGGTCGTCCGTCTTCAGCGCGGCGAGCCGCTCCAGTGCCTCGGGCGCAAACGGCGCGCCGGGATCGATAGCGGTTTTCTCGGCCAGCCCATCCAGCGGATCGCGGATGTCCTCGGCAGCATCAATGGCGTCGGCGATCGGGTTTTCGGGTTCGAGGGGATGGTCCGGGCTCATCGGGCGTTCTCCCCGATGGAAGGTGCGCGGGCTTTGAGCAGATCGTTGAAATCCATGCCGTGCGGCGGGCGGGCGATGCGCACGCGCCGTCCCTCTCGCTTCCAGCGCCGAGCGCAGTCTTGAGCCGCCGCCTCGCCGGGGTCGTCGCTATCGGCGAGCACGATCACGTCGCGCCCGTCGGT
>JBAVTK010000340.1:0-20392 GCA_049696095.1 Aliidongia sp. | reverse complement strand
CGCTTCCGCTGCTCACGTACCAAATGTACGCTGCGCTGCGGTTCTCGGAAAACCACCATTTTCGCCGCGACCTGACGCAACTGACGACACGCCCTAAGGACGCGTCTCCAGCGCCCGGCGCATCAGGCCGGTGATTTCGGCCCGCGCGGCTTCGCCCAACGGCAGACGCGGAGGCCGGGTCAATTCGGTGCCGCGCCCGGCCAGCGCTTCACACAGCTTGATGCATTGCACCAGATCGGGCCGCGCATCGAGATGCAGCAACGGCATGATCCAGCGATAGAGCGGCAGCGCGTCGTGCGGTCGGCCCGAAGCGGCGAGCGCGAACAAGCGGCTGCATTCGCGCGGAAACACGTTGGACAGGCCGGACACCCAGCCGACCGCGCCGAGGCAGACGGTTTCCAAAATCACATCGTCGAGACCGCAGAACAGCCGGAACCGATCGCCCAGCAGATTGGCCAGATCGACGAAGCGCCTGGTGTCGCCCGAGGATTCCTTCAACGCCACGATGGTCTCGACATCGGCCAGCGCGGCCGCCAGATCCGGCGTGATGTCGTTCCGATAGGCCGGCGGATTGTTGTAGAGCATGATCGGCAGGTCGGACGCCGCAGCGATCGTGCGGAACCAGCCGGTGATCTCATGCGGACCGGCGCTGTAGATCATCGGCGGCATCACCATCAAGCCGTCGGCACTGAGCCGGGCGAGGTCGCGGGCATAAAGGCGGGCGGCCTCGGTCGTGATCTCGCCCAGGCCGGCTAACACGGGGACGCGGCCGGCCGCCGCCTCGACGATCGCGGCGACGATGTCGCGCTTCTCACCCGGCAGCAAGGCGGTGTTCTCGCCGACCGAGCCGCACGCGATGATGCCATCGACGCCCTCCTCGATCAGGCGGCGCACCATCGCCTGCGTCGCCGGCAGGTCGACCGAGAAATCGGCCTTGAACTGAGTCGTCACCGCCGGAAACACACCGGCCCAGACCGGTTTCGCACTGCTCATGTCATTCTCCTTGGCACCTTGACTCAGGCTCTGCTTTGCCAATCCTATCGCATCGGCAATTTCGGCACGAGGGCGTGATGGCTTCCTATCTGTTCCAGGGTGGCAGATTTCTCGATCCCCGGCGGGATGAATTGATCGATGGCATCGCGATGCTGATCGAGGACGACCAGATAAAGGAGGTGTCGGATCGCCCGGTCGTCTCCGACTCGGCGATCCGCATCGATCTCGGCGGCCGGACGCTGATGCCGGGGCTGATCGATGCCCATGTCCATGCCTATCTGTGCGAGGTCGATTTCCACCGGCTGGCCGAAATTCCGCTGACCTTGCTGGCGCTGCGCGCGGCGCAATCGCTGCGCGGCATGCTGGCGCGCGGCTTTACCACGGTGCGCGACGTGGCCGGCGGCGATTGGGCGATCAAGCATGCGAGCGAGACCGGCCTGATCGAGGCACCCCGCCTGTTCGTCTCGGGCAAGGCGCTGAGCCAGACCGGCGGCCATGCCGATTTCCGCCTGCGCACCGAGGACGGGCCGGGCTGTGCCTGCTGTTCCGGCCTCAGCCACACTTCGCGCATCGCCGACGGCGTCGATGGCGTGCTGCATGCCGCGCGCGACGAGCTTCGCAAGGGCGCCGATCTGATCAAGATCATGGTGTCGGGCGGCGTCAGCTCGCAAGCGGACCCGCTGGAGAGCACGCAATATCGGCTCGACGAGATTGCCGCCGCTTGCGAAGCCGCCGCCCATTGGGGCTCTTACGTCGCGGCCCATGCCTATACCGCCGAAGCGATCGGGCGGGCCGTGTCGCAGGGCGTGCGGACGATCGAGCACGGCAATCTGCTCGATGCCGAGGCCGCGCGTCTCATGGCGGCGCATGGCGCCTTTCTGGTGCCGACCTTGGTCGCCTATGATGCGCTGAAGCGGCGCGGCCGAGATTACGGCCTCAGCGATTACAGCCTCGCCAAGAACGAGATCGTGCTTGAAGCCGGCCTGCGCTCGATCGAACTCGCCAAGGCGGCCGGCGTCGAAATCGGCTTCGGCACCGACCTGATCGGCCAATTGGGCAATGATCAGAGCCGCGAATTCCTGATCCGTGGCGAAATCGAACGTCCGATCGAGGTGCTGCGCGCCGCGACCTTGGTCAATGCCCGGATTCTGCGGCACGAGGGCAAGCTCGGCGAATTGGTGCCGGGGGCCTTCGCCGATTTCCTGGTGGTGGAGGGCGATCCGACCCGCGATCTGGCGGTGCTGACCAAGCCGGAGAATTTCGTGGAGATCTGGCGCGGCGGGCGGCGGCGGTTGAAGAATTAGCGCAACGCGTTGTGGATCAGATAATCGGCGAAATCCGGGTGCTTCACCTTGATCTCGCCGCTCTGCGGTGTGTCAGCCAACGCGCGGGTCAGCACGATGTGGTTTTCGACCTGGGCCGGCGTTACCTTGAAGATGCCAGTCTCACCGCGCAACCGCGGATAAAGCGCCGGGTCGATCATCTTGACCCGGGTGGCGACATGCGCGATTGCGGTCTCGTTGTCGAGCCCCTCGATGCCCTCGCGCTTCCTGACCACGCTCCAGCCGGGGAAGCCCGACCAGCCGGCCGCGACGATCTCCTTCACCGGCGCCTCGGTGACGCCCAGCTTATAGACATGCTTGGACAGGCCGACATCGGACGCCCATTGGCTGAGATCGGCACTGCGCGCCACGAAGATCGTCGCCATGGCCGGGGCTTCAGCGGCGCTTCGGCGGTACCGGGCTGGCCGGCGGTAGATCCTCGTCGAGGATCGTGATCACCAGCGACCACGAGACGTCGCCATCCTCGTCGTCGCGGTGCAGCACGCCGATGAACTCGTCGCCGATGCGCACTTCGACCGGCGCACCCCGCTTGGTCGGCACATCGATGGCGATGCGGTCATTGGCGAAGGTCCGGCGGAGATAATCCTGGACACGGGCAATTTCATTGGGCGTCATCGGTTCCTCGTCGGTATTGCAATATTGGGCGGCTTATAGCACCGGGTCGCCTCGGAAGAACCCTACGGAGAAGCGGGCGCGATGCGCAAGCGCCGCAGAGGGCGCGTGGCCGCGGCCGTTCTGGGGGGCCGCGCTGGCGTGGTATAGCGCGCAGAGCCAATCTCATCGAAACCGACGGCCGGGGCAATCCCGTGTGACCAGTCGGGCTGTGTTTATTGATCAGTTATAACGTACTGATTGCCATTTAATCTCTAAGAACGAATATCATCACAGCGCACCCTATCGTTTGATGCGAGAAAATTGACGTGATATTCGTCGGTTAATACAGTGCCAATCACTGAAATAATTAATGAAATTATTTATTTTCCACTTTGGAATTAAGTTTACTATTTTATAGTGGAGTGCAAACGTATGAAATTCTCTTAATAGAAATGGTAAAAACTTGTCGTTTCCGCCGGTGATGTACGAAGAGCAGTAATTAATAGGTAGAATAAAATATATTTTATTCTAGAAGCAAGATGTGATATAGCAGATTACTTCCAAACTGATAGTTTATTACTTACAGAATGGATGTTTATCAAGTTGCATAGTTAGGCAATCATATAGGGGGGGTTGATGAAAGGATCTGAACGAGGGGCGGTGTCCTTCAAAATTCTGCCAAGTCCGCTGGCGTTGCGTTTAAGGGTCACCGGCTCTGTCGCCGCAATGGCACTGATGGTAGCGATACCCGGCTTTGCCCACACGACCGGGCAGACGGCCCAGGCCGTGCCACAAGCAGCGCCGGTAAATGCTGAGCGGATCGAGGTTACCGGCACACGCATTCGGGACCCTAACGCTGTCTCGGAATCGCCGGTCGTTTCGGTCAGCGCCGAAGATCTCAGGCAGGAGGGGACTACAAGCGTCGAGACGCTGTTAAATCAGCTGCCGCAGGTCATTGCCGAGCAAACCGGCACGGTGTCAAACGGTTCCAACGGCATTGCGACAGTCTCTCTGCGCGGTTTCGGTTCGAATCGCACACTGGTGCTGATCGACGGCAAGCGCCTCGGGCCGGGTGATCCGTTGAGCACCGCGGCCGATCTCGATTTCATCCCGAGCCCGCTGGTGCAGAGCGTCGATGTACTGACCGGCGGCGCTTCGACCGATTACGGTGCCGACGCGCTGGTCGGTGTCGTGAATTTCAAGCTGAAACGGGATTTCGAAGGTATCGAGCTGGACCAAACCTTCGAAATCCATCAGCACGATAACGGTAACAGTCCGGCGGATGCACTCCTGGCCGGCAACGCCGGCGGCCCGATCGCGGTTCCCGGCAGTCAGTTGGATGGGTTCGTCCGCCAGAGCACGATCATCGCCGGTGCCGATGGCGCTAACGGTAAGAGCAACGTCACGATCTATGCGACGGACGCACATACCGACCCGATCTTCCAGAGCGCGCGCGATTTTTCGGCCTGCACCATCCAGGGCATCGGGCCGGGCGGCGCTTTGCGCTGCGGCGGTTCGGTCAACTCGCCGCAAGGGGCCTTTTTTCCTGAACGTCGCACCGAACCCGGATGGCACCTTCCCGAGCGGTCCCAATACCGCCGGTCCGGGTGCCGGTGGATTCGCGACGACCAATCCAAACGGCACCGCCTCGTTCCTGCCGGTGCCCCAAGCCGGCTTGCCGCTGTTCAATACCGAGCCGGAAAATGCCCTGCTGCGTGAGGACCAGCGCTATAATTTCGGTGGCTTTGCCCATTACGAAGTGGCGCCTTGGGCCGATCTCTATACGGAGTTCGGCTTCCTGGATGATCGGACTACTGAACAGATCGCAGCTGGTGGTCTGTTCCTGGGCGGCGCTTTCGTCAACGTCAATTGCAACAATCCCTTCCTCGGCCAGCAACAGGCCCTGTCGATCGGGTGCGGCGATCCGAACTATGTCGGCCAATTCGGTGCCGGTCCCGGTCAGGTCGGTATTTTCTTGCCCGGTTTGCGGTTCTCCCAACCCCGCCAGGAGAATTTCGAGCATACCGACTATCGTTTGCTGGTCGGTTCGCGCGGCGAGTTGCCGTATGGTTTCAACTACGATGTCTCGGCATCCTATTACACGTCGGTCGAACAGTCGCTTACTACCGGCTTCGCTTCCGTCACCAAGGTGCAGGATGCGTTGCTGGTGACGACCAACGCCGCCGGCCAACCGGTTTGCATTTCCGGCAATGCCGGCTGCGTTCCGCTCAACATCTTTTCCCGCAATGGCTCCGTCGCGGCGCAGTCGAGTGTGCTGCAAGATGCGCTTACGGTGGGCTCCAGCACCGAAGTCGTCGCCCAAGCGAACGTCTCCGGCGATCTTGGTCAATTCGGCGTCAAGAGTCCGCTGGCCAAGAATGGGGTCGCGGTCGTCGGCGGATTCGAATATCGGTTCGAAAATTTGACAAGCGCACCTGATGCCGAACAATCCTCCGGCGATCTGATCGGACTCGGTGGCAATCCGCAGCCAATCAGCGGATCGTTCGACGACCAGGATTTCTTCGGCGAAATCCATGCGCCACTGATCGAAGATTTGCCGTTCGCCAAAGCGGTCGATCTCGATCTCGGTTTGCGGCATTCCGGCTACGCGATCTACGGCACCCCGCAGACCTTCGATACCAATACCTACAAGATCCAGGGCGATTGGCAGATCATCGACGATGTCCGGCTTCGCGGTGGCTATAATCAGGCTTTGCGGGCGCCGAATGTCATCGAGTTGTTCTCGCCGCAAGCGACCACGCTTTTCGCATTTGCCGACCCCTGCGCCGGCGCAACGCCGACCGCGACCTTGGCCCAATGCGAACGGAGCGGTGTCACGCCCGCGCAATTCGGCCATATTGCCCAGTGTCCGGCCGATCAGTGCGTGCAACTGACCGGCGGCAATCCGGCGGTCAGACCGGAACTCGGCGAGACTTATACCTGGGGTGTCGTCCTGACTCCAACCTTCGTACCGAATCTGTTGTTCTCCGCGGACTATTACACGATCAATATCTCCAATCTGATCGGTAACCAAGGTTCCGCCAACATCGTCAACGGATGCGTACAGAACAATGCGCTCTGTAATCTGATCCATCGTGGTCCGAACGGTATCCTGTTTGCCGAAAACGGCCCCGGCTTTGTGCAGGCAACCGAGAGCAACGTCAGCGGCGCTGTGGAAAACGGCCTCGACCTGTCAGCACAATACCGACACAGTCTCGACTTCCTCCATGCCGGAAATCTGGGCGATGTGACCTTCAACTATACCGGCAACGTCATTCTCCAGGACATTTTCTTCGAGCCGGGTACGCCCTCGGCTGATTGTGCCGGGCTATATGGTACGGAATGCAGCACACCGACCTCGACTTATCGGCACTCTCTCCGCACGACCTGGATTTCGCCCTGGGATGTCAATGTCTCGCTCAATTGGCGCCACCTCTCCGGCGTTCAATTGGATGTGAACAGCAGCCAACCGGCACTTGCCGGTACCTTCAACGGGGTCAGTCCGTCGATTCCCGCGTTCGATTATTTCGATCTGGCGACGACCTGGAATGTCAAAGAAAATCTGAAAGTCACGGTCGGTGTGAATAATCTGTTCGACCGCAACCCGCCACTTGTCGATGGCCTGATCACCGGCGATGCCGGCTTTGGCGGCGCCAACACTTATCCCGGCCAATACGATTCGCTTGGTCGGACAATGTTCGTGACGGCAAGCGTGAAGTTCTAACATTCGTCAGATCGTTCCCGGCCGGCCCCAAGTAGGGCCGGTCGGGCGACCGCAGCTAATGCGACGCCCGGTGCGGCACGCCGAAAGGAGTGGGCCGCATCGAAGAAGGCTTTTGACCCGATCCGCGAGCCGGTGCAGCATCTTTCAACAGATTCTCCTGGCAGGGTTTCCCGCACGATGTCCTCACACAATAATGCTCGCCCGAAAGCACCGCTTCGCTCGCGCGCCTGGTTCGACAATCCGGCCGATCCGGGCATGACGGCGCTCTATCTTGAGCGCTATCTGAATTACGGATTGACTCTCGACGAATTGCGCTCGGGCAAGCCGATCATCGGCATCGCCCAGACCGGCTCGGATCTCTCGCCGTGCAACCGGCATCATCTGGTGCTGGCCGAGCGCGTGCGTGAGGGCATCCGGACGGCGGGGGGCATCGCGATCGAGTTTCCGGTGCATCCGATCCAGGAAACCGGCAAGCGCCCGACCGCGGCACTCGATCGCAACCTCGCCTATCTGGGTTTGGTCGAGGTGCTTTACGGCTATCCGCTCGATGGGGTGGTGCTGACCATCGGTTGCGACAAGACCACGCCGGCCTGTCTGATGGCGGCGGCGAGCGTGAATATTCCGGCAATCGCGCTGTCGGTCGGGCCGATGCTGAATGGCTGGTATGGCGGCAAACGCGTCGGCTCGGGCACGATCGTCTGGCAGGCGCGCGAGCTGCTGGCGGCGGGCAAGATCGATGAGGCGGAATTCCTCGCGATGGTCTCGGCCTCGGCGCCGTCCACCGGCTATTGCAACACGATGGGCACGGCGACGACGATGAACTCGCTGGCCGAGGTGCTCGGCATGCAATTGCCTGGTTCGGCCGCGATCCCGGCCCCCTATCGCGAGCGTCAGCAGATCGCCTATGAAACCGGCCGCCGCATCGTCGCGATGGTCGAGGAGGATCTGAAACCCTCGGACATTCTGAGCCGGGATTCGTTCCTCAACGCGATCGCGGTGAATTCGGCGATCGGCGGCTCGACCAACGCGCCGATTCACCTGGCCGCGATCGCGCGCCATGCCGGTGTCGAGCTGTCGCTGGAGGATTGGCAGACCCACGGCCGCGATGTGCCGCTGCTGGTCAATCTCCAGCCGGCCGGTGAGTATCTGGGTGAGGATTATTACCGCGCGGGTGGCGTGCCGGCCGTGGTCGGCGAGTTGGCCAAGGCCGGCCTGATCCGACCGGGCACGAGAACGGTGAATGGCCGCTCACTCCTGGAGAATTGTACGGAACGACAGAGCGTGAATCATGAGGTCATCCGGCCGATCGATCGGCCAATCCTCAAATCCGCGGGCTTCCTGGTGCTGACCGGCAATTTGTTTCAGTCGGCGATCATGAAGACCAGCGTGATATCGCCCGAATTTCGTGCCCGCTATTTATCGAACCCGCAAGATCCCGATGCCTTCGAGGGCCGCGCCACGGTGTTTGACGGTCCGGAGGAATATCACGCGCGGATCGACGATCCGGCGCTTGCGATCGACGAAACCTCGATCCTCGTCATGCGTGGTACCGGCCCGATCGGCTATCCCGGCTCGGCCGAAGTGGTCAATATGCGGCCGCCCGCCTATCTCATCCGGCGCGGCATTGCGGGCCTGCCCTGCATCGGCGACGGCAGGCAGTCAGGCACCTCCGCCTCGCCCTCGATCCTCAATGCCTCGCCCGAAGCGGCAGCGGGTGGCGGCTTGGCGTTGCTGCGAAGCGGCGATCGGGTCCGGGTCGATCTGCGCGCCGGGCGGGTCGATATGCTGGTAGGCGAGCCCGAACTGTCCGCTCGTCGCGCGGCGCTCGAAGCAGCCGGTGGCTATCGCTATCCGGCCTCACAAACGCCGTGGCAGGAGATTCAGCGCTCGATGGTGGGCCAGCTCGGCGAGGGCATGGTGCTTGAACCGGCGGCGAAGTACCACCATATCGCGCAGACTTCAGGGATGCCGCGCGATAATCATTAGCGCGTATTAGTTTGGGAGTAGAGTTAATTCATGACGTTCGACCCGTTCGACCCGTTCGACCCATTGGAAACGGCGCGCCTGCATTTGCGCTGTGTGGCCTTGGGCGACGCTGCCGCGACATCCGCACTGATGACCCCGGCGGTGAGCCGCTGGGTCGCCAATTGGCCAACGCCCTTTACCCCCGAGATGGCGACGACGCGGATCGAGGCGAGTCGCCGATCGGCCTTCACCGGGGATGCGCTCCCCTTCGCCATTGTGGCGCGGGCCGATGGCGAATTGCTCGGCTGGACCTGGATCCAGCGAAACGACGCGGAGCGTCGTCGTGGGCGGTTGGGATCCTGGCTGGGTGAGCGGCACCATGGCAAAGGGTACATGAAAGAGGTCACGCCCGCCGTTCTGGCCGCGGGTTTCCGCTTGCTCGACCTCGACGTGATCGAAGCGGCGGCACTGCCGACCAATGCGAAATCGCTTGCCGTAATGCAGGCATGCGGAATGAAGCCGGTGCGCGAAGCCATGGTCTTCGCGCCGGCGCGGGAGCGGGAAGAGTTCTGCCACGTCTACGAGATCGAGCGCACGGCGTCACCCCCGGTGACGGTCAGGCGCCCTCCCTTTCCGCGCATCCAATCTTTTCGAAGCGTTTGACGAGTCGATCCCGTCTCAGGCGGGACAGCCGGTAGATCCAGAAGATCCCGTCGAGTTGATCGATCTCGTGCTGGAGGCACATGGCGATCAGCCCGTCGGCCTCTTCGATCCGCTCCTCGCCGTCGAGATCACGGTAGCGCACCCTCACCCGTGGGGGTGGTCAATATGCGGCCGGCCGGGTCGATATGCTGGTGCTCGAATCCGAACTGGCTGCCGCCGCGCGGTGCTCGAAGCGGCTGGCGGCTATCGATATCCGGCCTCCCAGACGCCCTGGCAGGAGATTCAGCGCTCGATGGTCGGCCAACTTGGCGCGGGCATGGTGTCGGAACCAGCGGTGAAATATCAACAGATTGCCCAGATATCGGGGATTCCGCGCGACAATCATTAAAGTCACAATCCGATCCGGACCTTGATTTTGCGTTGGAATTGTGTGATTCCAAGGGGATCGGAACTCATTGAACCTACGCGACGCCATGCGGGCCACGAGTGCAGCACGATGATCGAAGCCAAAGCGGGTCCGTTGGCGGAATGGGTCGGAAATGGGCAGGCCGGCATGCTGTCGGTCGTTGTGCCGGCACATAATGAAGCGGGAAATCTGATCGGGACGGTCTCGGCACTGGTCGAAGCGCTGGATGCTGCCGCCATCACTCACGAAATCGTGGTCGTCAACGATCACTCAACCGATGACACGGCGGCTGAAGGACGCGTTTTGGAGGCCAGCTTTCCGTCGGTTCGCTGTGTTGAAAACCGCCTGCCAAATGGTTTCGGCTTTGCCGTTCGCTACGGGCTGTCCGAAATGCGGGGCGAAGCGGTCGCCGTCGTGATGGCTGACGGGTCGGACGCGCCCGGCGATGTCGTTCGCTACTGGTACAAGCTCCAAGAGGGATATGATTGCGTGTTCGGCTCGCGTTTCATCCGTGGCGGCGTCGTTGTCGACTATCCCCTTCACAAATTGCTCCTGAACCGCATCGCCAACAGCGTCTTACAGACGCTCTTTCTGCATGGCTTGAACGATACAACCAATGCATTCAAATGCTATCGGCGTGAAGTTATTGCCGGGGTACAGCCGATATTGTCCAATCACTTCAATCTGACAATCGAGCTTCCGCTGAAGGCGGTCATCCGTGGCTACTCGTTCGCTGTCATTCCGATATCGTGGCAAAATCGGAAGGTTGGATTATCGAAGCTGAGGATCCGCGAGATGGGCAGCCGCTACGCGTTCATCATGCTTTATTGCCTGGTCGAAAGATCGTTGTCGCGCGGGGATTACCGACGTCGGCCAGACCGGCGCGACGATCCCGCCACGAGCGCCGAAGAATTCCTGCCGCCGGCGAATCAGCAGAAGTAGCGGCCGCACATGGAGACGTTCCTCATCACGGGCGGTGCGGGGTTTCTCGGGTCCGCGATTGCCTTTCGGCTGAGGTCGGAATACCCCGCCGCACGCATCATTGCCCTCGACAATCTGCGCCGGCGGGGCAGCGAGCTGAATGTGCCTCGCCTTGCCGCGCGCGGCATCGAATTCCGCCATGGCGACATTCGCTCGCCCGGCGACCTTGAAATCGGGGCACTCGATGCCATCGTCGAATGTTCGGCCGAGCCGTCGGTCTTGGCCGGCCGCGATGGTGACGCGCGCTATCTGCTCGACACAAATCTTGGCGGCGCAATCAACTGCCTGGAGCTGGCGCGGCGCGGTGCCGCCGCTCTGCTGTTCGTTTCCACCTCGCGTGTCTATCCGTTCGATCGGATTGGCGCGCTGCCTCTCGCCACCGAGGGCGACCGATTCGTTCTGGACCGCCATGCCGCTCTGCCCCCCGGGGTTACCGTCGACGGGGTGACCACCGAGTTCGCTCTGCCCGGACGGCGTACGCTTTATGGTGCCTCGAAGCTCGCCGCCGAATTGATCGTGCAGGAATTTGCCGATGTCTACAATCTGCCCGCCCTGATCGTGCGCTTTGGTGTGATCGCCGGGCCGTGGCAGATGGGCAAGCTCGACCAGGGCTTCGTCGCACTTTGGGCCGCTCGCCACCACGCTGGCAAGCCACTTAGCTATTGTGGCTACGGCGGCAATGGGCACCAGCTGCGCGACGTGCTGCATGTCGATGACGCCGTCGATCTGGTTACGCGGGGCCTTTCCGGCATGGCCGCACATCGCGGCAGCGTCTTCAATGCCGGCGGCGGTATCGACCGAACGATCTCTCTGGCCGAGTTGACGGTTTTGTGCCAGAGCCTGACTGGCCGATCCATCATCATCGACCGCGATCCGGCGACCCGTCCCGGCGATATTCCGTGGTATGTGACGGACAACGCTGCGGTATCCGCTGCCTTTGGCTGGGCGCCAACCCGGTCCGTCGGCACGACCGTCGCCGATGTCTGTGATTGGATTGCCGGCAACAGCCGTGAGCTGGAGGTGATCCTTCATTCGGGCGCGGAACCGGTCCGTTCGCGATAATGGTCAGACACTGGAACGATTCGAATAGCGAGGATTATTCGGTGAACGCAAATTTTTCGATCGAAGCACCTGGTATAAAGTCGCGCAACCGAATATACTATGATGCGGCGATCAGTTTTTTTCTTACCTTGATTATCCTATATTTTAGAAAGCCGTACGCTTTTACCAATGCCCGGCTATGCTCTGAAGATGGACCAGTATTCTTCGGTCAGGCGATCACATTCGGATGGCAGAGCATCGCAATCCCCTATGCAGGGTATTACCATACCGTGCCGCGTCTTGTGGCGATTCTATTTGAGGCCATTGTTCCGCCAGAGCACATGGGCATATCCTACAACATGGCGGCGGGCATCATCGCGGCGGCAGTTGCCGTTGCGATTTCATTTTCTCGCTTTAATGTTGGTGCGAAATGGCTTTTTTCTGTCTTGCCGCTCTTGATGCCTCATGGCGGCGAAGTTTTTCTGATACTGACCAATGTACAGTGGATCATTGCGCCTTATTTTATGTTACTGTGTATACAGGATCGTGATCCCAAGCGAGAAATCCGCCTTATTCAACCGATTGTCGTGTTTATAATTGCAACGACCGGACCATTTTCGATCTTCTTGTTGCCATTTTTCTTCATGCGGGCAATAATTTATCGAGACAGCAAAAATGAGATGGTCCTTTTTGCTGTAGTCGTGATTGCCGCCTCGCTTCAATTTCACAGCCTACTAACGCACAATTTTGCATCAGTCGGAAAATTTGTAGATTGGCCTCTTGTTCCTGTCTGGGGTTTTTGGGGAGTAATCGCGCCACTCTTCGGTTATCCGACTGTTCCACGAATGGATATTCAGATTTTAGTTTTCTTGCTCGCGTTCCCGCTCGTCATTTGCTTTGTCCAGCTGAAAGCCAAATGGCGTATTCGACTCTATGCAATGGCGTTATTTTCAGTATGTATATTGTTTGCAGGCTTAATGCGGGTCGGTGGCCATCAAATCCAACTTGTAAGCGCATTTTTGTGGGGTGGTGAGCGTTATTTCTTCATTCCATATGCGATGGTTGGGTGGGCGCTGTTTATCCTGGCGGCGAAAGCGTCGCGCTATTGGAGGCTCGCGGGCGCCATCGCGTTACCCGTCATAATCGCCGCGAATAGCGGGCGTTTCACCGCCCAGTTCTTATCAGATCGCGAATGCTACAATGCGAGTATCGTTGGGCAGCTCCCGACGAGCCCGGATCAAACGGCACATGGCGATAGCTGGATCACCCTGGCGCTCGCCGATCGATCCTCGGCGTCGCCCCTCTAAGCGTCCGCGACACCCTCGCGCCGGAGCTTTTCGAAGCGCTTGATGACCCGGTCCCGTCTCAGGCGGGACAGCCGATAGATCCAGAAAAGCCCGTCGAGTTGATCGATCTCGTGCTGAAGGCACAAGGCGAGCAGTCCTTCGGCCTCTTCCGTCCGCTCGTGGCCCGTCAGATCCTGGTAGCGCACACGGACCCTGGCGGGGCGTTCGATCTCGTCGAGGACACCCGGCATCGAGACGCTGCCCTCCATCTGCTGGCTCGTTTCGGGCGATTGCCAGGTGATTTCGGGATTGACGTAGTTCCGCACCTCGTCGTCGGCCGACAGCTCGATCGCCACCACGCGTTGGAGCACGCCGATATGCGGGCCGGTGATGCCGATTCCGGGTGCCGCGCGCATCGTGTCCGCCAGATCGGCAGCGAGGCTGCGCAGCGCGTCATCGAAGATTTCGACCGGGGCGGCCGGAACGCGCAGGCGGTTGTCGGGAAATCTCACAAGCGCACGGACCGCCATGATCGGTTTCAGGCGCAGCCGAGTCGGTCGGCGAGATCAAGGAAATCCTCGACCACGAGATCGAGACCATGTTCGGCCGGCAGGTCATCCTTCACCCGCGGCCCGAACTCGGCGCGGCGCCAGACATAGCAGGTTTTGAAGCCGTTGCTCCGGGCGGCAACCAGGTCGGCGTAGTGCGCCGCGACCATCAGGCAGCGCTCCGGTGGCAGATTCAACAGATCGGCGGTCGCCAGATAGGCCGCCGGCAGCGGCTTGTACGCTTTTGCCACCTCGGCGCCGAGGATCGCATCCCAAGGCAGGCCGGCGCGCTTGGCCATATCGACCAGCAGGCGGATATTGCCGTTCGAGAGCGTCGCCAAGATGAAATGTTGCCTCAGCCGATCAAGCCCGGCGACAGCGTCGGGCCAGGGGTCGAGGCGGTGCCAGGCGAGATTGAGGTCGGCGCGCTCGGCTTCGCTTAGGCCATCGAGGCCGAATTCGGGTAGCAGATGGTCGAGCGATTCGCGATGCAGATTATCAAGACGCGTCCAGGGCCGTTGCCCCTCGCGCACATCGGAGAGACTCGGCTGATAGCGACCGCGCCACGCATCGGCAAAGCCGCCCCAATCGGCGGCGATTCCGGTGCGGCGGCTCAGCGCCGCACCTTCGCGGATCAGGCTGCCACGCCAATCGACGACCGTGCCGAACACATCGAAGGTTAAGGCCGCGATGCTTTCGAGCGTCATTGTCAGGTACCGCCTGTTGCAGACGGTCGGCCGGGGTCGGGCGGTGCCGTCAAGAGGATGCTGGGTCCGGCGCGTTGGCTCCGGCGCCGCGGTTCAGCGCTTGGACGAGCATATTATACATCTGGCCCGGACGGAATGGCTTGCGCAGGAAACCATAGGGCTGGATCTCGCCGGCCCGTTCGACTATCTCCGGGTCGCTCGTTCCCGACAGGAAGATCGTGCCGATGCCGTACAGACGAAGGATCGAGCCGGCGACATCAATCCCGTCCTGCGGGCCGGACAGCATGATATCAACCAAGGCAATATCGGCCCCGACATCGCGGGCGATCGACAGGGCCTCGCACCCGGTCGAGGCGATTCCGATCACTTCGAAGCCGGTTTCCTGGAGCACATCAGCGATATAGGTCGCAACCAGCGGATCGTCCTCGACGACGAGGACGCGGAACGGCGTCTGCCGGGCTGTAGCCAAATCGGTGGTGGCGGATCGAACCGGCGTGGGACGCATGGCATATCCTCGGCATCAGCCCGTGGCACCAGAAATGGCCACAGCTACTATAACGCTCCGCGTGCCACGCGTATCACCGCATGCTGTGTCAAATTCGGCACGAGAAATTCGCATAGCTCGCGGTTGCCACCTTGTCGCATCGGGACGAGGGCGGATTTGCGTCCGGGCGTGCGACCGGCTATGGTCCGCCCGAATTCGTGGTTTATCGCTTGGAGGCCCTGTTGGCCGATATCTTTAACGAGATCGATGAAGATCTTCGCCGTGACCGTCTGGAAAAATTGTGGCTGCGCTATCGGGGTTGGATAGTGGCTGCCGCCATTGGTGTCGTTGCCGCGACCGCCGCCGGTGTCGGATGGCGGGATTATCGCCAGGCACAATATGCTGCGGCGGCATTGCGCTATAGCGAGGTCGAAGCGCTGGCCAAATCCGACACCGCCAAGGCGGTCGAGGGGTTTGACGCGATCGCCGCGGATCGGGGTTCGAGCTACGCCGTGCTGGCGCGACTCAACGCCGCGGCGTTGAAGTCCCATGGCCCCGACAAGGCCGGCGGCCTCGCGGCGCTGAAGGCGATTGCCGCGGATAGCGGTGTCGATGAGCCCTATCACAGCCTGGCGGTGATCCTTGCCGCGCAATACGGCCTCGACGACGAGCCCGCTGCTGATCTCATCGCGCAGCTTCAGCCCCTGACGGTATCGACCGGGGCTTGGCGCTTCGATGCGCTCGAACTGACCGCCCTTGCCCAGTACAAATCGGGCGACAAACCGGCGGCGCTCAAATCCTATAAACAGCTTGCCGATGATTTGGCGGCGCCGCAATCCATGCGCGCGCGCGCTACTGAAATCATCGCCGCTCTCAGCCGTTAGGAATCATCGGTGCATATTTTTCGCGGGTTCTTGCTTGTGATCATCGCGGCGCTGGCCGTGTCCGGCTGCGATATTTTCAAGGCGGACAAGGAAAAGCTGCCGGGCGAGCGCATTTCGGTGCTGGCACTGCAAAAACCGGTCGAACCAGATCTCGCCTTGACGAGCCTTGATGTCGCCTTGCCGCGGCCGGCACCCAACAAGGATTGGCCGCAATCGGGCGGCGTGCCCAGCCACAGCATGGGCCACCCGTCTTTGCCCGACGAACTCGCGGTGAAATGGCAGGCCGAGATTGGCGAGGGCGCTTCGCGCTTTGCCCAGTTGCTGGCCGGCCCGGTCGTGGTCGATGGCGTGCTTTATGCCATGGATGCGAAATCGCTGGTCACAGCACTCGATGCCGGAACCGGCAAGAAGCTCTGGGAAACCGACATCACCCCCGAGGATAACGACAATCAGGCTTGGGGCGGGGGCATCGCCTTCGATGGCGGCCGGGTCTTCGTTACCAGCGGCTACGGCCAAATCCTGGCACTCGACGCCAAGGACGGCAAGGTCAAATGGCGCGTCTCGGTCGGCTCGCCATTGCGGGGCGCGCCAACGGTCGCCGAAGGCCGCCTATTCATCATCACCGTCGATAATCAGTTGCAAGCACTGTCGACCGAGGATGGCCATCGCCTATGGAGCTACGATTCGATCCCGGAACCGGCCGAGATTGCCGGGAGTGCCAGCCCGGCGATCGAGGGCAACGCCGTGATCGCCACCTTCTCATCCGGCGAGGTCACGGCGCTGCGCGTCGAAAACGGCCGGGTTATCTGGAGCGACAGCCTGTCGGCGACGCGCCGCTTCGATGCGATCTCGACGCTGGCCGACATTCGCGGCCGGCCGGTGGTCGATCGCGGCCGGGTCTATGTCGTCAGCCATGCCGGCCGCATGGCGGCGATCGATCTGCGCAGCGGCAATCGGGTCTGGGAACAGGATGTCGGCGGCATCTATGCACCCTGGGTCGCGGGCGACTTTGTCTATGTGCTTTCGACCAGCAACGAATTGCTGTGCCTGACCCGCGCCGAGGGTCGCGTGCGCTGGATCACTCAGCTCGATAGCTGGGAAAATATGAAGGACAAGGAAGACCCGCTGCATTGGGCCGGGCCGATCCTGGCGGGGGACCGCTTGATCGCCGTCGCGTCGAATGGTCAGGTCTGGTCGATCTCGCCCTATACCGGCGCCGTGCTGGGCCATATCGAATTGTCGGCCGGCAGTTTCTTGCCGCCGATCGTGGCCGACAACACGCTCTATCTGATGACCAATGATGCGGATTTGATGGCCCTGCGCTAGTCCGGGCCGGAATATGAGGACGAGATGAGTTTTACGGCCGCAATCATCGGACGGCCGAATGTCGGCAAGTCGACGCTGTTCAATCGCCTGGTCGGGCAGAAACTGGCCTTGGTCGACGATCTGCCCGGCGTGACGCGCGATCGCCGCACCGGCCACGCGCGGCTGGCAGGGCTTGAATTCACCGTGATCGACACCGCCGGCCTCGAAGACGTCAACGATCGCAGCCTGCTCTCCCGGATGCGCGAGCAGACCGAGCGCGCGATCGACGAGGCCGATGTCGTGCTGATGGTGATCGACGCCCGCACCGGCATCACGCCGATGGATCGGCATTTCGCCGAGCTGTTGCGTCGCCGCGCGGTCCCGGTCGTGCTGATCGCCAATAAATCCGAGGGCAAGATCGGGCTGGCCGGCGCCTATGAGGCGTTCGAGCTGGGCTTGGGCGACCCGATCGCGCTCTCGGCCGAGGATGGCGAGGGCTTGGGCGATCTGTTCGATGCCCTGCTGCCGTTCGACCCGCCGGCCGCGGCGGTCGATGACGATGCTGAGCCCGAAGCGCCGACGGCGGTGAAACCCCTGCAACTCGCCATCGTCGGCCGACCCAATGTCGGCAAATCGACCCTGATCAACCGGCTTTTGGGTGAAGACCGGATGCTGACCGGGCCGGAAGCCGGCATCACCCGCGACTCGATCGCGATCGAATGGCGTTGGCAGGGCCACGAGATCAAGCTGACCGACACGGCCGGCCTGCGGCGCAAGGCGCATATCGAGGAAAAGCTGGAAAAGCTTTCGACCGCCGATACGCTGCGCGCGATCCGCTTTGCCGAAGTGGTCGTGCTGGTGCTCGACGCCACGGTGATGCTGGAAAAGCAGGATTTGGCGATCGGTCGCATGATCGAGGATGAGGGCCGGGCGCTGGTCATCGCGGTCAATAAATGGGATCTGATCGAGGACAAGCCCAAGGCGCTGGAAAAACTGCGCGATCGGCTGCAAATCTCGCTGCCGCAACTGGCCGGCATCATCTGCGTTCCGGTCTCGGCGGCGACCGGCGCCTCGCTCGACAAGCTGATGAAGGGCGTGTTCGCGGTCTATGAGACCTGGAACCAGCGCGTGCCGACGCCCAAGCTCAATCGCTGGCTGGCCGCGGTGCAGGAACGCCACCCGCCGCCGCTGGTCAACGGCACGCGGCTTCGCCTGCGCTACATCACCCAGGCCAATACCAGGCCGCCGACCTTCGCGCTCTTCTCGTCCAAGCCGGGCGATCTGCCGGACGCCTATCGGCGCTATCTGGTCAATCTGCTGCGCGACGATTTCGGCCTGCCCGGCGTGCCGATTCGACTGATGCTGCGCAAGGGGGCGAACCCGTTTGCCGGGCGGGATTGAGCGGCTCAAGGCGGGCTTCGTCTTGAGCCATTCGTTCAAGGACAACGATCGGGGAAGGTCCGATACCGGACCCGCGCGGTATTTTCCGACAATGATCGCCACACGGGCGTTAACGTTGTGAGCGGCCCGCTATGCGGTCGATCGTCGCCCAACGGGTGAGAGTTCTCGCCGTGGCATTACGGGCGTTATCGCGTAGAAAAGTAAGCTGGCAGTGCGCCCGGGAAGCTGGCCGTCCACAGCATCACCGCAAATCGGCATTGCCCTATCCGCCATTGGCGGATAGGGTGCGTCATGGAATTCATCGAAACTCCGGTCTTCACGCGGATGGTGACGGCTCTGCTTGCCGATGATGACTATCGCGGCCTGCAACGCGAACTGGCCGACGATCCGGAATGTGGCGCCCTCATCAAGGATGGCGGCGGCATTCGCAAGATACGCTATGCCGTTCCGGGGCGCGGCAAGAGCGGCGGCCTTCGCGTGATCTATTACTGGCTCAAGGACAATCAGCAAATCTACCTGCTGATTGTGTATCCGAAGTCGAAGAAGGACGATTTGACCGCCAAGGAAACCGCCATCCTGCGGGCGTTGGTGAAGGAGTTATGATTATGGAGAAGGCGCTGTTCGGCGATCTGGTCCAAAGCCTGAAAGAAGCCGCGGCCATCGCCAAAGGTGCCGCACCGGCCGCGCGGCGCTTCGACGTGCCGCGGACTGATGTCAAGGCATTGCGCGAGCAGATCGGCTTGTCGCAAACCGAATTCGCTCGTCTCATGCGGGTCAGCGTCAAGACGTTGCAAAACTGGGAACAACATCGGCGCTATCCGACCGGGCCGGCGGCGGCACTTCTCACAATTGTCTCGGCGGCACCGGAATTGGCGCTCAAGTCGTTGCATGGGTGACGGTCGGTTGAGATCGGGCGAGGTGTCAGTTTCGGGTTACGCACACCGTGAGCCGGCGTTTTTGTGCCCCTGCGGGCCAAATTCGGTCCGGCTGGTTTTCGGGGGCAGGCCAGCAGAGGTGAAAGCGCGCACCGCACCGTAAAGTCACATCATTGCCAGGCATCGGTAACCGACCACGTGAATTGTTGCATCAGTGTCGCCGAATCGCCTTTACCCTGAACGTCATTCGCTATTTCCCCGCCGGTTCCGGCACGCTCGGCTCGACCAAGCTCATATGCCAGCCGTCGGGATCGTGTTGGTAGATGGCGACGATGCTGCCATGGACCTGGGCCAACTCGCCGTTCGGGTGCGGCACGGTGACGGAGAATTGGGCGAGGCCGTAGCCGCCATTGCCCGTGACATGCACCTCGACGATTTTGATCGCATGGTCGTGGGCGCCCGACGCGAAGCGCTTTGTGTAGTATGACGTGAGCGCGTCCCGGCCACGCACGATCGGGCCGGACGGCGAGACCAGAAGCCCATCCGTCGCATAAAGGGCGGCCATGCCGGCGGGGTCTTTCTTGGCATAGTTGGCGTCATATTGCTGGCCCAGCTTGGTCGCCGCCTTCATCAATTCGGCTTCCGTGACCTCGGTCGCCAGGGCCGGGGCGGTGGTACCGAGCAGCAGAGCCAGCAGGGCCGGCGCGGAGAGTCTCTTCATTTCACGGGCGTCCTGTTTTTGAGCCGTCAAATCGCCGCGGCACGGGCGCATTCCCTTGCCTCGTCCTACCACTGTTCGGCGAAATTGCAGGGCGCTGTCAAGTGCTACCGATAGGCTTACCCGCGGCGGTCTGGACATCGAACCTGCCTGAGACGACACTGAGGCTCCTCCAGAGCCAAGATCATAATCATCGCCATGCCCGTCAAGCGGCCCGATCCCATCCCCCTCGCGCGCTATGCTGCGGCCCCCGATCTCGTGCCGGTCATTGCCGCCTGGATCGAGCAGTTGCAGACCGAGAAGCGCGCCTCGGCCTATACGCTGGCGGCTTATGGCCGGGATTTCGCGGCGTTTCTGGATTTTCTGCGCGATCATCTGGGCGGGCTGCCGTCGATCGCCAGCCTGGCCGGTTTGCAGCCGCGCGATTTCCGGGCGTTTTTGGCGGCCCGCGCCAAAGCGGATCTGGCCAAGACC
>JBAVTK010000339.1:0-1724 GCA_049696095.1 Aliidongia sp. | reverse complement strand
CGATGCTTGGATTCATCCGATGCTGATGGGTCAGCGCGACGACGTTCTCATCTGGCAACGCATCGGCTAGCTGCTTGAAGAGCGGCGTCTTCAGCTCCTCCGCGATCAGTCCCCGCTCGGCGAGCTGCTCCTCGTCCAACGCACCCTCCTCGATATAGGGTGGCAACTGACGGTCGTCTCCCACGAGCACAATCCGCCGAGCACGCGATAGCGGGATCAACATCTCGGGTGCAGTCGCCTTAGATGCCTCGTCTACGATCACTAGGTCGAACTCCACGCTCTCGGCACCCCTAAGTCCGCCGAGGCCAACGCATGTCGCGGCGACTACATTGGCGCGAGCCAGCGTGGCCGCCTTGAAGGCTGGGCCGAGTCCGAAACGAGCGTGCCATTCGCTCAGGAGAGCGAGGCGACGCCGGCACGCCTCGGCGCCAGCGGCGTTCGCCGGCAGCAGCGTGTCGGCCTGGGCCTCCAACTCCTCAGGGGCCAGGGAGCTGAGTCGCGCTTGTCGGCTGAGCTGGCCTAGCGCTATCAATCGCGTCGCCGCCTCGCGGTTGCGATCAACGCAGACGGCGTGTGCCTCCCGTAGCTCGTTTATCTCCTCCTGGCGCTCGCGCACCAGCTGCGAGGTGGTTGCGCTTTGGGACGCACGCCCTCGGCTTCCGCGGAGTTCCTGCAAGCGGGCGTCGGCCTCAGCGCGGGTGGCGTCCAAATCTGCGAGCTCCCGCAAGCCACTCGCGAGAACTGAGAGCCACGAGGCGGCGTCGATCGCCTCAACGTCGAGGTCTTCCGAGGCGGCCCACCGTCGCAGCGCATCCGTGCCAGTAGCAACCGCCTCCCGCTTCCAGCGGTCGAGGTGCGCAGCAAGCAGCAGCGGCTCGCTTGAGACGGCCACCTTCTCGCCATCGGCTCGTGCTATCCGCAGCAGAACAACGTCCGGCTGCAGCTCATGGATGCCAGCCAGCGCATGGTCTAGCGCGGCATTGGACTGCGAGGCAACCAGGACCCGTGCACCTGGCTGGCGCCGGAGTTCTTGAAGCACCAGCTCGGTAATGAACGTCGTCTTGCCCGTCCCAGGCGGGCCTCGCACCAACAGCACGTCGCCGCTGCCCATCGCAGCCTGAACCGCATTCTTCTTGGAATCGTCGAGCGCTTGGATAAACCCAGGTGCCGGCATCAGTGCCGGCTTCCTCGCTCGGCTCGGGTTTACGAGCAGCTCGGCAAGGTCCCCGCGCGCGCAGCGACCGTACTCCACCGCATCAAGCGCACGCTGCTGGCGGTCGATAGCCGTGATTGCTGCCCGTCGGTCGCTGCGGAGCACCCCCGAGGAGGACGGTTGCGGTGTGCCGCTTCTGTCCGGCCGAATCGTCGCCCATGCACCCTCGACCGACACCACCTCTCCAGAAAAGTCGCGACCTCCCTCGCCCGGAGCTACGCGCATCTCTCCAAGAATCGAAGGATCGGGCGTTTGGTCGAGCCGTAGCGCTACCCCGTCACTCACGTTCTTTGCATCGTGGTACCGGAGCGGATTCTCGGCGTTGGCCTCAAATGCGCGCAACAAGGACAGAAGCCCTCGCCATATCACGAGCGGGCGCGCGCGTTGATCTCGCTGCTCAGTGCTCCGCCGCTGGCGGTGCTCGGCGAGCTGCTGCTGAAGCTCCCGTACGGCTTCTGAGCCGGCCTCCCGGTCAGCGGGCTCGCCCAGGCTGAAGCGAAGCGGGGAGGCC
>JBAVTK010000338.1:0-23602 GCA_049696095.1 Aliidongia sp. | reverse complement strand
GCACTCATTCGGCCGGAACCGCCGAAACTTCCGTTTGCGGCATCAGGCGGCGGGTCAGCGGATCGAACCCACGCTGCTGCATCCAATGGATGATCTCCAGCGTGCCATCGGGATTCTCGACCAGCGCCGAGCAGCTCTCGACCCAATCGCCGCAATTGCAATAGAGCGTGCCGTCGATCTCGCGCATTTCCGGCTTGTGGATATGGCCGCACACGATGCCGTCCACCCCGCGCCTGCGCGCCTCGTCGGCGATCGCGCGTTCGTAATCGCCGACGAATTCGACGGCGTTCTTGACCTTGGCCTTCAGATAGGCCGAGAGCGACCAATAGCCATAGCCGAGCCGTCGGCGAACCCGGTTGAAGACGATATTGGCGCCCAACATCGCCGAATAGGCCCAGTCGCCGAGCAGCGCCAGCCATTTGGCGTATTTCACCACACCGTCGAACGAGTCGCCGTGAATGACCAGCACGCGCCTGCCATCGGCGGTCTCGTGGATCGCCTCATCTTGCAACGCGATGCCGCCGAATTGCAGCATGGTCCCGGAAAAATTGCGCAGCGCCTCGTCATGATTGCCTGGAATATAGATGATGCGGGCACCTTTGCGCGTCTTGCGCAGCAGCTTTTGAATCACATCGTTATGCGCCTGGCTCCAATACCAGGATTTCTTCATCCGCCAGCCGTCGAAAATATCGCCGACCAGATAATAGGTCTCGGCTTCGTTATGCTTCAGGAAATCGAGCAGAAACTCTGCCTGACAACCGCGCGTGCCGAGATGCACGTCAGAAATCCAGATGGTTCGGTAGGTTCTGTCGGGCGAAAGATAGGTCATTGGCGGCGTCTGCCTCTAAATGTCGCGCGCAGAATAGGGACACAATATCGACTGTCAAACGGAGAATAAATCGAGACGAAATATAATATAGCTGTGATTTGATCGTCACGAAACCGACGCCAAACAAATCGACACTCTGCCGCCCAGTCGCAAAGAATGGTCACCCTGCCCCGCACCCCGTCACGGCTTCGCGCGACCGGTGGGTGTCAACCGGTTAGTTGATTCCATTTTGGCCGAGCATGCGTTAGGCTCCCGGCCACAGTGAAGCTAACGAGGGTCAACGCGATGTGTGACGATAAAATCCATCAATTCAATGCGCCGGCAATGTCACGGCGGGTATTCACGCTGTCCGCGGCCGCAATGGCCGTCATCGGCGCGCCGCCCGCGTTTGCCGATGACGAGGTCGTGTCGAAAGACGTGACGGTGAAGACGCCCGACGGCGAAGCGGACGCGGTGTTGTTCTACCCCTCCAAAGGCCAGCACCCCGCTGTGCTGATCTGGACGGATATTTTCGGCCTGCGCCCGGTCTTCCGCGACATGGGGCGTCGCCTGGCGGCGCAAGGTTATGTCGTCCTCGTACCGAATCCGTTCTACCGCTCGATGAAGGCGACGACCGAGGCGGACTACACCGCACAAGACGTGCGCAAGAAGTATTTCCCGCTGATGGCCACACTGACGGCCGAGACGACCATGGCGGATGCCCCGGCCTTCATTGCCTTCCTCGACGCCCAACCGCAGACCGACACGAAGAAAAAGGTCGGCGTGCAGGGCTATTGCATGGGTGGACCGTTGACCTTCCGGACGGCCGCGGCAGTGCCCGATCGGATCGGCGGCGCCGCGACCTTCCATGGCGCGTCACTGGTGACGGATAAGCCGGATAGCCCGCATCTGCTGATTCCGAAGACCAAAGCGCAATTCTATTGTGGCGTAGCGACCAACGACGATCACGAAGATCCCGAGGCGAAGGACAAGTTGAAAGCCGCCTTTGCCGCCGTGAGCCGCCCCGCGACGGTGGAGGTCTATGATGGCTGTAACCACGGATGGTGCGTCAAAACCAGCGCGGTCTATAACGAACCCGGCGCGGAAAAGGCGTGGGCTGAACTGAGCGCACTCTATAAGCGGACGCTTGTGTAGGGTGTGTTTCGTAAAAAAAGCCGGTCCAGTGCCGCTGCCGGAACCCGTTGAAATACGCCGACGATCAGCCCGCCTATGACCGAACGACAGGGCCTTCGTCAACACGGGCGGTCCGCCATCTGAAGTCCGCAAGGGCGACGGGTGGCGGACCGTCGCCCGTCCAGACGCGGGCGCAAATTCCAGTCACCCGATCGCGCTCGTTGCTGGCCCATTGACGCGCGACTCGGCAT
The DNA here is from genome assembly GCA_049696095.1 of Aliidongia sp. Classification (GTDB taxonomy): domain Bacteria; phylum Pseudomonadota; class Alphaproteobacteria; order ATCC43930; family CGMCC-115725; genus JAXDMU01. The sequence continues at coordinate 21,409 of JBAVTK010000338.1, read as the reverse complement.
AACGCATCAATGTCGCCATGGCACGAATACATCCCCTTGAAACCGACTCCGTCCTGGTCGGCGATTGTCTCGAAATTCTGCGCGCGATGCCGACCGCAAGTGTCGACATGGCGTTTGCGGACCCGCCTTATTATCTCCAACTCAACAACGACCTGAGACGCCCGAACAATACTCTGGTCGATGGCGTCGATGAAGAATGGGACAAATTCGACGATTTCGCCGCCTATGACCGCTTCACCCGCGGCTGGATCGGTGAGGTGCGCCGCGTATTGAAGCCCAACGGCAGTTTCTGGGTCATCGGCTCGTACCACAATATTTTCCGGGTCGGCGCCATCATACAGGATCTGGGATTTTGGATTCTGAACGATATCATTTGGCGCAAGACCAATCCGATGCCGAATTTCCGCGGCCGGCGCTTCACCAATGCGCACGAAACGCTGATTTGGTGTTCCACAGGCCAGAATGCCAAATACACCTTCAATTACGATACGATGAAGGCATTGAACGAAGACCTTCAGATGCGCAGCGACTGGGTGATCCCCTTGTGCGGCGGGCCGGAGCGGTTGAAGCAGGAGGGACGCAAGGCGCATCCGACGCAAAAGCCCGAGGCCCTGCTGCATCGGGTGCTGATGGCGTCGACCAAGGCGGGCGACACGGTGCTCGACCCGTTCTTCGGCACCGGCACGACCGGCGCGGTCGCGCGTCGCCTCGGCCGCCGCTTCATCGGAATCGAGCGCGACGAAACCTATGCCCGGCTGGCGCGCGAGCGGATTGCTGGGATCGAGCCGCTCGCCTCGACCGACATGCTCTCGATCCAATCGAAGCGCAGCGAACCGCGCGTGCCGTTCGGCACGCTGGTCGAGCGCGGCATCGTCTCGGCCGGCGAAGTACTGTGCGACGCCGGCCGCCGCTGGACCGCCAAGGTGCGGCCTGACGGCACTGTGATTTCGGCCGACGCCAAGGGATCGATCCATCAGGTCGCCGCCTTGGTCCTGGGCGCCCCTTCCTGCAACGGTTGGAGCTTTTGGCATGTCGAGCGGCAGGGTCGTTTACTCTTGATCGATGCATTGCGTCAGCAGATCAGGTCCGAATACGCGTCTTGACCGAATAGGAAAACCATGCCAAGTTGAACGATCATATCATCGGAAATGATCGCAGCGGCGGCTCCGATGCACATGGAGAGGGTGGTTGGTCCGTTCAGATTCAGATTGCGACCCACTCGGCGCGCTGTTGCGACAGATGCCGGATGTTATCTTGGGATGGCAAGCGCAACCGGGTGAGGCCGAACGGATCTGTTTTCTTGGCACCGCGGCGAATTATGTCGGCTCGGCCCCGGCCGGCACCGGGCCTGCCGGCCTGCCGTTGCATCCAGACGATCTGCCCCGCTGGCAGGAGGCAAAGGCCCGGCTCGGCGGCGACGCACGATCTTGGCGTTTTGAAGGCCGCTATATAACCTTGACCGGCGCCACGCGCCGCTTCGAATATCTGGCACTTGAGCGTCAGGCCGACGGCCTGCGGCAAGGGATCGTGCTCGACGCTACACAACGCAAGGCCGCCGAGATGGCCGAGCGTCAGGTCAAGGAGGTCCGAGCCGAACTAACCGCCCTCAAGCATATGGCGTCGCTCGGCCAATTGACAGCCGGGATCGTGCATGAGATCAGAAACCCGTTGAATTTTATCAGCAACTTTGCAGCCCTCTCGGCCGATCTGCTGGACGAACTGGGCGATCATCTGGCCGAGGATAACCGTCGGCAAATCGACGAAGTCGCCAATTTGCTCTCGGCCAACCTCGCCAAGATTCGTGACCATGCCGGTCGGGTCGATACCATCGTGCGCTCGATGCTGCTTCACGCCCATACCGGCAGCGGCATTCGGCAGCCGACCGATCTGAACAAGGTCGTCGATGATGCGCGCGTGCTGGCCTTTCACGGTGCGCGTGCGCGGGACATGTCGTTCCAGTGCAATTGCGAAACAAGGTTCGATCCGGCGATCAACTTAGTTGACATCGTGCCCGAGGAGCTGACTCGGGTGGTGGTCAATCTGGTGTCGAACGCTCTCTATGCCACCGAGCAGCGTCGGCATGAAGGCCGACCCGATTATGTTCCGGTCGTTGAGGTTTCAACCCGGCGGGTCGAGGACAGCGTCGACATCCGCGTGCACGACAATGGCACCGGCGTTCCCGAAGCGGTTCGTCCCCGCCTGTTCACACCATTTTTCACCACAAAACCGGCCGGCGAAGGGACCGGGCTCGGCCTGTCGCTGTCGTCCGACATCATTCAACAGCATGGCGGCACGCTCAGATGCGACTGCGCGACCGAGGGCCATACCGTCTTCGTCATCACTCTGCCCTCGCGACGGCCCATTTTCGATAAATGCCGTATCGACGTCGGCACGCCGGTGCGACCAAACTGACCCGCCAGCCGCCGGAGCGCGGCCTCACAAAATCACGAAACGAGACATTATGCTCGGCGACCTCTTGAACGGCGGTGAATCACCCGCCATCGACCGGCGTATTTTTGCCTCCCGCATTCTGATCGCCGCCGCCCAGGCCGCTTCCCTCTTCCTACTGGCGGAGAGCGCCGCTCAGCCGGCTTCTTGGCCGGCGACCGAGCCACGGCTTTATGCGCCACTGTCGCAAATGTCGCTTTATGTCCCGTTGATCATGCTGCTGGGGCTGGAACGGTTGCGCCCACGCCCTCTGACAATATGGGCAATTGCCGCCGCCATCATGATCGCGGGATTGGCATATCACGAGGTGGCACGGTATCCGGGCGATAACGGCGCCAATCCGCTGCATCGGTCGTCATGGCTCTTCCTTGCCATGCCGGCCTGGCTGTTCGTCGCCCAGGTGCTGGTCATCGACTCGATCCGCGAGCGGCGCTTCATCCCGTCATACCCGCGGCATTTCGATACGGCCTGGCAACTCGGCGTTCAGATCGTCCTGACCGCCAGTTTCGTCGGCCTGTTTTGGGGGATTCTGGAACTTGGCGCGATCCTTTTCACCTTGGTCAAAATCGATTTTTTTCGCGATCTCATCGCCCATCGCTGGTTCGCCTATCCAGCGACAACCCTTGCTCTGGCGCTTGCCGTTCAGGTCACCGACGTCCAACCCGCCCTGATTCGCGGCGCGCGCACCTTGGCTTTGGCATTATTTTCCTGGTTACTGCCATTGCTCAGCGTCATTTTGCTGGGATTTCTGTGCAGTTTACCGTTCATTTCGCTGGCGCCACTTTGGCAAGCGCATGCCGGGACGCGCCTCTTTCTCACCGCGACCGCCCTACTCGTCTTCCTGATCAATTGCTGTTACCAGGACGGTTCGGCGGAGACCGTGATGCCACGTCTGAAGCGGTTGGCCGGCACGATCGCGGCGATCGAACTGGTACCGCTGGTTGGGTTGTCGATCTGGGCGCTTTCGCTGCGGGTCGCGCAATATGGCTGGACGATCGAGCGGATCATGGCCGCCTCGGCCATCGTCATCCTGCTCTGCTATGCCGCCGGCTACAGCGCCGCTGCGGTCCAGGCACCAATCTGGATGAAGCGGATCGAGATCACGAATTTCGTTGCCGCTTATCTAATTTTGGCGGTGACGCTGGCGCTTTTCTCGCCGATTGCCGATCCCTCTCGTCTTATGGTCGCCAGTCAGGTGGCCCGCCTGGAATCGGGGCGCGTTCCCGTCGATAAGTTCGACTTCGCCGCTCTCAAATCCGATGGAGCGCGCTGGGGTATCGCGGCGCTGAACGAATTGAGCAAGGTCACGGATGGTCCCGATGCATCGGCGATCGCGACCAGGGCGACGCAGGCCATGCTCGCGGTCGACGGTGAGCCCGCGACCGCCAATCTCCCTGCCCTCACGGTGGAGAAACTGGCCGAACGCATCGAAACCCAGCCGCCGGACCGAAGTCTGCCGGCTGATTTTCTTGATGACGCTTTCGCAAACGCACCTGATAGCAACATACCGGACTGTCTTCGGCGTCAGGGACCAAAATGCATGGTGCAATTCATTACCCTGCCGGCGAAAGGAGACGAAGCAATCCTTATGATTGACGGCCCACGCGCGTTTTTGTTCGAAGCCGATAGCCAAAAACAGTGGCGGAAGGTGGCCTGGCTTAATGGCGACCTTTATTGTCCAGCGGTCCTCGCCGCCCTGAAAAGGGGCGAATTCCAGATCCAGCCGCATGACCTGCCGGACCTTCTGGTCGATGGCCAGCAACTCCAATTTATTCCACCGCCAACAGGCGGCTGCCCACCAACCTGAACCGCCGCAATCGGTCGATGGCCATAGCGCTAGATCAATATCTGTCACGCGATCTTAATGTGCGCCAGACCACCGTCAATCTCACTTGCCCGGCGGCTTGATTGCCGGTTTGGACGTTGCGGCCGAAGGCGCCGGCTTTACCGGCTCCGCCGGTGGCGAGGGCGGGGTCAGGAGATCGGCCATTTTACTGGCGAGCAAACGTGCCGGCTGCGCCGGGATCTTGTACGCCCAGCCCTTGGTGCGCTTGCCGATGGCGTCGGCGTCCTTCGCCGCATCGCCCGAGCCGGCAGCCGTGACTTCAACCCAGGAGCCATCCGGCTGGTCATGGAGCGAGGCGGTAACGGTCAGGCCATCGAACGTTACCGCCTGAACCGTGGCCGAAGCCGGGCTGGTGACTTGCGCGGCCGGGCGGACATCCTGCAGATCGAGCCGGCGAAGCTGGGCCGCGATATCAGTGCCTGGCGCCTCGCTGCGCAAGGTTGCATCCTTCGGCAAATCGCGGATCGTCCATTTATCCTCGGCCTTGTCGCGTTCCAACACCAGGGGCGAACCGCCGGTCGGCGTCAGCGTCAGTGATTTCAGCTTGTCCGGATCGATTTCCACGATGGTACGGTCGATCCAGTCGAGCCACGATCCCGGCACATCGAAGGCCGGCTGTGCCAGCCAGGCCCGCTCATCATCGGGCTTGCGGACATAGATCGCGTCTCCGGCACCGCCGAGCGGATCCAGATGACGCCGACCGACGATGATTTTGACGATACTGGCGCCGTTGGCATCATCCAGCTCGATCAGCTTGGCCTTGGAATCCTTATCCGCCGGATCATTGACCTCAATGCGATCATAAAGCTTCGGACGCTCGGTCTTGGCTTCGACGGTATGCAGCGCGGCGAGCCCACCAATCACCGGCCGGATCACGCTGGCCAGCACCGGATAGCCGCCCTTGTCGGCCAAGCCCCACCCTTCGACGGGCAAACCGCCGCCATTGCCCTGATCGGCAGCCGTCCGCGCGAGATTTATCACGCCACCGCCGGCACCGGCGCCAACTGTGACAATCAGTTTGCTGGTGCCGCTCAGCCAATCCTTCAGGGCCGGAAACACCGGTCCGGACTCGACCGGCCTTGATGCAGTGCCGTGACGGGCCGGAACGAAGATCGCCGCGGCGAGCAGCGGGACAGTGACGATCGCGAGCGCGATTAGAGTTTTTTGACGCATGGTGCTTCTCTCCCGTCGCTCAGGCGGCATTGTGCCGCTTGCGGCGGCGCAGGCGCAGCAGTCCGGCAACCAAGGCAGCGCAGGCTACAATCAGCGGCACGGCCCCGACATCGAGCGCGACCAGTTCAAGCTTGAGCCGATCGATCGCCTCGCGCAGCGCCAGTTGGACCTGACGAAGCTGCTGGCGGGTCTGAATGATCGTCGCGCGGAATTGATCGACCGCCTGCACCTGTTCCGGCGACAATTTGTCCGGATCGGCGTCCTTGCCGGCGATCTCGTCAAGCTTGGCTTGGGCGTCCTTCAGCTTGTCCTGAAGCGCCTTTTCCTGGGCTTGATATTTATCCTCGGCGTCACGCTGCTTGTTTTCGACCAGCGTGAACGGCCGCACCGCGCTGCCGCGCGAGCGCAGCCCGATCAGATCGCCCGTCCCGGTCAAATTATCGACCGCATTGACGACGAAATCGCCATTGCCGGCCTGTGGCGTCACGACCTTCTGCCCGAAGAAATCCTGGACCTGGACCCAGAATCGGTCATCAAGCAGATCGCTGTCTGCCACGACGATCACATTGATCGGCTCCTTGGCCGTCTTGATCTGCGCCGCTTTGACCGCCGCATCCGGCTCGCCGACCGGATTGCCCTGGGCATCGAGCGCGGCCGGCGGGCCATCGGGAAACGCCGTGTCGGCCGGCCCTGAAATGCGGGCGGCGATGGTGTAACGTGTGTCGCTCGATTTGAAATCGCGCAATAGCCCCAAAATATCGGGCGGCGTCTGCTTGATCCGATCGACATCGATCAGTTCGGATTGCAGCGAGCTTTGCAGCAGCGGCACGAAGCTCGTCTTGGCGCCAGAGACCGGCAGCAGTGCGCCAGCGGTCGCCACATTGATCTGCGCCAACTTGCCGGTGACCGGATCGTCATGATTGATCGAATCGTCGGTCAGCGTCAGCCACGCCAGGTAGTCGACCGCCTGTCCACGCACCGCCCCCGCATTGACCCGGCGGGCCTGCAATCGGTCGCCGACTACCTTGTCCTTGACCAGTTCGACGCCCCATGAGTTGAGCACCCGGTCGAATTCAGCCGCGGTCGGCGAACCGGGCGGCGACAGCATCGTCGGATGGGCCGCCTGAAGTTCCGAATCGGGATCGACGAAGACCAGCGCATGGCCGCCGCGCAATACCCATTGATCGATCGCATACTCGGTTTTGGGTTGCAGTTTTTCCGGCTGGACCAGCATCAGCACATCGACATCGTTGGGAATGCTGTCGAAATTCGGCGGCAGCGAATGCACGTCGAAGCTCTGGCGCAATTGGTCGGTGACGACCAGCGGGTGGGTCGGCCGGCCCTGCATCTGCGCCATCACATCGCCGTCGAGCGGCAAGGCCGTCGCCAATCCGATCACCTTGCGCTTAGGAAAGGCCAACGACTGAATGAGCTTGGTCAGATCCAGTTCGAGGAATTTCTCGCGATCGTTCTGGAAGAACGGGATAACCTCTTTGTCGTCAGTCGAATTGTTGCCGACCAGTCCGAAATAGACCTTCTCGCCATTATCGTCGATCGGCACGCCCTGAAGCCCGGCCGCCGTCGCCTGATCCTCGACCTCCGAGAAGGTCACGGGATCCAGCAGCTTCAGATCGATCTTGCCGTTGGCACGCGCGGCATATTCCTGAAGCAGTTCCTGCACCCGATCGGCGAAGACGGCGTAGCCGGGCGAAACCTCGCCCAGGCGCTTGGAATAATACAGCTTGAGCGTGATCGGCTCGTCGATCTTGCCGAGCACCGCCTTCGTGCCGTCCGACAGGCTGAAAAGCTGCTGGTCGGTCAGATCGATATGGGCGCCGCCGAACAATCTGCCGGCCAGCGAATTGACGGAGATGAACAGAATGGCGGTCAGCAGCAAGCCGAGCGCCGTCATTCCGGATGCGGAACGAGTCATCGCAAAACAGCTCCTAATCGGCCTTTTTAAGTTCGACGATCAGCGTGTTCGCAAACAGGAACGCCACGATCACCGAACCGAAATAGATGAGATCGCGCAAATCGAGCACGCCGCGCTCGATGGCCGAAAAATGCTGGATGAAACTGAGATTGGCCACAGCAGCGACGATGCTGCCCGGAACCAGATCCTGCAGCGGCCCGAGCACGATGGTCGAACCGGCGGCAATAAACAGGAAACACACGGTGGCGCTCAGTACGAAGGCAATCACCTGATTCTTGCATGCCGCCGAGATCGCGGCACCAATCGCCAGAAAGGCTCCGGCCATGAGGAAGCTGCCGAGATAGCTGGCGAGGATCACGCCATTGTCGGGATTTCCCAACACATTCACGGTGATCCAGAACGGAAAGGTCAAAGCAAGTGCGATGCCGGTGAAGACCCACGCCGCCAGATATTTGCCCAGCACCGCCTGCGACGTGGTGATCGGCAGGGTCAAAAACAGCTCGATCGTGCCGGTCTTGCGCTCCTCCGCCCAGAGCCGCATCGACAGTGCGGGTATCAGGAACAGGTAGAGAAAGGCATGATAGCTGAAGAAGACCTGTAGATCCGCCTGGCCATGCTCGAAGAAGCCGCCCATGTAAAAGCTCATGGCCCCGGCCAGAACCAGGAAGATCACGATGAAGACATAGGCCAGCGGCATGGTGAAATAACTCACCAGCTCGCGACGGAGGATGACACCGATGGTGCCCATGACACGTTTCTCCCGATTCTCTGTCAGGCGGCCGCGTTCGTGATGTCGCGGAAGACACCGTCGAGCCGGCCGCGTTCGACACGCAGCTCATCCAGCACGAGGCCATGGGCCGCCGCCAAATCACGCACCGCCGGCAGCAGGTCGAGCCCGGCGCCTGGGATGACATAGCAGCCGCGATTGTGCTCGCGCCCGGCCGGCTCGACCGCGGTGACCCCGGGCAAAGCCGCCAGTGCCGCCATGATCGGCTGCGCCAGCGGTGTCGTCGCGCGCAGATAGACGGCATTGTGAAAGCGCGAGCGCGCTTCGAGTTCACCGGGCGTACCATCGGCCAGCACCCTGCCTTTGGCGATGACCATGGCACGGGTGCAGACCGCATCGACCTCTTCCAGAATATGGGTCGAGATGATGATCGCCTTGTCCTTGGCCATACCTTCGATCAGCGTGCGCACCTGGTGCTTCTGATTGGGATCGAGCCCGTCGGTCGGCTCGTCCAGAATCAGCACTTCTGGGTCATGCAGCAGTGCCTGCGCCAGGCCGACGCGCCGCTTGAAGCCCTTCGACAGTGTGTCGATCGGCTGATAGAGCACCGCGCCCAGTTCAACCCGGTCGGCCGCAGCTTTGACGCGACGGCGACGTTCATCGCCGTGAAAGCCGCGAATCGCCGCGACGAACTCGAGAAATCCCAGACAGGTCATATCCGGATAGGCCGGCGCACCCTCGGGCAGATAGCCCAGGCACCGTTTGGCCGCGATCGGATCCTCGATGACATCATGGCCGCAAATCGTTGCCGTGCCGTCGGTCGGCGTCAGAAACCCGGCGATCATCTTCATGGTCGTCGATTTGCCGGCCCCGTTTGGGCCGAGAAAGCCCAACACCTCGCCGCGATCGACCGTGAAGCTGATGCCGCGAACCGCTTCGATCGGCCCGAAATGCTTCACCAGATGTTTGATTTCAATAAGATGTGTTGCCACGTCGGTATCCCCATCAAACGCGGGACGTGGGATTAGCAGAAAGCGTCGCGGATGAAAACCCCATGCGTCATCGCGGTACAGCGTTGCAGGGTCGCGCGACATTGGCGCCGTGCCCGCCCGCCGTGATATAGCTGACTTGGTCGTGTCCAGAGGGCGTATCGGTGCTGAGCCAAACCCTGATCAACCGCACCCGCCTGACCACGGGCCTCGTTCTGTTCAGCTATGTCACGGGCCACCTGCTCGATCATGCGACCGGTGTGATTTCGGTCGCGGCGATGCAGTCGTGGCTGGGCGTCATGCTGGCGATCTGGGGAAATCCGTTCGGCGCGACAGTCCTTTACGGCGCGTTGTTGATCCATATGGGGTTGGCGCTGAGCGCGCTGTGGCGCCGCCGGTCGCTGCGGATGCCGATGATGGAAGCGGCCCAATTAAGTTTGGGGTTTCTCGTTCCGCTGTTCCTGGCACAGCATCTCGCCGGCACCGTGCTGACCTACCGGCTCTATGGCGTTGCGGTCGATTACCATGCCGTCCTGCTGAAGCTCTATGTGATCTCGCCCCTTCTTGGCATCGAACAGGCCGTCCTGCTGATCGCGGCCTGGACCCATGGCTGCATCGGCCTCAATTATAATCTGCGGCGCTTCGCCTGGTATGCGCGGGGAAAATGGCTGCTCTTCGCCTTGGCCTTGTGGGTGCCGCTGCTGGCGCTGCTCGGTTTTTACGAAGGAGGCCGCGCGGTAGCCGCGCTGGCACAGGATCCGGCCTGGGTCGCCATTGCCTTGCCGCATCCGCTGCCAGCCGGTGCCGCGGCGCAGCTCGACGCCTTGGCGCAATCGATTCGGGCGATCGTCGTGGCGCTGCTAGCCGCCATTCTCGCCGGCCGCGTCATCCGCCGGCAATTGCAGTTGCGCAAGGGCGCCGTGATCGTGACCTATCCCGACGGCCGCCGGGTCAGGGTCGCGCGCGGCACCAGCGTGCTCGAAGCGAGTCGCACCGCCCACATCCCGCATGCTTCGATCTGCGGCGGCCGCGGCCGCTGCTCGACCTGTCGGATCCGGGTTGTCGGTCTCGCCGGCGCGCTTCCCGAACCGGATGACGCCGAAATCACTGTGCTGCGCGGTATCCGCGCGCCGCCCAATGTGCGCCTGGCCTGCCAATTGCGCCCGACCGGCGATGTCCAGGTAACCCCGTTGCTGCGCGCCGACATTTCGGCACGCGAGGGCTTCGGCAAGGTCATGGATATGGCCGGCAGCGAATTGGAAATCGCGATTCTGTTCTGCGACATCCGGTCATTCACCCGTCTGGCCGAACACATGCTACCGTTCGATGTCGTGTTCCTGCTCAATCGCTATTTCGCCGAGATGGGGCGCGCGATCGAGGATGTCGGCGGCCGGGTCGATAAATTCATCGGCGATGGCGTCATGGCCTTGTTCGGCGTCGATCGCGGCCCGCAGGAAGGCTGCCGCGCTGCATTGGCGGCGGCGCGCACCATGTCGGAACGGCTCGATCGGTTGAACGCGACCTTGAGCATCGATTTGCAGGAGCCGATCCGTGTCGGCATCGGCCTCCATGTCGGCCGGGCCATCGTCGGCTCGATGGGCTACGGCCACACCGTGACGGTGACCGCAATCGGCGACGCCGTGAATGCGGCCAGCCGGCTTGAAGCCGAAACCAAGATTCTCGGCGTCGAACTCGTGGTGTCCGACGCCGTCGCCCGCATTGCCGGCATCAATCTCGGCGCATATCCACTGCACGAGATTGATTTGCGCGGCAGGCAAGAGACTGTCGCGGTCCGCGTTATCCTAAAAGCGAGGGATTTGCACCTTACCGAGACGGAACCGGCGAGCACCCTGGCAACGGAACCGGTCTGAGGCAACCGGATTTCGGCGACAGCAATAAACTTGCCAGGCGGCGCGCGGTCGGGCACATCGTGCGCCGCCTTGATCCCCAGGGTTCCTGTCCCAATTCTTAAGGGACGGGTCGTCCGATGCCGGGGGGCCGGCCGCGACCGGAAAGATAGCGAGCAATGTACAGGCAGACCACACATTCGATCCAGATCACCGTCCATCCTTGCTATGTTGATGAACAATCCGTGCCGGAAGCCAATCGCTTCGCCTGGTCGTACACCGTCCGCATCGAAAATCTGGGCCGCGAGACGGCGCAACTCCGCTCGCGCTGTTGGCGCATTACCGATGCGACCGGCCATACTCAGCAGGTGAACGGTCCCGGTGTCGTCGGGGAACAGCCGGTGCTGAAACCGGGCGATTGCTTCGAATATCAAAGCGGTACCTATCTGACCACCGCGTCGGGTATCATGGTCGGAAGCTACCGCATGCAAGCCGAGGATGGTCGGGAATTCGACGTGGCGATTCCTGCATTTTCCTTGGATTCACCCCACCAGCCCGTGCTGCGGCACTGAGGATTTGACGATGTCGCCTGAAACTTCGATTGCCGCAACCGACCAACCCACCAAACCGTCGCGGGCCGAGGCCGAGGCTGCCGTGCGCACATTGCTGCTGTGGGCGGGCGACGATCCGGCGCGCGAGGGCTTGCACGGCACGCCTGAGCGCGTCGTGCGCGCCTTCGAGGAACATTATGCCGGCTATGCCGTCGATCCGATGGTGCTGCTGCAACGGACCTTCGAAGAGACCGGTGGCTATGACGAAATGGTCGTACTGAAGGATATCCGCTTCGAGAGCCATTGCGAGCATCATATGGAGCCGATCATCGGTCGCGCCCATGTCGCCTATCTGCCGGCCAATCGCGTGATCGGCATCTCGAAGCTGGCGCGATTGGTCGAGGTCTTTGCCAAGCGCCTGACCATTCAAGAAAAAATGACGGCGCAGATCGCCAATACGCTGAACGAAGTGCTGCATCCGAAGGGTGTCGCGGTCGTGATTGATGCCGCGCATCAATGCATGACGACGCGCGGCGTCCATAAGCCCGGCGTTTCCATGCAGACCAGCCGCATGCTCGGCGCCTTCCGCGAAAACCCGACGACCCGGCGCGAATTCCTGGCCATGCTCAATCTTCCGGGCAGTGGGACACCATCCAATATTTGAATTCGGCCGCAAGCGGCGGATAGCACCAAGGCGGCAACCGCGCTCATCCTCGACCCGGCAACCAGCACGACCCGGAGATGGAAGATGAACGGAGCAGCGATACGGAAGACCGACGAACCCGTCGGATTTGGCGATGATGCGGCGCGCTGGCAGGCGGTTCAATCGCGCGATCGCCGGGCCGAAGGGCAGTTTTTCTATGCGGTCGTCACCACCGGCGTATTCTGCCGCGTGACTTGCCCGTCGCGCCGGCCGCGCCGGGAGAATACTGCCTTCTTCGCGACCCCGGCCGCGGCGCAGAAGGCCGGCTATCGGCCGTGCCTGCGCTGTCACCCGACCGGCGAGTCGCCTGAGCAGGCCCATAATGCCGCGATCCGCGCCGCCTGCGCCCTGATCGATCGGTCGGAAACCCCGCCTTCGCTGAAAGACCTGGCCGAGGCCGCCGGCCTCAGCCCGTTTCATTTTCATCGCGTCTTCAAGGCGATCACCGGGGTCACGCCCCGCGCCTACATGGCCGCGAAACGCACAAGCAAGGTCCAGAACGAACTGGCGACCGGTGCACCGATCGCCGAAGCGCTCTATGGCGCAGGATATGGCTCGTCGAGCCGGCTCTATGAGCAGGCGGACGCCACGCTGGGTATGACGCCTGCGGCGTTCCGTCAGGGCGGCAACGGTGCCGAGATTCGCTGGACCATCGCGATGACCCCGCTTGGCCGACTGATCGTCGCCGCGACGCCCACCGGCATCTGCATGATCGAGTTCGGGACGGACGAAGCCGACCTCGTCGCCCGCCTCCAAAGCCGCTTTCCGCGTTCGGTCAACATCCGCTGCGATGCCGACCTCGCCGCGCAGGTCCAGGCCATCGCCGATTTCCTCGAATTGCCGGAACGCGGCTTGGCATTGCCGCTCGACATTCAGGGCACCGCATTCCAGCGCCGCGTCTGGCACGCTTTGCAGACCATCCCACCGGGCGAGACCGCCGGCTACCGCGAAATCGCCGAACGGCTGGGCCAGCCCACCGCAGCACGCGCCGTCGCCCGCGCCTGCGCGACAAACGGCATCGCGCTCGCCATTCCGTGCCACCGGGTCGTGCGCGGCAGCGGCGAATTGAGCGGCTATCGCTGGGGCGTCGAGCGCAAGCGTGCGTTGCTGGAGCGCGAGCGGCGCCGCTAGATCAAGATGGTTTTAGGTCGAGTCGACCTAAAACCTGAACCTTAATCTATCCTAAATGTTTAGAGTCCGATGCGTTCAGGTCGTTTGGGCCTGAACGCATCGGGCTCTAGCGCGGTCAAGGTGTCGCGCCCGACCGCCGATCGATCCTGCTAGGATGACGGCGCGACGACCAGGGGATAGCCGCCCGATGCGATGGATAGGTTGGATTTGCCTTCTCCTTCTGCCGTGCCCGGTTTGGGCCACGGCCGCAGAAGTGCCGCCGGTGCTGCATTATACCGCGTCCTGGGCCGGCTTGCCGGCGGCACAGATCGATCTGGCGCTCGGCCCCGACGGCAAACACTATCGTCCCGAGATCGACATACGCAGCGAGGGTCTGCCGCGCTGGTTCACCAATTTCAGCGGCTCGGCATCGAGCGAAGGCGACCTTGCCGCCGATGGCACCACCCTGCCGTCGCGTTACGACGCGCTTTATACCCTGCGCCGCAATCGCGACAAGCGCATCGCCTTGCGCGTGGTCGATCGCGAGGGCGGGCGCCTGACGCTGCGCGCGCCCGAGGATACCAGCAAAAAACCACCGCTCGACGAACCGTTTCGGCGCAATGTGCTGGACCCAATGTCGGCGCTGGCGGCGATCCGGCATTTCCTCGGCACGCATGCCCATGAACCGGGCACCAGCTTTACGTTGCCGGTGTTCGACGGGGCCCGGCGCTTCGATGTCGTGGCGCAGGTCGTGCCGCCCGACCCAGATCCAAAGGGCGGGCCGGTCGTCCAAATGGTGCTGTCGCTCAGGCCGATCGCCGGTTTCAAGGGCGAGACCAGCGAAGATGGCGATCCCGACACCGCGCCGCGCGATGTCGATCTGCGCCTGAGCGACGACGACCGGCTACTGCCGCTCTACCTGCGCGTCCACATCGCCTATCTGCCGCTGGTTGTTCGCTTCGAACGGCCGTGCCCGGCGTTCGGCGCGTGCAAGGATTAAGCGGAGCCTTCGTCGGCGAGGCTGAAGTCCGGCCGGGTTGACGATCATCTCGTCGATTGGCGCCATCCGCGCCGCTACCCCGCGCGAGGCCGCGCAGGATGGGAAAGCAATGTTTCGGTAACGAAATGGTTTCGTCAGGGCGGGCCAGTTGAAGTGGCGGCGGCCAGACGGCGTAGGTCGAGCCGGGCGGCTTTTCCGCCATCTCCTTGCTTGGCCCATGAGGCATCGACCCAGCGCTGCCAATCGGGCGTCAGGCCGAGATCGCGGCAGATCAGTGCGATGATCTCGTCGATCGAGCGCTGGCCCAGATCGGCGTAATCGTCGAAATCCTTGAGGCATTCGCGCAATTCGACGCGCAGGTCTTCGCGTTCGCACCAATCCCTCGCCGGTCTTGTCGTCGATCGTCACTTCGGCGACGCGTTTGACCTTGTCCATTTGATTGGCGCAATGCGCGTCCCGCACCGCGGCGGCACGCCGCGTTCGCTCGGCCGCGCGCTCTGGCGTAGGTTTGGCGGAGGGAGCGGGATTCGAACCCGCGATAGGGTTTCCCCTATACACACTTTCCAGGCGTGCGCCTTCAACCACTCGGCCACCCCTCCGCAAAGCACGTCGCCCCGAGGCGCTGTTGATTGGCCCAGGGGCGCGGAACCTACTAAAGGGGCCGCGGTGTTGCAAGTGCGGTGTCGGCTGATCAGACTTCCAAATTAGCGGTAAGGCGTCTTTGCGAGATATCGGACTGTTCGCGGCCCGGGCCGCGGCCCGTTTTACCATCGACACCGAACGCCGCGGAAAGAAAAGACCCGGTCAGGTGGGGGATCTGACCGGGTCAAGGCGGCCCCCGATAGAGGGACGGATCGGGCGCCGATTCGGGGTGATCGTCGTCAAGCAGCGCTGGCGCCGAGCTCTCCCAGGGTCGCTGCGTCGGTGATCCGAACCGAGTGCGGACAAGGCAACTCGATGACATTTTGTTTCCTCAGCCTGGTCAGCACACGGCTGACGGTTTCGACCGTCAGCCCCAGATGATCGGCGATGTCGGTGCGCGACATCGGCAATTCGATCTGGCGGCTTTGCCGCTTCTGGCGTCCGGCCAAGGCCAAAAGAAAGGTAGCGATCCGCTCTTCCGCCGTTTTGCGACCGAGTGTCACCAGCTGATGCTGCGCCGATGTCAGGCGGCGGCAGGCGAGCGCCAGCATCTGATGGGAAAGTTGCCGATCGCTCGTCAACAGATCCAGTATCGTCGCGCGCGGATACTGCCGCACCACACTGTCGGTCACCGCTTCCGCGGTAAATGCGTAAGTGTCGGCGAAGTCGAAACCGATCATGTCGCCGCCGGCAAAGAAATCTGCAACTTGCCGCCGGCCATCGGCCATGAGCGTGCAGATACGAACGGCACCGCTTATGACCCGAAAGCAGTACTTCGCCGGGTCGCCTTCCCAGAAAATCGCGCTGTCTCGCTTGACAGCAAGATTGCGCCCGAGATGTTCGGGCAGATCCAACCCGTCGGCGAATGCAGAGGGTGGATTGGCGACCTGAATCGGGCGAGCCGGTTGGATCAGTTGGGCGATGGTTCCGGACATTGTTTTTTCCCCGGCAAGTAATGAACTGAGGTGATTGAAACCGATTAGGCGACCCGCCGATATAAGGATTGCTCCGTAGGGAATCTTACCTATGCTGGCCACCACCTCGGAGTGCGACAGCGGTGGTGATCGAGATTTCGCGACCATCACAGCCCGATCGGCCGGGGCGGAACCGGCATGCCGGTGGATTGTGACTTCCTGCCATGCCGGTCTCGCCAAGCGGTCTGGCTTCGCCTAAAGTCCAACGGCAAGTCTGTTTCAGGAACCTGACGATCATGCAGCCCTTCGAGATCATTACCGTCGACACCGCAATCGTCTGCTGCAATGGCGGTGGCGGCGCGCTCGGCCATCCCGCCGTCTATCTCAATCTGGCGCCGAAGCACCAGGTCGAATGCCCCTATTGCTCGCGGCTTTTTGTGCGCGACGGCGCCGCCGATGCCCATGCGCACGCTCATGTCTGAGCGCCGGTGAACGCGTCCGCCGCCATGCCGCCGCGCCATGTCTTTCTCATGGACGGTTCGGGCTTCATCTTCCGCGCCTTTCATGCGCTGCCGCCGCTGAACCGGGCCGACGGCACGCCGGTCAATGCCGTGCTCGGCTTTTCCAATATTCTGTTGAAGCTGATTGACGAAACCGATGCCGATCACATCGCCGTAATCTTCGATGCCGGACGCACCACTTTCCGCAATCAGCTTTATGAAGCCTATAAGGCGCAGCGGCCCGAGGCGCCGCCCGAGCTGATCCCGCAATTCAAGCTGGTACGCGAGGCGACCGAGGCGTTCAACGTCGCCCAGGTCGAGATGGCGGATTACGAGGCCGACGATCTGATCGCCACATATGCCCGGCTGGCGGTGGCGCAGGGTGCCACGGTGACGATCGTCTCGTCCGACAAGGATCTGATGCAATTGGTCGGCCCCGGCGTCACCATGTACGACCCGCTGAAGCAGAAGACCATCGGGCCGGACGAAGTGCGCGAGAAATTCGGCGTCGGGCCGGACAAGGTGATCGATGTCCAGGCGCTGTGCGGCGATTCGGTCGACAATGTCCCGGGCGTGCCCGGTATCGGCATCAAGACTGCGGCCGAATTGATCAACATCTATGGCGATCTCGAAACCCTGCTGGCGCGGGCCGGCGAGATCAAGCAGCCCAAGCGCCGCCAATCGCTGATCGATTTCGCCGAACAGGCCCGCGTGTCGCGGGCGTTGGTCGAGCTGAAATCGGATGTGCCGGTACCGTGTCCGCTCGAAGATTTGGCATTGCGCAAGCCCGATCACGGCAAGCTCATCGAGTTCTTGCGGGCACAAGGCTTTCGCCAGCTCTTGAGCCGTATCCAGTCGCGCGCCGACCTCGCGAGCCCGAGCAGCCCGGCTGCGGCGGCCCCTGCCCCCGTCACCCCCGAAAAACCGACACAGCACTACGAATTGGTTCAGGACGAGGCGACACTGGATCGCTGGATCGCCTTGTCCCACAAGGCGGGAATGATCGGTTTCGATACCGAAACGACGTCGCTCGATGCCGTCGCGGCCGACTTGGTTGGCCTGTCAATCGCCATCGGGCCGGGTCGGGCCTGCTATATTCCAGTCGGCCATGTTGCCGGGACCGAGGGCCAGCTCGATCTGGGGCAGGCCGAACGACCGGCTCAGTTGCCGCTCGATCTGGTGCTGGCCAAGCTGAAGCCGCTGCTCGAAACACCGTCCGTGCTGAAGATCGGCCACAATATCAAATACGACATTCAGATTCTGTCGAGCTACGGCATCGCGATGGCGCCGGTCGATTGCACCATGCTGTTGAGCTTCGTGCTTGATGCCGGGTCGCACGGCATGGGGCTCGACGAGTTGGCGCTGCTGCATCTCGACCACGACACCATCAAATTCAGCCATGTCGCGGGCAGCGGCAAGAATTTCAAAGGCTTCGCCGCGGTCGGACTCGAGGAAGCACGCGATTACGCCGCCGAGGACGCCGATATCTGCCTGCGCCTGCACAGCATCTTGAAGCCGCGGCTGATCGCGGCGCGACGGGTTGCGTTCTATGAGACGGTCGAGCGGCCCTTGCCGATCATCGTCGCGGGCATGGAGCGTGCCGGCATCAAGGTCGATCGGGCCGAACTCAGCCGCCTTTCCGTCGATTTCGGCCAACGCATGGGCGAGCTGGAAAAGCAGATCCACGAATTGGCCGGCGGCTCATTCAATATCGGCTCGCCCAAGCAACTGGGCGAGGTGCTGTTCGATCGGCTGGGCCTGCCCGGCGGCAAGAAGGGCAAGACCGGCGCCTATGGCACCGATGCGGCCTTGCTGGAACAATTGGCCTTGACCCACGATCTGCCGCGCCGCGTGCTCGATTGGCGGCAATTGGCCAAGCTGAAATCGACCTATGCCGATTCGCTGGTCGAGCAGATCAACCCCAAGACCGGGCGCGTCCATACCTCCTATTCGCTGGTCGGGGCCGCGACCGGGCGGCTCTCCTCGACCGATCCCAATGTCCAGAACATCCCGATTCGCACCGAAGAAGGCCGCAAGATCCGCCGCGCCTTCGTCGCCGAACCGGGCCATCTGCTGCTGTCGGCCGATTACTCGCAGATCGAGTTGCGGCTGGCCGCCCATGTCGCCGACATCGCCGCCCTGAAAGAAGCGTTCCGCGACGGCAAAGACATCCACGCCATGACCGCGAGCGAGGTGTTCGGCGTGCCGGTCGAGGGCATGGACAAGGAGATCCGCCGCCGCGCCAAGGCGATCAATTTCGGCATCATCTATGGCATCAGCGCCTTCGGCCTGGCGCAGCAGCTCTCGATTCCGCAAGGCGAGGCGTCCGACTACATCAAGGCCTATTTCGCCCGCTTTCCCGGCATCAAGGATTATATGGAGCGGACCAAGGCGTTCTGCCGCGAGCATGGCTATGTCGAAACCATCTTCGGCCGCAAATGCCATCTGCCCGGCATCAAGGACAGCAACCCGGCCCGCCGCGCCTTCAGCGAACGCGCCGCGATCAACGCGCCGCTGCAAGGTGCCGCCGCCGACATCATCAAGCGCGCGATGATCCGCCTGCCGGGGCACCTGGCCGCCGAGGGCTTCCAGGCGCGCATGCTGCTCCAGGTGCATGACGAACTGGTGTTCGAGGTGCCGGAAGCCGAAGTGGCGCAGGTCGCGCCGGTGATCCGGGCGGTGATGGAGGGTGCGGCGACGCCGATGGTTTCGCTGTCAGTGCCGCTGGTGGTCGAGACCGGGTGGGCGGGGAATTGGCAGGAGGCGCATTGAGGGGGCGGAGGGCGGTGCTAGGGACATATTGGCCATCGCTTGCTCGGTAACCACCATGCCCGTATGTTACGGAATATACGGGAACCCCCAAAGCGGGAGCACGAGCGATGGCCTCTGTCACAGCCGCCGACTTCGCCAAGAATTTCGGGCAGTTTCGCGAGATGGCGCAACGCGAACCGGTCGCCATCGCCAGCCATGGGCGCGAGACTTGCTACCTGATCTCGGCGGAAG
This sequence comes from Aliidongia sp., assembly GCA_049696095.1. Taxonomy (GTDB): domain Bacteria; phylum Pseudomonadota; class Alphaproteobacteria; order ATCC43930; family CGMCC-115725; genus JAXDMU01. The sequence goes on along the minus strand of JBAVTK010000338.1, from coordinate 2,023 downwards.
AGTATCGGCGGCTCAAGACTCGGGACCGCGACGTATTTGATATTTCCGACATGCCGGATGACGTAATCGACGCTATCCGAACCGCACAAATGGACCCGCGGCATGATCATTTGAACGCTCTGCTTGAGGATTGACCGTGCCGATCCCCAAACCCTAGGCGGGCCTCGTGATTAGCTATTCATATCTGTGGAAACGCGAAGCTCGATCGGGTCAGGACGAAGGCCTCAAGGATCGCCCCTGCGCGATTGTCGTTGCCCAACAGGTCGAAGACGATGGACGTACCCGAGTGCTGGTTGCACCAATCAGCCATCAGCCGCCAAATGATCCAGCCATGGATATGGAACTGCCGGCTCGGTTGGAGCAAATACTGAAATTGGATTGGGCGCCTGACCCTTGCGAACGCAAATTGCCCCAGGTACCTTGCGCAGCGGTTTTGACGGGCTGAACCATGGGCTGCATTCGCCCCAAGCCAGACGCTCAAGACCGCCACGTCAGATCACGGTAGCCAACATCACCCTGTCAAAACAGAAGCTGCGCGCGATATCACATAAGACACCGCGCAACGGTCATGGAACCGGCGCGGAGTTCGCGGTCGTAGAGCACGCGGCTCTGCCTGCGTGAAGCCTCGTTGTCAACCAGAAATCAGCGGTTCCAAACATGACGCAAGACACAGAAGCAAGGCGCGCAGCACCTCGAAGGAAGAAGCGAAGTGCGCCACCTGGAATCGGTCTGACCATCGCAATCACGTTGATTTCCGGTATCGTTTGCTGGTTTTGGCTGACATCGGGTCGCGCAAATCCGCTTAAGCCCGGCGCAGCAATTGTGAGCGACCTGACGGAGGTCGAGGAACGTGACATCGCTGATGCGGTGGTCACAATGAGGCCGTCAAACGCTGTGATTGCCGAATTCCAGGTGGGGAAGGACGGCAAGTGCCGGCGGCCGCTCGCCTGGGTCTCTCTGGTATCGGCACCGGGCGAGCCGCCTAGCCGTGTGCGTTTGATCTCTGGAACTTACTACTCCCCGCTGTTTGAGGTATCGGCTACGCCAGTACGCGTAGCCGTCCCGTTTCCCGCACCTTATGAATCAGGGCGCGGCGTCCTGACCGCGATCGATGTCGGGGGAAGTGCTTCAATCGCCCTCCTTCCCGCTTGGCGCGTTTCGGCACAGGACGGCAAGACGACTCGTGCGGTCACTTGGCAGCCGGTAAAGAACTGTAGCCTGCCCAATGGATAGAATCTTTCAAGCACTGCGACGCTCCTTCGGGCCGAGCCCATTATTCAGCTCTTGCATGCTGATAATGACCATCCTCAGCATCCTCGGGACGTTCAGGGTCACCCCTTACCTGCCGCCCTACCTCGGCTATCTTTTCCTCGCTCTGCTGGTCGCCTCAGCCAATCTATATTGGGCCAGGAGCGTCATTCGGCTGTGGCCGCGGGTGATCGGCGGTGCTAGCGGCGACTGGCAGATGCAGCTTCGTTCAAAACTGCGCATCGTCAATGGAACAGCCACCGGCATTGACGCGCTTGACGAGTTGGGCCAGATGACCGGGTTGGAGACGGTCAAAGCCGAGATCGGCATGTTGATTCAGCGTCTGCAGATTGAAGCGGCCCGGCGGGAAAAGGGGCTGCCGGTGATGCCGATGTCTCTGCACATGGTCTTCACCGGGCCGCCGGGTACCGGCAAGACAGCCGTGGCCCGCCTTTACGGCGCGATCCTGCGCGATCTCGGCGTGCTGGAGAAAGGCCATCTAATCGAGACGGACCGGGCCGGACTGGTTGCCGGCTATATCGGGCAGACGGCGCTGAAGACCAGAGAAAAGATCGCCGAGGCGCTGGACGGGGTTCTCTTCATCGACGAGGCCTACACCCTCGCCGAACAAGCTGGGGCGGTGGTAGATCTAGTGCGCCGAGTCGTTCATAATGCGGGGTACAACCTTTTCAATTTCACGCGCGCGTCATCGGTTTTGAAGCGCCAGTCGGCTTTGGCGTGCTTGCTGTTGCGGTCACGTTCCCAGGCTTCGACC
>JBAVTK010000337.1:0-8858 GCA_049696095.1 Aliidongia sp. | reverse complement strand
ATCTGAAGCTGCTGGCCGATAGCGGGGTCCGGCTGTTCGAGGAGCGCGCGCGCCTCGTCGATGCCCATACCGTCGAAATCGGTGCGACCCGCGTCACGGCCGAGCGGATCATGATCGCGACCGGCGGGCAGCCGGTGCTGCCGGCCATTCCCGGCATTGAACATGCCATCACCTCGAACGAGGCACTCGATCTGCCGGCGCTGCCGCGCCGGATCGTGATCGTCGGCGGCGGCTATATCGCGGTCGAATTCGCCGGCATTTTCAGCGCGCAGGGCGTCGCGGTGACGCTGGTGATCCGGGCCGATTGCGTGCTGCGTGGCTTCGACGAGGATGTCCGCCAGGCCTTGGCGCATGAAATGGCCGGACACGGCATCGAGATCATGGCGCGAACCATCGTGACCAGGATCGAGCGGACGGCGGCCGGTCTGACCGTGACCACCGAGGCTGGCCAGGAGATCGCCACCGATCAGGTGCTCTATGCGACCGGCCGCGCGCCGAACTCGCGCGGTTTGGGGTTGGAAGAACTGGGCGTCGGCTTCAACGAGGCGGGCGCGATCGCGGTCGATGAATGGTCGGAAACGTCGGTACCCGGCATCTATGCCGTCGGCGACGTGACCGATCGGCTGAATCTGACGCCGGTCGCCATCGCCGAGGCGCGGGCGCTGGCCGAAACGCTGTTCAATGACAATCCGACCAAATTCGATCAGGCGGGCGTGCCGAGTGCGGTATTTTCCGCGCCGCCGGTCGCGACGGTCGGCCTGACCGAAACCCAGGCACGGCGCAGCCTGGGCGCGGTCGATGTCTATCGGACGAATTTCCGGCCGATGAAGCATACGCTCTCGGGCCGGAGCGAGCGCGTGATGATGAAGCTGATTGTCGAGCGGAAATCTGATAGAGTAGTTGGCTGCCACATGGTCGGTGCCGATGCCCCGGAAATCATCCAGGGCTTGGCCATCGCGCTCAAATGCGGCGCCACCAAGCGGCAGTTCGATCAGACCGTCGGGATTCATCCGACCGCGGCGGAGGAATTCGTGACGATGCGGGAGAAACTTCCAGAGCCGGCCACCGCCGCGGATTAGGCCGGTCTAGCCGAGAGGGTACTTTGCGATGCAATCCTGGTCTCCAGATTCATGGCGGTCACGCCCCGCCCAACAACAACCCGACTATCCCGATCCAGCCGCGCTCGGCGCCACCGAGGCGCTGCTGCAAAACTTTCCGCCGCTGGTCTTTGCCGGCGAGGCGAGACGGCTGAAGGCCGCCCTCAAGGACGCGTCGGAGGGCCGCGCCTTTTTGTTGCAGGGCGGCGATTGCGCCGAAAGCTTCGCCGAGTTTCGCGGCAATAATATTCGCGACACATTCCGCGTCCTGCTTCAGATGGCGGTCGTGCTGACCTTCGGCGCCGCCTGCCCGGTGGTGAAGCTCGGCCGGATGGCCGGGCAATTCGCCAAGCCGCGCTCGGCGCCGGGCGAGACGATCGGCGGCGTCACCCTGCCCTCCTATCGCGGCGACATTATCAACGGCCAGGATTTCACGGTCGAGGCGCGCCACCCGGATCCCCAGCGCATGGTTCAGGGCTACAGCCAATCGGCCGCGACGCTCAATCTGCTGCGGGCCTTTGCCCAGGGCGGCTATGCCGATCTCCACCAGGTGCATTTGTGGAATCAAGGCTTCGTCGCTCGCTCGCCGCAGGGCGAGCGCTATCGCGAATTGGCCGACCGGTTGACCGAGACGCTGAATTTCATGGCGGCCTGCGGCTTCACCTCGGAATCCACGGCGGAAATTCGCGAGACCGAATTCTTCACCTCGCACGAAGCGCTGCTGCTGCCTTACGAGCAGGCGCTGACCCGCGTCGATTCGACCAGCGGCCAATGGTATGATTGTTCGGCCCATCTGCTGTGGATCGGCGACCGCACGCGCCAGCCGGACGGTGCCCATGTCGAATTCATGCGCGGCATCGAAAACCCGATCGGCCTCAAGGCCGGGCCGAGCCTGAAGCCTGATGAGTTGCTGCGGCTGATCGATATCCTGAATCCGCTGAACGAACCCGGCCGCCTGTCGATCATCGTCCGCATGGGCGCCGACAAGGTGGCCGACGGGCTGCCGCCCCTGCTGCGCGCGATCAAGCGCGAGGGAAGGGCCGTGCTCTGGGTCTGCGACCCGATGCATGGCAATACCGTCACCGCGGCCGGTTTCAAGACCCGCTCATTCGACCGCATCCTCAAGGAAGTGCGCGGCTTCTTCGATGCCTGCCGGGCCGAGGACACCCATGCCGGTGGCGTCCATTTCGAAATGACCGGCCAGGATGTCACCGAATGCATCGGCGGCGCCCAGGCGATCACCGAGCAGCGCCTCGGCGACCGCTATCATACCCATTGCGACCCGCGCCTGAATGCCAGCCAGGCGCTGGAGCTGGCGTTTCTCATCGCCGAAGAGCTGAAGCAATGGCGCCAGGGACGCGAGGTGAAGATCGCCGCGGCGTCGTAACAGCGGGCGCAGGGCCGTGGCTTTTGCTTGAGATGCCACGGCCCGAGGGCCGAAAACCTACCAACGCGGCACAACGAGGTTTGTGAGGAGCGTGAGGTAGAGCGACCGGAAACACCATGTCGGCAAGCCGCAAAGAAACTTGCTATCCGGGACAGACTTGTCCGTATCGTGGTGATCCGTGTCGGCAAGCGGCGCGAAATCTATCGCTGACGGAACCGTCAACTGACGCGCTGCGTGCAAACTCGGCCGGCGACTGGTCGGAATGAAGCGCGGGGACATCGTGACCGTCGCCGCGCCGGGCGACTACGGCAAGTCGCGCCCGGCTGTCGTCATTCAGTCGGACTGGCTCGATGAAACCGACTCGGTTCTGGTCTGTCTCATGACGACCACAACCCGCCAAACCCCGCTCTATCGTATCGATGTTGCGGCAAGCCGGGAAACCGGATTGCGGGAAGCGTCACAGATCATGGCTGAGAAGATCATGGCGATACGCCGGGACAAATGCGGTGCCGCGATCGGCCGGCTTGATGATGCAGCCTCTTCGACCCTGAACCGTGCGCTTGCCTTCTCCAGCATAATCGATCGCTCACAGATCGCACTCCTTGACCATCTTGCGCAGCACCGCATCGGCGTCGAAAAACTCATACGCCACCTCGATCGCGCCGATCGAATGGGTTGCGTAATCGGCATTGATCTGCGCCACCGCCTCGCGCACTTCCTCAAGCGAGCCGAAGGAAAACAACCCGCGCCCGGTCTTGACGAATTTGGAAAAGCCGGTCTCCTGCGTGATCACCGGCCGACCGGCGGCGAGGTAGCAGACCGAGCGGTCGGAGAACCAGCCGCTGTTCGGGCGGACATAAATGTCCTTGGCCACGGTGAATTCGCCGCGCGAACTCACGACGAAATCGCGATAGGACTGCATGTCGGCCGAAACCGGCACCGGATCGACGATGTCCCAGCCGCCTTCGCGCACCCGCGCCTCGACCTCGGCCGTGGGCGGCGACATGGCGAGACGGAAAGGCTGCATCAATTGGCGCGGCAGGTCGAGAAAGCGCAGGAAATTGACGTGCTTGGACCAGCGATAGGTCTCGCCCGCCACCTCGATATCCTTGCCCTTGTTCTCCCAGGTCGCGATCGAACTGAAATACGGCCCAGCGGCAACGCAGCCAGCATCCCAGAGATCGACCAGCACGGGCGGCCGCGTCTTCTTCCAGTCGAAAGTACCCATCGGCACCGGGCAATCCGGGTTGCCCAGATTTTCGCCATAGGTGAAATGGTGCGTGTGCATGCTGAGATAAGCCAGCGAATCGGCGTTGCCCGCGGCGATCTTGGCTTGCTCGAACACCGGATCGGTATCGACGAAGACCCGGATCGGGCATTTCAGATGCTCGTCACGAAGCCGCGTCGCGCCGCACAGATTGAACAGCGCCGACGCCTCGCCGTACAGTTCCAGCAGCCGCGCCTTGGAGATGCCGTGGACCTCGTCCTTCGCGGCATCCCAATAGGCCCAGCGGTCGCCCAGATCGAAGCGCTCCATCATCGTCTTGACGAAGCCGATATTGTAGCTGCAATCCTCGACGATGCTCTGCTGGCGCGGATCGTAGGGGTTCGCCCCCGAATCCTCGATATACCAGACATCGTAACCGAGGCGGCGCAGCCCCAGCACATAGTGCAGCGCCTGCCAGGCGATGCCGGCCAGCGGGATCTGTCCGGCAAGATGCAGGACGAGGACGGTCTTCTTGCTAGACGCCAAGCTGCGTCTCCTCCTGTGGGTCAAACTGCGTATTGTATAGGGTAGCGAATAATCCGTTGCACTGCATCAATTCGGCAAAGCTGCCGCTTTCCGCAATGACCCCATCCTTGAGCACGAGGATTCGGTCGGCTCGGCGCACCGTGGACAATCGATGCGCGATGACGAAGACCGTGCGGCCCTCGGTCAGCCGGTTGATACCCTGCATCACCAGGGATTCGGTCTCGGCATCGAGCGCCGAGGTCGGCTCGTCCAGCACCAGAATCGGCGAGTCGCGCAGCAAGGCGCGCGCAATGGTCAGGCGCTGCTTCTCGCCTTCGGAGAAGGTGGCACCGGATTCGCCGACTAGCGACTCGTAGCCTTGCGGCAGCCCTTCGATCATCCGGTCGATCCGGGCGAGGCGCGCGGCCTCCTTGACCTCGTCGAGCGTCGCTTCCGGTTTTCCATAGGCGATGTTCTCGAATACGGTCAGCGGAAAGACCAAGGGCGGCTGAAGCACCATCGACACTTGGCGGCGCAACGATTTCAGCTGGTATTGCCGGAGATCGATGCCGTCGATCAGCACGCGGCCCTCGCTCGGATCGAAAAACCGCGCGAGCAGGCCGAGCAGCGTCGATTTACCGGCCCCGGTCGCACCGACCAAGGCGATCGTCTGGCCCGGCTCGACCGCAAGCTCGATGCCGCGCAGCACCGGCGTGTCGGCGCGATAGCGGAACCCGACACCCTGCCACTCGATTCGGCCCTTGGCGCCTTCGGGCGGAAACAGCAATTTGCCGTCCGGCAGATCCGGTTCGGTCTCCAGAATCTCGAAGCAGCGCGTCGCACCGATCCGCGCCCCGGCGATCAGGCCCCAACTCTGCGTGATCTGGTTCACCGGCGCATAGAGCCGCGCCAGATATGTCGTGAACAGCACCAGTTCGCCGATGGTGAGCGTACCGTTCAGCACGTCGCGCGCGCCGACGAAAATCACCAGCCCCATGCCCGCCGCGACGATGGTGTTGATCACACCGGAATAAGCACCCTGCCAGGAATAGAGCAGGCGGTGGGCGTGGAGCGCCGCCCCGCTCGCTTCCATGAAGCGGCGATGCTCTTCCTCTTCCTTGGTGAAGGCCTGAACATGCTTGATCGAGGCCATGCCCCAATGGACCAGCGTATAGACTTGGCTGTCGGTGTCGCGCGCATTGGTCGCGATCGCATCGATCTTGCGGTTGAAGACGCCGATTAGAATGGCGAGCAACGGCACGATGGTCAGTGCCACCCCGGTCAGGAACGGATCGATCGGCAATAGCACCAGAAGCATGCCGGCCAGCATCACCCCGGCCTGAAGAATCGGCAGCAGCCCGTTCATCACCATGGTCTGGACGGCATAGCTGTCCGCGGTGATCCGCATCATCAGATCGCCGACCTTCTGCCGGCTGTGGAAGGCGAGCGACAGGCGCTGCAAATGGGCATAGAGCCGGGCGCGCAGATCATTGACCATGCGCTGACCGAGCCCGATGGCGGTCCAATTATAAAAGACATTGAGCATGCCGGAGACGAGCACGATCACCACCAGCACCGCGCAGAGGGCGGCGGCCAGCGTCAGTTTGGGCCAGGCATTGAGATCGGGGAACCACGGCGTCCAGGAACCCAGATCAAGCACCTTGCCGCCCAGCACATTGTCGATGACCAGCCGCAGCGGCCACGGCTCCAGCACGGCGAAGGCGCTGATCAGGAAGATCTGGGCGAGCGCACCGAAGAACCGCCCGCGATAGGGCCGGACGCTGCCCAGGATCTTGCCGGCGAGGCCGCTCATCCTGCGGGTCGCCTCATTTGGCCGACTGGCGGGTCATCGGGATCAGACCGGCCTCGACCGATACATGCTCAATCACCCGATGCATGATCCGACCGAAACGCAGCGTCTCATTGGCGATGAACCCGAAGAGGGCGAGGCCGCCCAGCGCCAGCAGCGTCCCCAGCACCGGCTGGCCGGCGATCAGCGCCACCGCAGTCGCCCCGGCGACGCAGCGCAGCACGAAGGCCGAGAGCCGCGACAGGCGCATGGCGCAGCGCACGCGCTGCACCCGCTTTTCGCCGCCGTGATTTTCGGTGCAGACCAGGACATAGGCGCGGCTCCACAGGCCGCGCGCGACTTTCAGATCCCAATCGCTCCAACCCTCGTCCATCATCAGGAAATATTTGCGCGGCACGAGGAATTCCATGAGCCGCGCGATCAGCAACTCCTTTTCCTCGCTATGCTCGCCCCAATAGGACAGGAACAGGCTGCGCTCGCGCCAATCGATCCGCGCCTCCTGCTCGACCGATTCCTCGGTGGTGTGATCGACCGCGTTCGATTCCTTGACCCGCCATTTCAGCCGGGTCCAACCACGCACGATCGGCCCGAGATAGATCAACAGCGCGATCAGTGCCCGCGCCTTCAGCCCGCGAAAGCGCGGCTCGATCGGCGCCTTCAGCGCGCCGGACACGCACAAGGTCCAGGTGGTAAGAAGCGGCACCAGCAACAACAGCGCCCAGCCGCCCGAGAACAGTCCTATCAGTGCCAGCACGAGGGCCACGACATTCCACTCGAAGGTCAGCGGCAGATATGCGGCGAGCGACGAAGGCGGTTCGTACATGGTCTGGAACAGCCCGCGCCCAAAGGTGCCGGCATAGATCAGCGGCCGGCGCGACAGCAGCAGCGAGGCCGAAAGATCGCCATAGATCCGGCCGAGCCATTTCGCCTGGCCGAACAAATTGAAGCGCAACGGATGCTTGGAATAGACCAGCGCCTCGGCCTTGCCATAGCCCTTCTGTTGATCGAGATAGGCTTCGACCGTGTTGCGGCGGAAATGCCAGACCACCGCGGCCGGGGCAAAGCCGATGGTGTAGCCGGCATTCTGCAAGCGCCAGCAAAAATCGACATCGTCGCCGGCCGCGCGATAGACCGGATCGAAGCCGCCCAAGCCCAGCAGCACGTCGCGCCGAAATGCCATGTTGCAGCCGGCGATATGCTCGGCCACTTCGTCCGAGACCAGTACATGGGTCGGCCCACCCGGCGACACCGCGACCGCGGCCGGTACCATGTCGTCCTCGGGCGGCGGGAAGTTCGGGCCGCCGACCGCCGACAGCCCGGTATGCTCCAGCTTGGCGACGAGATATGTCAGCCAATCCTTGTCGGCGACGCAATCGCTGTCGGTATAGGCCACGATCTCGCCGGTCGCGGCCTCGGCCCCGACATTGCGCGCAACGCTCAACCCTTTGTTTTCCTGGTTGATCAGCCGGCAATAGGGGAAACGCTCGGAAATTTGCCTTGTGGCGTCGGTCGAGCCGTCATTGACGACGATCACCTCGTAATCCGGGTAATTCAGATGTTCGAGCGAGGCGAGGCAGCGCTCCATCGTCCGGTCGGCATTATAAGCGCAGACCACGACCGAGACGCGGGGCGTGCGCACGAGCGGCGGCGGCAGCGGGCCGCTATAGCGTTCGGCGATCATGGCGAGCGCCGTCTTGGGCTGGCGGTCGGCATCGACCAGCCCGAATTCCCAATCCTCGATCAGATGACCGCCGGTGAACCATTCGTCGGTCCAGGCAAAGACGCAAGTGCCGGCACAGCCCAATTCGAACGCGGTCTTGACCTGCCAGGACAGGGTTTCCGCCTGGTGCTCCTGGCCATGACGCATCGAGTCCATGCCGAATTCGGTCAGCACCAGCGGCCGGTCGATCGCCAGATTGTGCAGCCGGGCGACATAGCGCCGGAATGCGCCCTCATCGTGCAGATAGACATTGAAGCAGACGAAATCGGTGAAATCGACGGTCAGATATTCGGTCGACGGAAAATTCGCATAGGACACCAGGCCCAGCGGATCGTAGCTTTTCACGTCCCTGACCAAGCTGGCGAGGAAGTCGCGCACCTTGTCGGCGCCATGCCAGCGGATCATGTCGGGCGGAATCTCGTTGCCGATCATGTAGGCAAGCAATGCGGGGTGGCGTTGCAGGCTGCGGACCCCGGCCATGATGGTGCGCCGGATCTCGCTCTTGACCGCCTCGCTGTCGAGAAAGGTGATGTGCTGCGACCACGGAATCCCGGCCAACACGCGCAAGCCATGTTCGGCCGCAATGTCGAGCAGCCGGACCGGCGGCACAGTGAAGACGCGCACCGTGTTGATCCCGGCCTTGGCCATCAGCGCGAAATCCTGGTGCGCGCGCTCGGAGGTCGGAAATTGCGTGCCATCGGCCCCGACCGGGAAGGGGCCGTAAGTGACGCCTTTCAAAAAGACTTTGCTCTCGCCGGCAAAGAAAAATTTGCCTTCGACGCGGATCGGTGGCAGCCGTCCGGCCGGAGATGCGGCGGGAGCGGCGCCGACGGAGACCGTCGTGTCCTGGGGTTCGATGTCGGCCATGACCTGTTACCTAAAGAGCGGGCACCGGCAGCGGTGCCGCGCCAGACGGCCGGGAGAAAGACCCCGAACCGGCGATCTTGTCAAACGTGCTCTTCGGATCGGGCTCAGTCGCCGACGGCGAGTGCTGCTTCGGGCGTGCGCAGATGCCAGGTCCAGGCGGTCCGGATGATCGTCTCCAGGTCCGAGCAAACCGGCCGCCAGCCGAGCAGATCGGCGGCGCGCGCCGGGTCGGCGACCAGCACGGC
>JBAVTK010000336.1:0-1589 GCA_049696095.1 Aliidongia sp. | reverse complement strand
GTCGAGGACATCATGGTGCCGCGCAATGAAATCGTCGGCATCGATATCGACGACGATTGGGACCGGATCATCGAGCAGCTGCGCCAGAGCCAACACACCCGCCTGCCGGTGTATCAAGGCGAAATCGATCGCATCATCGGCCTTTTGCACATGAAGCAGGTCGTGCACGAATTGGCGCGCGGACACCTCGACCTTGACACCTTGACGGCCGCGGCCCAGGCGCGCGAGCCGTACTTCGTCCCTTCCGGAACCACCCTCAACACGCAACTCCTGAATTTTCAGCGCAACAAGCGCCGCATGGCATTCGTGGTCGATGAGTACGGCGATATTCAAGGCCTGGTGACGATCGAGGACATTCTCGAGGAAATCGTCGGCGAATTCACGACCGATCCTGCCACCATGATGCACAAGGATGTGCACGCGGAAGCCGACGGCAGTTTCGTCGCCAGCGCCTCGGCCACCATCCGCGCGCTGAATCGATCGATGCGTTGGAACCTGCCGACCGATGGGCCGAAGACCCTGAATGGATTGATCGTCGAATTCCTCGAGACGATTCCCGAACCGGGCACCACCTTGAAAATGGCCGACTACATGCTCGAGGTGCTGCAAACCGGCGATAACGCCATCAAGACCGTGCGCATCCGGCCGCCGGAGCCCGCGCCGCCGTGAGGCCCGGCCCCACTCGGCACTGTGATTTTGACCGGTTGGTAGCGCTCACCAGGGAAAGTAGGAAGAATCAAGGCACGAAGGCAACAGTGCCTTGATTCTTCCTACCCTCCCCGGCGAGAACTCGAGCCAGTCAAATTCACAGTCTCAGAGAACTAGAACGCCTCCAACGCTTGCTTCAAGCGCGCCACGCCGCGCACGCTCATGCCCTCCGGGGGTCGCTTCGGCACATTGGCTTCGGGCACCAGCGCCATCTTGAAGCCATGTTTTGCAGCCTCGCGCAGCCGCTCCTCGCCGAATGGCACCGGACGAATCTCGCCGGCGAGCCCCAGTTCGCCAAAGACAATCAGCGAACCCGGCACGGGCTGGTTTGTCAGTGAAGAACGCGCCGCCATCACGATCGCCAGGTCGCCCGCCGTCTCCGCGAGGCGCACGCCGCCCACCACGTTCGCAAACACATCCTGACCGTGCAGCAACAACTCCCCGTGGCGATGCGCGACGGCGAGCAGCATGGTCAGACGATTGCCATCGATGCCGACCGCGACACGGCGCGGATTGGCGCTCAAGGCTTCGTCGGCCAACACCTGCACCTCGATCAGCAGCGATCGCGTCCCCTCGCGCATTACCGTGATGACGCTGCCGGGGACCGGTTCAGCATGACGCGAGAGGAAAATCGCCGACGGGTTCGTCACCTCGCGCAGGCCCTGCTCCAGCATGGCGAACACGCCGATTTCGTTGGCCGCGCCGAATCGATTTTTCACGGAACGCAGCACCCGATAACGGCTGCCCGTATCGCTTTCAAAGTACAGCACCGTGTCGACCATATGTTCGAGCACGCGCGGTCCGGCGATTTGACCCTCCTTGGTGACGTGCCCGACCAACAGCACCGCGGTGCCGCTCGACTTGGCGAAACGCACCAATTC
>JBAVTK010000335.1:0-1659 GCA_049696095.1 Aliidongia sp. | reverse complement strand
GCTTCGGGCGGCTTGACCGGCTCCGGCGGCGGGCGCGGCGGTGCCAGCGTCAGATAGAAGAGCGGCGGCGGTTTGGCGACGGTCAGGCCGCGACCAAAGACCAGCAGCGCCGCCAAAATCCCCGCATGGCCGAGCAATGTCACGCCGAACGCCAGAAATCGGCGCGGGCCATTCGCCGGTTTCGGGACGGCGGGAAGGGTCAAGGAGAATGCTCGGGCACGTGCGCGCTCAGATTGTTTTGACCGATAGGATAACGCGGGAATTCAGCGCTGAAAACCCCGATGCGGCAATCTCGACCCGCCGTGATCGCGGTGTCCGCGCGATGCAACGTTCAGTGTTGCGCCGGATAAGGCAGAGAGTCGGGCGGCCCTACCGGATAAGCGCGCGGGTGACGGTATCCGGTTCGGCTGCAATAACGCACAGCAGCACGCGCGCTGAGCCGCTCGGACGCCGATGGCCTTGCTCATAGTTGCGGATCGTTTCGACGCCGTCTTATGGTTGGTTATTCAAATTCATCAGCGGTCAAACGATCAAAGTTTGGATTGCGGCAATGAAGTTGTCCCCCTTCACCAGGAGTGCCGGTAGGGCCGACGAATCGAGAGTGTCGCCGATATAATCCGCGGCCAGCCGCTCATGCTCGACCGGATTCAGTGTCGGCAAGAAGAATATTACTGGAACGGAGGCTGCGTATCGCTTGATCGATCTGTGCGGCCTGATCGCTCACAGACGGATGCCCTCTTTCCGGATCGTCGTGGCGAGACGGGCGCGAAAACCATTTCCATTCAATTCACCGGCCGGCAAAGCCCATGCCTGAATGTGAACGCCGTGATCGAGTTCAATGGGATAGGTTACATCCAGCAGTTCTCGATCGACAATCGAAAGCGCCTGAGTGGCGCCGCGCAGCACTACGGCAATATCCAGATCGCTGTCGGCCTGATGGCAGCCGTGCGCGCGGCTGCCGAATAGATACACATCCTGGAGACGATGACCAAACCGCCGATGAAGTGCCGCCGTTACTGCTCCGGCTACATCGCGCGTCACCGGATCGGTTATCGTTGTCACGCCGTCCTTTTCGAGCATTGGAATCCTGACGAGCAACTGTGTCGGTGGTATCGGGTCGTCGCGATGTGACCGCCATGGATCGACCCCGCTATTAATATTCTATGGCAGACCTGCCTGCCATTCCAGCCTTGAATAGTTCGGCGGCAAATCCACAGCTTGCTTGCCGTTGATCTGCCGCCGTTCGATTACCTCAACCGCTCAACCCGTCGGCGCTTGGGCGAGCAATGCCGCGACCTTCTCGCCGTCCGGGCTGCCGAGGCCGGTGCAGGCGTCCCAGCCGGTGCTGGCGGCGAAGCTGCCGTTATTGCCTCGCGTGATGTCGTTCAGTGTCGCCGATCCGGCATAGAGCGTCGGATTGATGAAGCCGACCGGGCTGCCCTTGGCGGCGTTGATGCGGGCGATCAGCCCGGCCCAGAGCGGGGCGACCGCGCTGGTGCCGCCGACCACTGTGTCGGTGCCGTCGATGCGAACCTGATAGCCGGTCTCGGGATCGGCATTGCCGCTGACATCCGGCACGCCGCGCATCGCGAGCGGGGCTGTGCCGCCTGCGGTCAGTGTCGTTTGCAGCCCCTCCTGCCAGGCCGGCAGGGCGAAGAC
>JBAVTK010000334.1:0-9606 GCA_049696095.1 Aliidongia sp. | reverse complement strand
AGCTCGACGCCTTCCTCGGCCGAGACGATGAAGCGGAATTGATGCCGATCGCCACCGCCTCGTTCGAGGAAGGCGCGGCCATCCGCCACGTCGAGCTTTTCCGAATAGACTTGGCCCTTCTCGCCATCGCGGGTCACGCCATCGCGTTCGAGATAGCGCAGATGGGCCGCCACCGCCTTGGCGCTGACGAATTGCCGGCCGCGCGCCGCACCCCGCTGCGGGTTGAGCTTCACGATTCGGGCCTTCACCGCAACCCGCCGCGACCGCGTGCGCGCGCCGCTCCCGTCCCGCTTCCAGGCACCGCGATCCTTGAGCGTCAACGCGACACCGGCACCCCGGCCGCGCGCATTGAACCGCCCGCTTCCCTTCCCGGTCCCGGTCAATCGATGCGGATTGCCGCCGGCTCGGCGAATCGCTTGATGGACCTCACCGACTAAGCTGGTCGGCGCGCGGCGCACCGAGCCGATTCGTCCGCCATGCGCGCGCACGCCGCCCCGGTCGCGGATCTTGCCGGGGCGGATGCGGAAATGGTCGTCATCGTGTGTCATGCGACGATGATTGGAAGTCGAACCAACCCCGGCAAGAGCGGAAATGCCATCGTCGTAGAATAGGGTAGAAAGACTTGCGCCAGCGTAGGCTCGGCGGTTTCCCATTTTCACCAATTCGAGACCGATAGCGGTCGGATCATTGAAAACAAAGGGAAAAGTGGCTCGACCGCCATACAGCAGCTTCGGAAAGCTGCCCAAGCGCCGCTCAAAACACAATGTGCAGACAAGCACTTAGGACCGAGTGTCCGACAGCGGGGAATCCCGCTTTATCTTGCCGTCACCTTTCTTCGGCTCCTCTATGCTGCATTATCCTCTTGGAGCAAAACGATGAGTGGGCAGCGCGCCCGCTACATGAGCCTAGAAACCAGCGCGCCGTTGAGCGATGATCCCATCGTCATGCTGTCCGCCGTGGCAGCATGACGAAACCCCGACCAAACTTACCGGAGGTCAAGACGGCCCCGCCGCTCTTACTCCAGCGGACGCGATCGACGATTTTGATGGGAAATCCATGATAGACACTCCGGCAAGCAAGAGAATTGCCACCGTGCATCCGCTGAATCAGATCCTTTACGGTCCTCCCGGCACGGGCAAGACATGGAACACGGCCCGCATTGCTGTTGAGATATGCAACGGCTCGGCTCCTGACGTTCGCGACGAATTGATGGTGACTTATCGTGACCTCGTCAGCGCCAACCGTATCGCCTTCACCACCTTCCATCAATCGATCGGCTATGAAGAGTTCGTCGAAGGGCTCCGCCCCACCACAGACGGCGAAGGGGAAAGCGATGAAAGTCAGTCGGGCGGCTTCCGCCTTGAACCCTGCAATGGCATCTTTCGGGATATCTGCGCGCTTGCGGAACAGGCGCGGAAGCGAGGCAGAAGACAGGGTGACTTCAACTTTACCGACCGGAAGTTCTTCAAGATGTCGCTCGGCCAAGCGCGGACGGAGACGCACGTTTATGATGCGGCGATAGCCGGAAACTATATTGTTTTGGGATGGGGCGGAAATGTTGACTGGTCTGATCCCAAGTACAACGAATATCGGGCGGTCTTTGACCGATGGCAGGAGGAAAAACCTGGAACGAGCGGCAAAAGCGGCGATATCTCCCAGGTCTGGTGCTTTCGTTCGTCAATGAAAAAGGGAGATATCGTCATCGTTTCGGAGGGAAATCTCCGATTTCGCGCAATCGGTGAGGTCATTGGTGAATACGAGTTCGACCCGCTGAGGGACGGGTGGCATCATCGCCGCGCTGTTAAATGGCTGACGAAGCTGGACAAATCATTGCCAATTGAAACAATTTATGATGGGCGTCTCTCGCAGGCGTCCTGCTATCTCTTGACGAACGACAAGATGAAGCTGGGTGCATTGACGGAACAGATCGCGACGGGACCTGTCGTACCCCTGGGGCCGCCGGAAGCCTTCGTTTTGATCATCGACGAGATCAACCGTGCCAATGTGTCGAAAGTGCTGGGTGAACTCATCACGCTGCTTGAAACGGACAAAAGGTTGGGCGAGCGCAACGCGTTGACGGTGAAGTTGCCCTATTCCAACGACGATTTCGGTGTGCCGAACAATCTCTACGTTATCGGCACAATGAACACTGCCGACCGCTCAATCGCGCTGCTCGATACCGCGCTTCGGCGTCGGTTTCATTTCACCGAGATGATGCCGGACTATTCCTGCCTCGACCGAAAGGTTGACGAAATTCACCTTGGTAACCTGCTAAAAGCGATCAACCGACGCGTGGAATGGTTGTTCGATCGCGATCACCAGATTGGCCACAGTTTCTTCATCGAATTGACTAATAAAACCGCACTTGATGATGCAATGCGGCGAAAGATCGTCCCGCTTCTCGCTGAATACTTCTACGAGGATTGGGCAAAGGTCCGCGTTGCGCTGAACGATTCAGGCGGCTGGTTCATTGCGACCGAATCGCTATCGGTTCCGCCGATGCTGCGAGAGGAAGGCGAGGTGCGATCACGATACTCGATCAACTTTGGCGACATACCGATCGACGCCTATGTTGCGGCTGCGTCGGACGAATGAGAACCGTCAGCCTTCTGGAGCATGAAGCCGCTTCGGTCGGCAATCCACCCGGCGAAAAGCGGTTCACGCTCGCGGAAGTCGAGGCCGTCGGCCGCGCCCAAACTCTCATCGGAGTCGAGGCACTTCGCTGGACAGGCAGGAACCGGGTCAAGGCAACGCATCATGTCGGGATGGTGGTAGCGCCTGAGATCAGGTTGGAGGTTCTGCCAAAGATCGATGGGCTCGGTTTGAGAGGGACACGCGACGCACTCGTTCGGATGATCTGTACGGCATGGGACGTCCCGATTTATGACGGTGAAATCACCGGCCATGCTTCCCAGGATCACGATCTGCTTGAACTACTGATCGGCGTATTTGCTCGACGCCTCCAGGCGGAAACCCGTCGCGGCCTGTCTCGCACCTATTGTCGTCGCGAGGATGACCTCAGCCGATTGCGAGGAAAGCTTGATGTGACGCGCCAGTTCACGCGATTGGCAGCGAGTCCGCAGAAACTGGCCTGCCGCTACGACGAATTCACGGCGGACACTTCGCTCAACCGCCTTCTGCTGTGCGCAGCGCAGTTTCTGCGCCGGCGCTCCATGCGAGCAGACACGCAACGTTTGTTGAGTGAAATCGTCGCACATTTCGAAAATGTAGAAACGGTGAGTGCGGCCGAAGCACTGATGGGCGATGGCCGGATCGATCGCGCGAATCGGAGGTGGGATGTTCCTGCCCGCCTGGCGCGGTTGCTACTCTCCGCAATCTATCAGACAACACACGGCGGAAGGCAGGATGGTGTCGCCCTGCTGTTCGACATGAACCTGTTGTTCGAAGCCTTTATCGCCGCAATTGTCAGAAAAGCCCTTGCGCCGCTCGGATATGAGATTCGGACCCAAAAACCGCAGCGCTGCCTGGCGACTGATAGGGCTGGGCGGGGGGCCTTTCATATGAAACCTGATCTGCACGTTGAACGCGATGGCTGGATCACGGTCCTCGACACCAAGTGGAAGCATCTCGATCCGGCACGACCCAACTTCGACATCGCACAATCGGATGCGTACCAGATGCACGGCTATGCCCAGGTCTATGGCGCGCGGTCGACGATCCTTCTTTTCCCGCACCATCACACAATTGCAGAGGAGCCGGGGTTGCAGGCGCACTGGTATTTCGAAAGCGGGGGCAGTGTCCTCGGTCTAGCAACCGTCGATGTCGCGAACACGAGTGGATTCGCGGTCATGTTGCGCGGTTTGCTGGAAGACAGATAAAACCGCCCCGGCTGGTTAGACCGGGACGGTAAGGGACTTATAACGAAAGTGGTTGCGGGGGCAGGATTTGAACCTGCGGCCTTCAGGTTATGAGTTGAATACGGCCACCCCGCCGGGAGTATCCGCTCTTACGCTGTAACCGTTTTTCTTACTATATATCATGTAGTTACTAGACATATCTCTATCGACCTGCTATGATGGCATCCGGTTTTTGGTGAGCCTCTGCGCTTACCTGATGCTTACCGGGAGGGCCGCATGCCCAAGCTGTCGAAGCCGCTGATCGCCGCACTCAACCCGACCGACCAGGATGTCGTCGTGTGGGATAGCAGCCTGCCCGGCTTTGGGCTGCGGGCCAAAGCCTCAGGCGTCAAGACCTTCGTTATCCAGTATCGGAACCGCAGCGGGCGCAGCCGACGCCTGTCGCTCGGTAATCTCGGCAAGGTCACGCTCGATCAGGCGCGCAAGGAAGCGGTTCGTCTGATGGGACAGGTCGCGACCGGCCATGATCCGGCCGAAGAGCGGCGGATGCTGCTGCGCAGCGAAACCATCGAGCAACTGGCCGATCTTTATATGCGGGAACACTGCGCCGGGCGCTGCAAGCCGCGCACGATCGAGGCGCATGAGTGGCTGCTGGGCAAACTCATCAAGCCGAAGCTGGGCAAGCGGAAGCTGCTCGACCTGCGCCCGGCCGATGTCGCGAAGCTGCATTCCGATTTGCAATCGACGCCCTATAACGCCAACCGCGCGCTGGGGCTGCTGCGCGCCATGCTGAACTGCGCCGAACGCTGGGAAATGATCCCGCGCGGCAGCAACCCCGCCGCCATCATCAAGCCTTACCCGGAACGGAAGCGAGAGCGGTTTCTGAGCGCGGAAGAGTTGGAAGCGCTCCTGGCCGCGCTTGACGCGGCCGAAGCGGCGGAAATGGTCGATCGCTATGAAGCCGCCGCGATCCGCCTGCTGATCTTCACCGGTTGCCGGCTCAGCGAGATCACGACGCTCGAATGGGCAAGTGTCGATCTGGCTCAGGCGCGGATCATTCTGGACCGTCACAAGACCGACCAGCACGGCGCCAAGATCATTCCGCTCAACGCCCCGGCCCTGGCCGTCCTGACGGAATTGCCGCGCGAAGCCGACAATCCTTACGTCATAGTCGGCCATAAGACGGGCAAGCATCTGATCAATCTGCAACGACCCTGGCGCCGGCTGCGCAAGGCGGCCGGGCTGGACGATTTGCGGATACATGATCTGCGGCACAGCTTCGCGAGCTTCGCCATCGGCGCCGGCATTCCCCTCGCCGTGATCGGCGGGTTGCTCGGACATAAGAGCGTTCAGACCACCGCCCGTTATGCCCATCTCGCCAATGACCCGCTGAAGCAGGCAACGAATATCGTCGGTGGCCTCTTCGCCGCGAAGCCCAAAGCGACCGGATATCAACCGGAAACCTTGACAGATTGTTCGTCATAAGAGACAGTTCATGCAGATCGAGATTCGGCAAACCGATGTTTTCTCCGCTTGGTTCGCCGCGTTGCGGGATCGCGAGGCGCGTGCCCGCATCACGGCTCGCGTCCGTCGCCTTTCGCTGGGCAATCCCGGCGATGTGAAGCCGGTGGGCAGCGGCGTGTCGGAACTGCGGATCGATTACGGCCCCGGCTACCGCGTCTATTTCGTCGGGCGCGGCCATACCATCGTCGTCCTGCTCTGCGGCGGCGATAAACGGACCCAGGATCGCGACATCGCCCGCGCCGTCGAACTCGCGCAGGAAGTTTAAAGAGAGGACGCCATGGCTCGCCAAACCACCCGCTGGGACGCCGCCGAGACGCTCAAGACCAAGGACGATATCGCCGCATATCTCGACGCCGTGCTTGAGGATGGCGATCCCGATCTGCTGAAGGCGGCGCTGGGCGATGTCGCGCGCGCCAAGGGCATGACCGAGATTGCGGAAGCCGCCGGCCTCGGCCGCGCCAATCTCTATAAGGCGCTGTCGCCGGACGGCAACCCGGAATTCGCGACGGTGGCGAAAGTCCTGAAGGCGCTCGGCCTTCGGCTCTCCATCGCCGCGTGACCGGCAACCTCGGTCCCCGAGAAAGGTCAAGGCCGGGATCGAGCGCTGTGGTGGAGTCGGATGAAAGATATTGGGTCAAAGGAGTACGGCCATGCCGGATTTCATTTCACCCCTCGACGGGAACTACATCTCGCTGAAGCGCGCCGCCTTGCTGATTGCGGAAGATCGGCATGGGATCGAGGCCGACGAGATCATGGAACTGTTCACGCACGCGATCTTCACCGGCGAATTCGAGCACCCCAAAACCGCGATCCCGGCCGATGAAGAATCGAACCTGCCGCTGCTGCGGATCGAACTACCGCGAACGAAGCGAGCGGCACCAAGCCTCGCCGTCAACCAGCAGCCGCAGGCATATTTCGGCGCCAAGGCCGCGACCATCGCCGATGTTCTGATCGAGCGCAACGCGCTCCCCGGCACGGCGGCGGATTGGTCGGTCTTCAGTGCGGGTCCGAGAGACGAGAAAACGACCGACGACCTGCTCCATGTCCTGGCCCGCCTGCCTTATGCCGCATTGCCCGGCAAGGCGCGGGACATTCTGGGCGGCATCATGCTGGCGACACCCAAGCTTCGGGCCTGGATGGTGTTCAAGAGCTACGCGCTGCCGCCCGCACTCCAAACTGCGCCGCCCCCTTCCCCTCCCGGTCTCAAACTCGTTGAACCCTGCGCCGAGGCTCCGAAAGCCAATGCGGATCGGGGCCGGCCGCGCAAAGCCGGATGGCCGCGCATCGAACAGTTGATCCGGGAACAGCACGCCGCGAACCCGGCGACGCCGCGCAGTGCGCTGGCCTTTGATGCGTATAAAATAGCGGCGACGGAATTTGACGAAAAAGATTTGCCGTCATTGGAAACCGTCACCCGCCAAATGAAAAATATTCTGGCAACAGAGACTTAGCTGGCCGCAGCGGGCCGGTGATATCGCTGGCTTGCCTTTGAAGAAATCATTTCTCTATTACGCCTCCGCCGCGCCTGCTTGGCTTGCCTCCGCACCCCACTTTCGCGGAGACAAATCATGGCACTATCCGATACCGCCCTTCCCGCCTTCGGCACGATTCTGAAGGATAATCCCGGCTGGCTCGACGAGGCGGTCGATACCGCCGAAGCCAGCCGGATTATCGGTTTTCCCGCCTGCACGCTCCACACCTGGCGCTCGCGCGGCGACGGCCCGGCCTTCCTCAAGCTCGGCACAAGGTCGGTGCGCTATCAGCGCCGCGCGCTGTTCGACTGGCTGGCCGGGCGCCAGCGGCGCAACACGGCCGATCAGGGGGGCGATCATGACTGACCGAACCAAACCCGTCTCGATCCGTCTGGCCTCGGCCGAAATCGAACAGCTTCAGGCGCGCGCCTATACCTTGTCCGCGACCGTGACCGGCATCGCCCGCGACCTGATCCGCACCGGCCTTGCCGGCGGCGACAATAAGGCGCTCGCCGATCGGCTGATGCTGATCGAACGGCGGATCGTCGCCCTGGAACAGCAGACCCGCGAAACTCACGACAGAACTCAATCGATCGATCAGGCAATTCGAAACCTGCTCGCCATGTTCGACGCCCTGCTGAAGGCGTTGACCGGCGAACATCAAGGGAGGGCCGCATGATGCGCGCGCTGAAACTCATTCTTACCGGGCTGACCGTCGCGGGCTTCGTCGTGATGGCCGGCGCCTATCAACTCGGCTTCGACACTTGGCCGCCGGAAGCGTTGCTCTCCGACGGAAGCTCGGCACCGTTTGCGGCGGCGGACGTTGAGACTTGCTTCGAGAAGCACCTTCTCGCCGTCTTCAATGATCACGATGCCGCTGCCTATTGGCAACGCTGCCGGCAAGACTTGCTGGCCGCGCAAGCGCTGGACGCCTTCGAGCGGCGGAGCGAGGCCGTCATCGGCGGCGGCATCACCTTCCTCGTGGCGCTCTTCGTCCTGGGCCTTGTCCATCAGGTGGGGCGGCCGAAGTCGAAGGTGCTTCGTGGCACCCGCCTGCTCGCCGGGGCGGCCGGCCTGCGAGCCTTCGCTCGGCGATCGAGGCGCGAATGCAAGCGCCTCGGGCGGGGTGTCGAATTGGTGCCCGGTGTGCCGATCAGCCGCGAGCGTGAAACCCGCCATTTCCTGATCCTGGGCAGCGTCGGCGGCGGCAAGACGCAAACCATGCTGAATCTGATCAGCGAGGCGATCGCCCGCGACGATGGCGTGCTCGTGCTCGACACCAAGGGCGATATGATGGCCGGCCTGCCGGCGCTGCCGGAACCGCTGCTCGTCGCCCCCCATGATCGGCGCTCGCTGGTCTGGGACATCGCGGCGGATTGCTGCATCAAGCAGGATGCCCGCGAGCTGGCCGCGCGCTTCATCCCGCCCAGTTCCGACCCGATGTGGTCGCAGGCGGCACAAGAGATTTTCGTCGCCTGCATCGTGCATCTTCAGGCGACGCAGGGCCATCGCTGGGGCTGGGCCGATCTTGAAGCGGTGGTGACGGCCGATGTCGAGGTGCTGGCCGAACATGCGCGTAACCACAATCCGAATGCGTCGCGCCTGCTCAACCAGCCCGACAGCAAGACGACGCTCAGCATCCTCACCACGTTTCAGACGCATATGCGGATTGTCTCGGTCCTGGCCGAAGCGTGGCCCGATCCGAGGGCCGGCCGCTTCTCCATCCGGGGCTGGCTGCACCACCCGGCGCCGCGCCGGCCGCTGATCCTGCAACATGATCCGGGCTACCCCGAGCTTTCCCGCATCTGGATCGGCAGCATGCTGGGCCTGCTCGCTTCCGCCGTCGGCAGCCCGAGCTTGAGCGAAAGCGGACAGCGGCGAATCTGGCTGTTCCTCGACGAATTCCCGCAGCTTCCGCCGATCCGGCAATTCCCGACCTTCCTTGAGCTGGGCCGCTCCAAGGGCGTCGCCGTCGTCATCGGCGCGCAGGACATCGCGCAAATCCGCGCGGCCTATGGTCCCGATCAGGCCAAATCCTGGTTCGGCATGATCGGGACCAAGATCATCACCCGCATCAACGCCAGCGAGGCGGCGGAAGACATCAGCCGGGTGATCGGCGAACAGGAAATCGAGCGGCGGGTTCGCAATACGACCCGCTCCGGCGGTCGCGTCAGCGTCACGGAAAGCCATCAGCGCGAAATCCGCCGCGTCGTCACCGCGTCAGAACTCGGCTCGCGCCTGGGGCCGACCGACGAGGGCGTGCGGGTTCTCTTCGTCGGCCTGGGCGATGCGGTCTATGAGTTGGACTTGCCCTATATCACCCTGCGGAAATTCCGGGAGCCGATCCTGCCGGCCGCCTGGACCTGGACACCGCCACCAGCGCCGCCCAAGGGGACCAACGGCAAGACGCCACCGGCCGCATTGCCAAGCCCCTTGACGCAAGACCTTGCCGATCAGATTCGGCAAACGCGGCATTGACCGATGGTGGCCTCGATCTCCGCACGCGGCAATGCGAAAGCCGCCCTCGCCTATTACGACCATCTGCGCCGTGACGATTATTATATGCGGGGCGGCGAGCCGCCCGGCCGATGGGCAGGCGAGGGCGCCGATCGGCTGAGCCTGCGCGGGCCGGTGACGCAAACGGAATTCGAGGCCGCCTTCAGCGGCCTCGATCCCAAGACCGGCGACCGGCTGGTGCAACAGGGCGGTCGCGAGCGGCACCATGCCGCCGGCTGGGACATGACATTCAGCGCGCCGAAATCGGTCTCGGTGCTCTGGGCGCTGTCGGACGA
>JBAVTK010000333.1:0-5143 GCA_049696095.1 Aliidongia sp. | reverse complement strand
GGATCAACGACCATCCGGCATCACGGCTCCACGAATTGCTGCCCTGGAACTGGCGCAAAACAAACGCCGAAACGGCCGAAGCCGCCTGAAACCCCCAATTCCGCGGTCCTGGCCGGACGGATACGGTCATCCTTCATGATGCTGGGCATGCTTTTGCGGCCTATCAGGGAGGCATCGCGGAGCTAAAGGGGACGCTTGAATACCGGGATGCGGTGGCGGCGATTCTGCGGAGGGGTGGAGCAGTTAGGACGACCGAACATGACCTTGCGAATCCCTCCAGTGAAGTCGCGGATGAAGCACTCTTCGTTGCGCTAAGACGCCTGCATGCAAAACAAGCAGAGGTCTTAGCGACTCGGCGCGAG
This sequence comes from Aliidongia sp., assembly GCA_049696095.1. Lineage (GTDB taxonomy): Bacteria > Pseudomonadota > Alphaproteobacteria > ATCC43930 > CGMCC-115725 > JAXDMU01. The sequence continues at coordinate 4,781 of JBAVTK010000333.1, read as the reverse complement.
TTTGCTGGATTTTACCTTATCGACGACCAGGAACTTCGACAAAATCTTGGGCAGTTGATTGGTCGAATTGCTGCAAGCCATCACTGGGATCGGAATTCGCTTGAAGAACGATTGCCTAAGGTACAGGGCGTGCCAGGCTTCATGCCCGAGGTTTGGTCTATTCAGCCCGTCAAGATCGCGTGCCTGCTACGGTGTGCCGACGCAATTCAGATCGACCAAAGACGTGCCCCCGCATTTGCGTTAGCCATTCATGGTCCCGGGCAGTCATCGCTTTTGCATTGGTTAGCTCAACAAATGTCACAGCCGTTAGTAGACTCTGAGAACGGTGACCCTGGCGCGTTGGTCTTTACTTCTCAAAACGATTTTACCGAAGATAAGGCTGACGCTTGGTGGATCGCTCATGACCTCATAATGAACGCGAATAATGAGCTTCAGAACTGCTACCAACTCATGAAGGATTTGAGGCTACCTACGTTTTCGGTCAACCGTGTTGCCGGTGCCGAAAGCCCAGAGCGACTTGAGCGGCACGTCAAAACCGGGGGATGGCGGCCGATTAATGCTCAAGTGCGCGTTTCGACCGTTGAGCAGATCATCCGTCTTTTCGGAGGTCCGCTCCTTTATGGCCCCGATCCATCGGTGCCTCTGCGTGAACTTATTCAGAATGCATCTGATGCCATTCGAGCCCGTCGTAGACTAGCACCCAGCGAATTTTATGAGGGCAGAATCTTAGTCAGTCTCAAGCGCGGTGACGAGCCAAACGTATTGCGCCTCCTAGTGGAAGATGACGGCATTGGGATGTCGGAACGAGTGCTCACAGGGCCGCTCTTGGAGTTCGGCAAGAGCTTTTGGGGCTCGGAAGAGGCACAAGACGAATTTCCAGGCTTGGTAAGCGCGCCACTTGACCAAGGCGGCCGGTTTGGCATCGGTTTTTTTTCAACTTTGATGATTGCGCAACGAATCGAGGTTACGTCGCGTCAGTGGGATGCGGCGCACGACCAAGCACGGAAGTTGCTGTTCGGGAACGGGCTCAAGCTGCGGCCCCTTGTCTCGAAGAGCATTAGCGCGCCACTGGGAGAGTTTTCGACGCGGGTTGAATTGCACATATCATCGCCGGACGCCGACGAACTACTCAATGTTTTTAACGGCATTCATCAAGGCAGTAAGAGAGTCAGCTTCAAACATCTGGTCGCACATCTCTGCCCCACCCTTGATTGTGATGTCTGGGTTCAGGAGGACAGCAATACGAGAGAGTTGGCGCACTCTCGAAAATGGTTCGAAATAGACGCGCAAGAATGGGCGTACCAAATCAACTTTGGAGAATCGCGTACCGATGAGATTCTTGAAAAATATCTCAAGAAAGAAGCCCCGTTCATACAAGTAATAAAAGATCAAGAGGGAGCGCCGCGTGGACGAGCGGCGATTGCTTTTGGGGCGGTCGAAACAGGAGTAGATACTGTTGGCAGATTGGCAGTAATATCACGCTCTATAGTCCAATTGTCAAAAGCATATGTTGGTTCAATCGACTATGAGCCAAGTGGACCGAGGCGAGAAAGGGGTTCTTTGTTTGACGAAGCCGCGGTAAAAGAGTGGGCTTCTGCACAGGCTGTACTGCTCGGCAAGGCCGATATTAGTGAATCAGAAAAATATCTCGCGGCAATAAACGTTGCTAATTTTGGTGGTGACTCTTTTCCGCTGGCTAGAATAATGATGAATCGGGGTATAGCTACGATCCATGACGTGTACGACCAGCTTGCGGCCGGGGTTGAACTGTTCGTTGTTTTGGATCCTTCAGGGTCGCATGAACCGTCAATCGGCGTTATTAACTTTTGGCCAAATTTGCACATGGGTATTGGCATTGCGCCGGGCGAATTGGAGTTTCTCGCAACAGTGTTGGAGGCGTGGAGTCCACACTTCATTTCAGATAAGATATACCATCGTATTCCCACGAATGAGGATACGAACCATTTGTGTTTCATTGACTGCCTTCATCGTTACGCTGAAGCTAAAGGGCGTACCATCACTCTAGAGAGCGTCACGGACGTACTTTTCGGAACATATAAAGGTAAGGAGTCTTTAAGAGAGGGCTTATTATTTGGTACTGAATTGCGAGGCGACGCAGTCAAGATTACGTTGAGTGGGAGTGACGAAATACCGTGATGGGACATTCAATATCGATGTTGTATTCGGAATTACCGTGCCAGTGCATTTAATTGGCAATCTGTCGAACACTATATATAAATCACCGCCTGAGCCTGCGGTCGCTGGCGGCTCGGTCGTCGGCACACATCCTTCTCCAGGAGGTGCGCCGGACGCCCCGATCGATCGGCCGCGACACCGAGAGCGTCGCGGCGATCCTTGGCCGAAAGGCGGAGGAAGGCGTCAGTCATAGGCGGTCTTGCCCACGCTTCGGGCGAGCCAGGTCGGAAGCTGCGGCGCAACAGCCACCAGTTCACCGAATGCGCCAGCCGGCATTTTTCGTTTCAGCGTCTGGAGCGCCGCCTCCGCCTTTTCCGGGCCGAGCCATGCCAGCGCCCGGACCGCTTCCCCCGCGGGCCGATTGGCCAAAGTCAATTGCCAGCGTGGCGCATGCCGCAGCTCGATGACCTGCTGGCCGAGGTTCATCGTCCGGCTGCGCCCCGAGGTCAGATAGACCGACCGGATCGGCATCTGCGTCGTCAAACCCAGGGAATTTGCCGCCGCCGCCCCGTTCGAGACGATGATCTCGCCCCGCTGAGCGGCGAGCGCCTCGACCGCTTGCTCGACTGAGGGAGCCCGCATGCCGAACCGGCTCGCGATGGGGCGGAGATAAACGCCGCGACTCGCACGGATCAACTGGTTACGTTCCGTCAGACGCGACAAAGCCTGATCCACCGCGGCTCGATTACCGAGGTGAAGTAAGCTCTTCGCTGCCAGGGGGGGTCCCCTCGGGCAACCCTTCCGCATGCGCCAGAATCTGCTCCGTCAACCTTTGCACAGCCAGCCTCCTGTCAGAAATATACGCAGATTTCTGACAGTCTTCAAGGCGTCGTCACGGACCTCGCTCCGCGTGAGGCGCTCTGGGCGATCAACGAGAGATATTCTGACGCCCGACGGCAACTCGGCAAGGTCGTTACCACACCAGCAGCCGCGTCGGCACACCCAGCATCGGCCCGGCCTCCGCCAGCCGCTGGTCGAGCGTATGCACCGTGGCGCCATGCTCCGACGCGGTCGCGAGATGCAGGGCATCGCCGGCCCGAAGTCCCAGCGCCGGTTGATCGACGAACCTTGCCGCCGCCCGGAAATGCCCGCCCGTCACCGCCAGCACGGTGAAGCTCTCGGCCACCAGCTTGTTGAACATCGCCAGCGCCGCCGCGCGCTGTTCCAGCGTGATTTGGCCGCGCCGCAGCTTGATCGCGAGCGCGGAGGACATCTCGGTGAGGGTCCAGTCGCTGATCAGCAGTTGCGCCGGATCCTGCTCCGCCAGCCAGCTTTGTGCGCGCGCGGTCATCGCCTCGTTGGACAGTGCGGCGACGATCAGTGACGTGTCGAGATAGAGCATCAGTAGCGATCGCCATCCCGCATCGATCGCACCAGATCGGCGGCGCCCACGGCCTGTGGCGGCATGGTTGCCGTCAGCGCCCGGAGCTGGGCGGCATCGACCCGCTGGCGCGGGTTGGTCGCCCCCGTGAGCCGCGCGACCGGCTTGCCGCGCCGGGTGATGTCGATCGAATCCCCCGCCTCGACCCGGTCGATGAGTTCGCTCAGATGTGCCTTGGCGTCCGCCAGATTGATCATCGCCATGTCACGCTCCTGACCATGTAGATGGTCATATAATGCATCAAGCTCGGCAAGACCAGGGGGGACATGCGTGGTTCAGCCGGCCGCGGCGATGTCTATGTGACGTCGAAGCCGCCGGGGACGATTGAATGGGGGCGAGCGACGGTGGGACACGCTTGCGGGCGCCAGGCGAGAATAGAGCAGGGAAGTGGCGGGGGCGCCGGATTGACAATCAGCCGCGTATGGTTCGAAGGCCATGCGCGGTTGAGGTCAATTGGATCGCCTGGCTCGGCAAGTCGCTGATTTTCAAGAGCCAGCCGGCCGGCCGCGCGATCGACGGCAGCATGATTACCCCTCGTTCCCGCCCAGGGTGACGAGAAGCTCGTCCAGTTGCTCGAACGTCTCGCTAAACCCACTTGTACTCCCGGAGTCGATCGCACCGTCGAGCGCTTCCTTCGAGGGATAGAGGTCGTGCAGGACGACCAATGTCTCGCCACCTCGTTCTTCGAAGGTCACCGTGGTGACGGCCCCGCCTTCGCCGCCTTCGTCATTGGTCCAGACGAGGCGGGCGTGCGGCGTCACGTCGATATACTTGCCAAAAAACGCCATGGGCTGTTCTGACGCGGGGTGGCCGAACACGAAACGATATGTGCCCCCGGGACGAACATCGGTCTCGCAGGATAGGAAGGTCACGCCACATGACTTCGATGTCCACCACCGCCGGAGCAGCTCTGGCTTGGTCCAGGCCTCGAATACGATGCGTGCCGGGGCGCTGAAGGTCCGCGTGACGACCAGCTCACGCTCGGACTTCCGGTCCACATTCGTGCCGTTCTTGCCGGACTTGGGATCATTCTCGCCGTTTGCGTTCATCGACCTTCTCCTTCTGTTTCAGTTCCTCGACAATTTCGCCCAACTCGTCGAAGCGTCGGCGTGTCCGAGCTGTTCCAGAACGCCGCGTCGGGTGGCGTCCGAGAGCGCGGCGAATGAGGCATCGAGGTGTACTGCCGTATACTGAACCATTATAC
>JBAVTK010000332.1:0-12840 GCA_049696095.1 Aliidongia sp. | reverse complement strand
CGAAGAACATGGATCATTACGCCTGGACCGTCGGCCTTACCCGCATGATCAGCGCGGTGTTCCGACGCGGCGGCGATGTGACTTTCGTCGTCGAGGAGTTACAGGCCGTGTTCGATCCGCGCGGCGGAGCCTGGATCGGTGGACGCTATCGCCCCTCGCTGCTGGCGGCGATCGGCGATGTCATCGAGCGCCACATGATCGGTATCGGCTTCCTGCCGACATCGGAATCGGTGGCGGCTGGCCCGCCGGGCGAAGGATCGCGCCTGGGCCAATGCCCGCGCTGCGGTCAGGCGTCCCTGATCCGGCAGGAAGGTTGCCCGCAATGCACAAGCTGCGGCTATTCGAAATGTGGCTGAGGAGAATAATGTTGCGTTAGATCGCTTCAGAGATCGCCACCGACACGGTCAATCTGGAAAGCGGCGGCGATGTGCACAACATCTCCGGGACCGGTGAAGCGGCCTATCTCGTGAAGCCACCCTGATAACCGATCAAGCCGAAAAGCGCAATGCGCGACGCTTTACGCACCCAGATCCTGGGAGCGTACTCAACGAGCACTCTTTTTTATATATGATAAGGACATTATCAAATATAAAAGGTTCGAGCAAGGCCGCCAAAGAGACCAAGATTGGGGTGCTGCTATGGGCGCCACGCCGCCCTGTTCAGATGCGATCTACGAATCCGCTCGCTGACGACGAGCGCAGACCGATAGGCATCTTCATGGTTCCCGAGGTGCCCGAAATAGGAACCGCTGAGGAACAGGCGCGGCCCGTGGTTGAGTTGATCCAGGATCGTCTGAGCGCTCACGAACTGCGGGGTCAATGACGGGTGGCCGCTGGGAAGAACCCGGTAAATGCGCGCTTCGTCGATTGAACCCTCCTCCAGGAGCGTTGCATCGCCAAACGAGATCAGAAGCCTTTGGGCGCCGCCGCGTTCCCCGTCGTCATCCAAATCCCAAGTCACCAGCCAATGTGGAGTCGGAGTACGCGCCAGCCAGGTCAAGGTGAACGGGCTATCCGTCCCGACGGGCGGAAGAACCCGCCGGTCCGAATGTACGATTCCGATGCCATGATTATAGTGGAGAGCTTCCAAGGGAGCGAACCGGTGCCGGTCGCGATCTCCCAAAAGTTTCAACGCACAATCCGCATGCGCGGCGACGACGACATAGTCAAAATCAAATATCTCGCCCTCGCAGACGATTTTGACCCGGTCGTCCACCTGTTCGATCGTACCAACGCTTCGGCCGGGCAGCAGGCGAACCGACTCAAGGCTGCCGACAAGGGCATCAAGGTATTGCCGCGACGTGGGCTTCACCCGCCAGGGCGCCGAGGTCAAGCGACGAAGTTCCCCGAACAAGCTCCCAACGGACATGGCGCGTACCTGATGATCCTGGAACCCCCAGATCACTGCAAGAATAGGAACGATAAAGCATTCCACGGTGCGGGGATGATAGCCCTGTTCCTCGAAATACTGCCCCGCCGTCAGGGGCGAGCCGTGGAGCAGGGTCGGGTTGTGATTCAGCGTTGCAAAGAGCCTTGTCAAGCGGCGAAGGTCCGCAGTGACCTCGCCGGCAGGGGCGCCCTTGCTGAACTGGAAGAATTCTGACGGTTTAGATAGCAGGTTTTGCTGAGGGTCCCAGATTGCGAGAGCCGGCTCCGCAGCGAGGCCGCCATTCGGTACCCCGAGTTCGTCGAAGAGGCGGCAAATTTCAGGGTAGTAGGCAGGTTGATAAAAAAGGAAACCCGTATCGATTTCGTGGGAAATACCATCGGAATCGAGAATTCGAACCGGGCGGATATGTCCACCGAGTTGCGTGTCGCGTTCGAAGACGGTGATCTCGAACTCATGGCGTAGCTGATATGCTACCCCTAACCCGGCGATACCGCTTCCGATGATCCCGAGGCTTGGCCTGCGAGCCGCGCCATGTCCCATGGTCAGAGTCTCTGGAAGCCTGACGCTCATCGGCCACGCACGCCAAACAAGGGGGCGTTCAGCGCCGGCCGGTCACCGATGACGTTCAATACTGCAATTATCGCCATGGAATAGACTTTCGGCCGCGACGCCCAGGCGTTGAGGACGCGCCTCGTATCCCACGCCAGCGGTCCCACAATTTGGAGATCAGGTGAGACCATAGCGGAGAACTCATTGTGTCGCGAGGGTGGCCGGGCGGTGGATTTGCCATTGGTACAGCAGGGTGAATTGTCCATCAAGATAAGCGCGTCGGCAATGGCTGCGCGCCAGTTTGCCGCTCGTCGTTCGGATCAGTGCCCCGGTTCGAACGAAGGCGAGGGAGTCGAGTGCGATGTCATGCGATATCGCAACCGCTCGGCGGACTGCCGCACAAATCGCGTCAAGCTCGGTCGAACCGTCGCTACGCCTGATCTCGACCAGCATCGCTGCGTATTCTGTACTATCGCGCGATATGGCGAATGCTGCCGCTGCGGCGACGTCGCAATGGCTCTCGCCGGCGGTCCATTCCAGATCGTGCGGAGCAATATTGCGGCCGTCGACAATGATCAGGTCCTTGCGGCGGCCGCACACAAAAAGCTGGCCTTCAAAGAAGAAACCGAGATCACCGGTCCGTAGAAACGCCTTCCCGGCCGCTTGTGGCAGCGGGGCGGCGAACACCTCCCGTGTCATCTCCTCCCGCCCCCAATAGCCGCTGGCAATGCCGGGACCGCACCCCCAGATCTCGCCGATGTGACCTTCCGGCACCTCTTCGCCTTGGCCATCGACGATTCTGACGTCGGTGCCCGAAAAAGGGACGCCACAGCCGACCAGATCCCGTAGCGTCTGGTCCGTTGGTCGAGCAATACCGTGTTCGAGGGCTTCCTCATCAAAGCGCCTGACAACGGCGCCGTGGTCGGGAGCGCTACCCGTGAGAAACAGAGTCGCCTCGGCAAGCCCGTAGCACGGATAGAAGCTCGAAGCCCGAAAGCCGCTGGGCGCGAACATTTCGGCAAACCGGGCCAGGGTCGCCGCGTGGATTGTTTCCGCCCCGCAATAGGCGGTGCGCCAGCGCGACAGATCGAAACTCGTGCGCAACTCGGCCGGTACGTGGTCGACGCAGTGCCGGTAGGCGAAACTTGGTCCGCCGCAGATCGTTGCGCCGTGGCGCCCGATCGCCTGTAACCAGCGGGCAGGGTGCTGGATGAAAGTAACGGGAGACATCAGGATTGTCGGGAAGCCGCAATAAATCGGCGTCAGCAGCGTGCCGATCAGCCCCATGTCATGGTAGAGGGGTAGCCAGTTGAGCGCGACGCTCGATGCGCCGAGATCGACGGCAACCCGGATCTGGTCGAGGTTGGACAGAAGCGCGCGATGACGCACCATCACACCCTTCGGATCCCCCGTGCTCCCGGACGTGTACTGCAGGAAGGCCAGGGGATCGTCACCATCGCCCGGTTCGCGGAAGGCGTAATCCTTCGCTTCGGCCAAGCTCTCGCTGCTCTGAATCGAGAAGTGCTGATCGCCCCGGTTTACCCAGCGTCTCTTCTGGGCATCGGTTACCAGCAGGATGTTTGCGCGCGCATCGGTCGCGATGCCTTCCATGCGCCCTTGGCCGCGCGCGCGGGGCGGAGCGAGGGGCACGGCCACCATGCCGGCATAGAGGCAGCCGAAGAAACTTTCGACGAAGGCCAGACCGGGGTCGTGCGCCAGCAGAATCCGATCGCCGGGATTTGCGCAGGATGACAACTGGGCGGCGATCGCCCCGGCGCGCAGATCGAGTTCGGCGTAACTCAATGTCTCAATGCGCTCTTGCCCCGCCGGATAACTGAGGAAAGAGACTGCTGTTGCGTCAGGGGTTGCCCGAGCGTGCTCGCGCAAGATTTGATGAATCATGGAAGCCCCGATCGTTTCCTCAGGAGGTGATGAGAGATCATCCATTCCTGCCCTTTTCCGAAGCCGAAAATCTCGGCGCATGCCAGGAAAAACAGGCGCCAACTGGCAAGTGCCGTGATCGCCCCGTCCTTGCCATAATGTTGTTCGAGGATCGCAAGCGCTCGGTCTCTGCGCTCATCGAGCCGAGAAAGCCAGGTTTCACAGGTGCGCTGGTAGTGCGTGCCGTCGATACACCATTGATCGGTAATTGCGAGGTCATCCTGGAAATAGAGCAGCAGGTCGGTCGACGGCATTATTCCGCCGGAGAAGAAATTATCCGCCATCCAGTTGTCGGAGACGAGATACGCATGTTGCCGGTGCGAAAAGATATGCACAAACAACAAAGCGTCAGGCATCATCCAATGGGCGATCTTGTGCAGTAATTTTTTATAATTACGGGCATGTTCGAACATTTCTACAGAAATAATTCTTTCGAATTTGCGCGAGGTTTCCCAATGCGCGATGTCATCACACTCAACCGATACGTTAGTCAGCCCGCGCGCCTGAGCTTCTTTTTCGATGAAAGCTTTCTGCGATCGAGAGTTCGACAGTGAAAGTACCGTGCTATTGGGGTAGTGTTCGGCGAGATAGAGCGTAAGGGAGCCCCAGCCACAACCAAGGTCCAGGATCGACTGCCCATCCTCGATGCGGGCGCGGCGGCATACCAAATCCAGCATGGCATCTTCCGCCGCATCAAGATCCGCCGTCTCATGCCAGTAGGCGCAGCTATATTTCAGGCGATGGCCGAGTACCAGGCGAAAGAATTCGCTGGGAACCTCGTAGTGCTGCTCATTGGCTTGCACCGTTTCCGAGGTAATCGGACTGGATGCGAGTTCATGGACGAGCGCCAGTTTTTGAGCGAGCTGCGCTGCCGGACCGCCGGAAGAAAGCCGGCGAAGTTCAGACGCGAGACCGATGCGCAGCACTGCGCGGATGGTGCCGTCGTCGACCTCTCCTCGTGCGATCAGCGCCAAATCGAGCGGGAATGGCGTCCGGGCTCCGCGGTCCGCCGGAAACGGCGAATTCATGCGCCGTCGCTCAGATGCCGCGCCAACTGCCTGATCGTTGGAAACTCCCAGACCAGCCCGGGATCGACCGGTTTGTCGAGGAACTCTTCGAGACCAGCCGTCAGCACGAGGGCCTGGCGTGACGACAGGCCGATATTCACCAAAGCCTCGTCGACGTCAATGCTCTCGGGAGTAACCCCCAGGAGTTTTGCCACATAAGCCACAATCCAGTTTTCCACATCACTAGTTTTCTGGTCCATTTTCCTGTCCTCGTCCTGTCTCAATTAGTGGTTCGACGCGTAACATGTGGTCTGTCGATACGGCGCAGTGCGATTCGGTAAAGATCACAGCTCCCAGAGGCGAACATGTAAGTACAAAGTCGTAAGTACTCTTCATACCGCTGGACATGCTCAAGGCCGATCATGGAAATGGCTGCGGCTCTATTTGACCGGAACCGGGCGAGCCAAGCCCTCACAGTGCGTAGATAATGGGCGCGATCATTCACCAGCCGGACAATCTCAAAACGCTGCTCGATCGCCTCGGCGATCTCGGCGAGGCGCGGCAAGTCAGATTCCGGGAAGATCTGTTGGGAGATGAAACGGTCCAGATCTTCCGGCCGGGCATTGCCGTAGGCGATGGTCTGGAGCGAAACCATGCCCCCCGGCCTTAACCAGGAGCGGCACCGGTCGAACAATTTGCGGTAGATATCGATCCGCTCCGCCGTGCTCTGGCCAGGCCGCACGAACGCTTCCATAGCCTCGACAGAGACAATCGCGTCGTAGGGTTCGGCCGGGTTATGGTCCTGCCAATCCTCTAACCGGACTTCGAGCCGTGGGTCCGGTTCACATTCGATCCAGGCCTTCTGTTGCGCGCTCAGGGTCAGGCCAACGACGTGGCTGGCGCCGGACACGCGGAGGAGTCGGCGGAGCATCCCGCCCCAACCACACCCAATGTCGAGCACGCGCGCACCCGCGACCACCCCGGCCTGGGCCGCGTGGTCGTCGAGTTTTCGCATCTGAGCCTGATGCAGCGCCGTCTCGTCTTCACCCTCGGCAAAGAGCGCGCAGGTGTAGCTCATCGAAGAGTCGAGCCAAAGCGCGTAGAACTCGTTCGCCAAATCATAGTGAAACTGGATAGCTTCCGCCGACGCGCCTCTGGACGTCGTCATGATGGGGTGTCTCCGTCGGAGTGAGAGGGTCTCGGTTCACTGGCCCGCCCGCGGCACTTGGTTGCCATCTGATCTGGTCGCGGAAGCCGCACTTCCCGGGCAATACCCAGCCAGGCGAGCAAGCGGATCGCGAGCCAACTCGGATCGAATTCCCACCAGGCGAACCCGTGACGTGCTGAGTATGGAAAAGCGTGGTGATTGTTGTGCCAGCCCTCGCCGAGCGTGATCAGGGCAACGAAGACGTTGTTTCGGCTTTCGTCCTTGGTGAGAAAGCGCTGGCGACCGGCAATGTGGCCAAGCGAATTGACACTCCAGGTCGCGTGGTGAACCAGGAACATCCGCACAAGGCCGCCCCAGAGCAACCCCGACACGGCCCCCATGACGGAGCCGTGCCACAGGCCGGAGACCGCTCCAGGGATGAGCAGGCCGAGCGCGACCCAGGCCGGATACCAGAGACTGACGAAGACCACTGCGCGGTCGCGCAGGAGATCGTGGATCAGCCGGAATTGCTCGTGCTGCTCGCGAAGCGCCAGCATCCAGGCGAGATGAGCATGCAGCATGCGGAACGGGAGGCGGCCGGTGCCATGGGGCGAATGTGGGTCATCCGGCCGATCGCTCGTAACGTGGTGGTGCCGATGCGCCGCCGCCCAGAAGAGGGGGGGGCCCTGTGCCGCCATGGAGCCGAGAATGCCCAAGATCACGCGCACGGGGCGCGGGGCGGTGAAGGAGCGATGGACGAAGAGGCGATGAAAACCGACAGTGACCCCTAACTCTGTGAGAAGGATCAAAATCAGCGCTACGGTCAGTTCCAGCCGACCGGGCAGGACAGTGCCATGCACCGCAAGCGCCAGGGCCACGATGGTTCCCAGGGCGGGTGTCACGATGGTCACGCAAGCGATGCGCTGCTCCAGCCGCGCGGTGGCAACCCGTGCCCGCCCGGCCGCCTGCTTCAGAGCCTCAGTCGCGCTGGCGGTCATATTCCCTCGATAGTTGCGTTGAAGGTTCAGAACCGACAGCGGCGGAGGCGGTGGCGCCGCGCCGGCGGGGGTTCGGTTTCAGCCGCGGCTTCAGTCCTTTGACATACCGCAAGATCAACGCCTGATGGGCGATCCGGGGGAGGGCCAGTGCCGCGGTCAAGGGATGCTTCAGCAAGGTTCGCGCCAGTGCGCCGGTGGTTAGCGGTTCGCCCATCAAGTGCAATGCGGTCTGAATCACCGTCCTGTCACGCACGCGCAAAGCCAGGTCGAGATCGATCCGTGTCCCGATGGCGCCGATCTTCAGGTCGTATTGACCCTCGACACCATTGAACGGCGAGACGAAAAGTGTCTTTGGGAACCGGAAACGGACGGGTTCGGCGGTCTTGCCGACGCGCTCAGCATCGCCCAGAACGTAGACCTCGACCTCGCCGAATGTATTGTGGACCTCCGCGACGACAGTTTGGATCCCTCCTGCCTGGTCAAGGCAGATGAACAGGCTGAGCGGGTTGAAGCCCAAGCCAAGGACGCGCGGCACCGTGATGAGCTGGATCGAGCTGAAGTCATCGGGACTGAAGCCGGCGGGCGCCAGTGAGCGAGCCAGCCTCTCGGACAGACTGTCCGGGTTGAGAGCCGAGATAGTCGCTGTCTCGAATCGTGCAGAGGCGGAGTCGATTATGCCCGAGAAGCGGAATGCGGGCGGCAATTTCGTCGAGTTCCGCGACAGGCACGCCCACCATGAACGTCGGATAGGTGAACGCATGCCGCACAGGTTCATGACGCACATGAACGAGATGGCCGTGGTAGATGCGGGCGACGGTCATGGCGCGTCATCACCGAAGCCGGATGCAGTTCCCGCCTCGGTTGCCTCGGCTGCCGCGAAACCCGAGGCGATGGCGTCTTCGTGAAAGCCATACCCGAAATAGCTTCCGGCGAAGCAGGTGTGATTGCGCATGCCGCGCTTTGCCAGGGCGCGCTGCGCGTCAAGGGCCGCCAGATCGAAAATCGGATGTTCGAAGCGAAAGCGCCCGAGGATTTTCCCCTCCTCTATCGGCGCGTGTCGGTTCAGCGTGAGAAAGTACTGTTTCGCTGTGCCGTGGTGACCTTGCAGTCGATTGAGATGATAGGTGATGCAGACCGCCCGGCTTTCGCCGATATCCTCTCGCTCATAATTCCAGGAGGCCCAGTTGGTCGGGTCGGGCGGCATGACATTCTCGTCGCAATGGAGAACACCTGTATTGGACTGGTAGCGGATTGCGCCGAGTAGATTGTGTTCTTCGAGGCTGGCATCGCCCAGCAAGGCGAGTGCTTGGTCGGCATGGGTGGCGACGATGCAGGCATCGAAACGTTCGCGTTTGGAATTGGGCAGGTGTACCGTCACGCCGTCGCTATCGCGGGTTATCCGCTGGACCGCTGTTGCCTTGCGCAACGCCCCTCCGTTCATCGCTTGCAGCACCGCCTCGACGTAAGTCCGGCTACCGCCGCGCACGTGCTGCCAGCGCAATCCCGCTGCCAGCGTAAGCAGGCCGTGGTTGTCGAGGAAGCGAAGATACAACTCTGCGGGAAGGTGAAGCACATCGCCAGGCGGTACCGACCACAGCGCCGCGCCCATCGGTAAAATATAGAACTCCCGCAACGCGTCGGAGGCATCGAATTCGACCAGAAATTCAGCGAGTGTCAGGTGAGCAAGTCGTCCCCCGGCAATGGCCGCCACGGCATGCCGGCAGAACCGCCCGATTTCGGTTAGCAAGCCGATGAGAATTGGTGAGGGCGGATGTCCCGACCGGCCCGAGGTCCAGTCATCATGATTGATCGAGAATTGCCGGCCGGTGAGGCGGCAGCAATACGAGAAGGACATCTCGCTCGGCCCGCACGCTATTCCACCGAGTTCATCGAACATTTTAGACATGCGCGGATATTTGCTCGCGTTCATAACCATGAACGCGACGTCGAGCGGCAAACCGGCATCGGGGCCGCCGGCCACGACGACGGTCTGCGCATGGCCGCCGAAGCGATCGTCTCGCTCGAAGAGTGTTGGTGCGCAGCAATTACGCAGATGATACGCCGCGCTGAGCCCCGCTGCTCCCGACCCTATGATAGCGACCCGCCGCATCGACTAGCCCCGTGTTCCAAAAATTGACCTAGCAATAAACGTACCGTGAAAGCCGAACGGAACACGTGTCGGCAGAATCACGCGTGCAATCGGATCCGAATCGATGGCGGCAGCGTCCAGGACCAGAAATTCACTTCGGCCGGCGGCGCCATCCCAGACAAAGGTGAGTAGGTAGCCGTCATCCTCCGCCGTCGCGCCCGCGCGCGGTACGAAAGTGGCTTCGCCGCCGCAACGGCCTCGGCCATGCGGACGAACCGAGTTGATGCCGGTCAAGGCATCATGCTTCAGGATACCGTTGCTCCGCCCCTCGGTTATCAAATAGACATATCGAGCGGATCGGCCGGTCGCGGCCGGGTTGATCGTCGGGAATTCGACCGCTGTATCGCTGAGCGGGCATTCCCGCACCTCACCCGTCGCCAGATTGAAACGCCATTGGTGCAGGAAAGGCTGGGCCGGCCCGGCGCTCGGCCTCAAGGGCGCTACTTGCATGCGTTGGTCGAAAACGAGGCCGTCGGGCAAGGTCGCATAGCGGATGCCGGTCACGACGAGTTCGGTACCCGCCTCATAGGCATTGACAAAATGCGTGACGCAGCAAGGCGGGGTCTCGAACCAACGGATCTGGTCACCCGAGGCGTAACGGGGCAAAATACCGAAACGGGCCGGCTGCGCAGGATCGTAGGTCCAGCCGGAATTGCCCGCCAGCGCTCGCGCAGGATCGAAATAGATCGGTTGATCGAGCAGAACGGCGTAGTGAGCGGAAATCGCGAAATCGTGCATCATGCTCGGCCGTGCCGTATCGACGCTAGTCTCGTGTTTGGTGGTGCCGTCTGCCGCCAGAACCCCATAAGTGACATAGGGACGCAGACCGATACGATAGCCGATATAGACCATTTCGCCGGTCGCGGGATCGATCTTGGGATGGGCCGTAAAGTTCAGGCCGGCATCCGCGCCGAGATAGGCCGGACCTAACGTCTTCAGATCGGGTAAGGAAATCTCGTAAGCTTCGCCAAATTCAGACAGAACCAACGCCCGACCGTGGTGGAAGACGGCCGAGGCATTGGCCGTGCTTCTATAAGGCTGGCCGCCCGCCAGCACGCGCTCGATATCCGGTGGGTGCATGAGACCGGGACGAAGCGCCTTGCCGGCTTTCGCATCCTCTTGCCAGGAGGAAGTCCGGACATAGCGGTTCCGGTAGCTAATATCACCATTGGCACTGTCGAGAGAGATTTCATGGATCATCCCGTCGCCATCGAACCAGTGATGCGGGGCTATCGGTTCGAATTGCGGATTGGGTCCGAGCCGCAGGTATACTCCATCCAACTCGGGCGGGAGCCTTCCCGCGAAAACTATGTGCTCAGAAGTATTCTCCCGCCGCACAGGACGGAAATTTCCAAGCATGAATGGCGAGAGAAGCATCGTCTCAATAGAGGTAGCGCCATGCGACGCTGATATGTCAGTGAACAGCAAGATTTCGGCCCTCCCCAACCTACCACTATTCTGTACCGATCCTTTGTCGCGACGTTAGTATCGTCGGAAGTAGCGATAGCTTGGCCAACCTCAACCAATCGTAATTTTGATGACTTCGTATTATAGAAGAAGATTGTAGTCTAAGGCAACTGGTCGTGTCAAAAAAATTAACGGCAATCGCACGCGCGCGTCCGCGATTTTTCCGGCCGAGCAGACGCCACACCATGAAATCGCCGTCCAGCGATCGATAGGTCGTGTCCCAGGTGGTGGTGTAGGGGCGTCGCCCTAAGGGGGCTGAGATCAGGGAGGGGCGACGTGGCGAAGTTCGGCCAGATGGAGAAATTCACCACGTTGCGTGATCCAAGATGATTTGGTGCCCGGCAGGTCGAACGAGCCTGTTCCGTTCCAAATGATCCCGGCCGGAGCCGAAGCCGCGGGATTGGTATCGGCACGCAAGGGCGGTGCTGGCAGGGGTATCGTCACGGCCGGCAGATTCGGATTGGCCACCCCAGTACCATCGACCAGTAGTGCCACTCCGGCATTATTGGCATTGATCCAGAAATCGCCGGTTGGCGGAAGGGCCAAGCCCCAGGAATTGAGGAGATTTGGCTTGGTTAATGGTGCTACGCCCGGCAGATTCGAGATGAGATTGCTCTGAACAAAGAATGGTTGGTGATTTCCATCGCCATCACTATCGGCCCGAGCGGAATTCCAAGCAGTCAATGACAGGCCGAGGATCGATGTTGCCATGGGCAAGCGCGTTACATGGCCCATTTATGTTTCTCTCCATGATCGTTTGGCGCCGATGTCTCGGCCATGGATGACCGAGACCCTCATGCGGTGCGCGGTGCGGGGGGTTGCGGTTGTTATTGTCAACGGAACGGCAATCTCAACCGATGGTGTCCGGCCGACGATCATCGGTTTGAAAGAGGTCCGGCGGGTCGGCCAGGCGGCCGGCAACCAAGTGTGTGGCGGTCACCCCGACCAGTCGGAACCGCGAGCCGTCGAGTTCGCCCGCCAGCACCGGCTGCACCGCTCGCCAGATCGTTTCTGCGCGCTGGGTCGGATCATGCAGCCGGGCCGCACGGGTGATGGTCAGCCAATCCGATCGCCGCAGCTTCAAGGTCAGGCTGGCCGCCGCGTGGTCGGCCTTGACCAGCCGGCGCGCGACCAATTCGCAGAGCGGCCGCAGCTCGGCGCCGATTTCGTCGAGTGTGGCGAGATCGTGATTAAAGGTGGTCTCGGCCCCGATCGTCACCGATTTATGGCGGCCGCCGCCGACTTTGCGCAGATCCTCGCCATGAGCGAAGCGCAGCAGACGCCGCGCCCACAGGCCGAAGCGATGGACCAGATCATCTTCCTTGACCGTCCAGAGATCGGCGATGCTGTGCAGCCCCAGTTCCTCCAGCCGCCGCGCCATCACCGGACCGACGCCGGGCAGCGTGCGGATCGGCATCGGCCCCAGCACGGCCATCGCGTCGGTCGCGCCGATGATGCGGAAGCCGCGCGGCTTGCCCAACTCGCTCGCGACCTTGGCCAGCATCTTATTGGCGCCCAGGCCGATTGAGACCGTGACGCCGATCTTGCGTTCGACTTGCAAGGCCAACCGCGCCAAGCCGCGGGCCGCCGGTTCCGATCGATCCAGGCCGGACATTTCGAGATAGGCTTCGTCGATCGACACCGGCTCGACCAGGCGCGCGGCTGCCTGCATCAATTGTCGAATCTGTAGCGACACCTGTTTGTATTTCTCCATATCCGGCCGGATGACGGTGGCATGGGGACAAAGTGCCAGCGCGCGGCCCATCGGCATCGCCGAGCGCACACCGTAGCGCCGGGCGACATAGCAGCAGGTGGCGACCACGCCACGCTGCCGGCCACCGATCACCACCGGCTCATCCGCCAGCTCCGGCCGGTCGCGCTTTTCGACGCTGGCATAAAAGGCGTCGCAATCGACATGGGCAATGGCGAGCGCGCTCAGTTCGCGATGCTCAAGCACCCGCGATGAGCCGCAGGCGACACAGCTTTCGCCGCCGCCTGCATCGTCCAGCCGGCCGCAATCGCGACACAGCCAGATCGCGCTGCCGGTCTCGGTCATGGATGTTCGGCGGGCGTGCTCGGCCCGCCGAGCAGCCGGAAATTGGACCGCCCAACTCCGGGCGATCGGGAAAACCGATGAACGGTCATGCAGAAAACCGGAGCAGCACTACGAGGCGCCAGGATAGCGCTTTGTCC
>JBAVTK010000331.1:0-17275 GCA_049696095.1 Aliidongia sp. | reverse complement strand
GAAGATGACCGCGCAGAGCGCGCCGACCGCGCCGATCGCAGCGAGCCCGAGCCGCCAGCCGCCGAGATCGGTCAGCGCCGCGCACAGGAAGCGGCCGACCATGCCGCCAAAGGCGCTGCCGCCGATGAACAAGCCGATCGAAAGACCGATCGAGCGGCTGGCGATCTCCTCGCCCAGATAGGCGAGCGCCACCGACGGCACGCCCGACAGCGCCACCCCCATGAGCAGGCGCAGAAGCAGCAATTGGCCAAACGAGGTGACCGCAGCCCCGCCCAAGGTCAGCAGGGCCGAGGCGGCCAGCGACAGCACCATGACCCGCTTGCGCCCGAGACTTTCGCTCAGGCTGCCGGCGATGACGATCGCAACCGAGAGTGCCGCGGTCGTCAGCGAGATGCTGAGGCTGCTCACCGCGGGCGAAACCCCGAATTCGGCGCAGAACACCGGCATCAGCGGCTGGACACCGTAGAGCAGCGCAAAGGTCGAAAATCCCGCGGCGAACATCGCCAGGTTGGTGTGGTAAAAAGCGGGTGTGCCGCGCTCGATGCGCCGGTCGGAACGCGCCGCAGCTTCGCTCAAATTCCGTCATCCGACGGCATCGGCGGACAGCCCTTGCCGCCCAGCAGTCGATAGCCGCGCCACCAGGCGTCCCGCGCCTGACGCTCATCGATCACGACGATTTCCTTCGGCCAAAGCGGGCCGCGATAGCCGTGGCCGACATCGCGGCGGGCCGCCTTTTCCGGCCAATCGAGCAATTGGACGGCCTCGGAAACGGCGGCGATCATGTCGGCCCGCTTGACCGCGGCCCGGACATCGTCCGGAATGACCGAAGGCAGGCCGATCGCCAGAAAGAGCACCTTGTCGAGGCGCGCCTTCAATTCCTGCAATCCCGCCTGGGCGAACAGCTTCGAATAGGGCGTCACGACATCGCCCAGCCCACCACCTTCATGCAGATCATGGGCCTTGGCCAGCAGGCGCGCGGTCCGCGGCGCGTTCGGCCAAACCATCTCGACCAGGATGCGCTCGACCAGATCGCTATGCTGGAGCACATTGTAGGCAGTGTCGCCCTTGGTCTGTCCGCCCCAGCGGGCCACGCGGGATGCGCCGGTCACCCAGTCGGACAAAACGATATCGAGCGCCGCCGGATCGTACAGATTGACCCAGCGGCTCGACCGCATCAGCAAATTAATGCGCGGCGCATCATCATGAAACGGAATGCCGGACATCACCGGAGTCTCCTAGGCTAAGCACGACCGGGATTCACCGATCATGCCCGTGCCGGCGACGCAAGCCAAGTTCGGCAGCGGATAAATTGCTGGGCTTCAGTCCTGTGAGGAGAAGCGCCATCCCGGGGTCAAAGCCGGAATGGCGCTTCCTTCGGCCAGCCTATCCCGCGACGACCGGGATCATCCACGGCACGACGAATTGCTGAAGTGCCACCAACCCGCCCAGCAGCAGTGTCAGAATGATGCTGTGAATGAAGGTGCGGGCAAAGACCGTACCCTCCTGCCCGACCATGCCGGTGACCGCCAGACCGGTCGAAATGTTCTGCGGCGAGATCATCTTGCCCATGACACCGCCCGACGAATTGCTGGCGGCGAACAGCACTGGATTGAAGTTGAGCTGGCGTGCCGCGACGACCTGAAGATTGCCGAACAGCGCATTGCCCGACGTGTCACTGCCCGACAACATAACGGCGATCCAGCCGAGGAAGGGCGACAGCAGCACGAACAAACCCCCGGTCGAGGCGACCCCCTTGCCGAGCGTATAGGCAAGGCCGGAGTAATTCATCAGATAGGCCAATGCCACGATCAGCATGACGGTGATTACCGGTATCCAAAGCTGCTTCACGGTCAGTGCGACACACCGGAAGAACGCCCCAATGCCCAGTCCGAAGATGAGCGCCGTCACGATGGCCGACAGCAGAATCGCGGTCCCGCTGGTGAGCGGCTGAAAGTTCCACACCGCGCCATAAGGCTTGTCGCCATAGAGTGTGATGGAGATCGCCTTGTCCAGTCCCGGCCACGGAATGTTGTTCTGCCCGATCGCCGCGATGTTGAAGGTGGTCCAACCGATCACGATGATCGAGACGATGATCCAGGGCAACCAGCCCTGCCATGCCGGCACGACGGTTGTGCCGGCCACCCGTTGCAGTGTGGATTCCTTGATCATGAATTCGGGATCGGGGGCCGGACGCCAGACCTGGAGGAACAGCAGCGTCACGACCAACGAGCCCAGCGACGACAGCACGTCGGTCAGCTTGTAGTCGATGTAGTTCGAAGCCAGAAACTGCGAGATCGCGAAGCTACCGCCGGCAACCAGCAACACCGGCCACAGCGCCCGAAGCGACCGCAGGCCGCCGTAAAACGCCATGACGTAAAACGGCAGGATAATCGCCATCACCGGCAATTGCCGGCCGATCATCGCCGCCAATGCGCTGGCCGGCAGGCCGGTCACCGTGCCCAAGACCGTGACTGGTGTGCCGAGCGCCCCGAACGCCACGGGTGCGGTATTGAAGATCAAGACGAACACGACCGCCTCGATCGGCGGAAACCCGACCAGAATCAGCAGCGAACTGGTAATCGCGACCGGTGTGCCGAAGCCCGAGACCCCTTCGAGCAACGCGCCGAAACAGAAGCCGATTACGACCAGCACGATCCGACGATCGTTCGGCATATGGGCGACGATCCAATTGCGAAAAGCGTCGAACCGTCCCGATTCCACCGCGATGTTATAGAGCAGCAGCGCATTGATGACGATCCACATGACCGGCCACAGCGCGAAGACCGCGCCGTTCAAGGCCGAGTCGAAGGCCAGCTCGACCGGCATCTGCCAGACCGCGATCGAGACGATCAGCGCCGTCACCAACCCGGCCAGCGCCGCCTGCCAGGCCGGCCGCCGCAGAACGCCCAGAATCAGCAAAACCGCAACGATCGGCAAAACCGCGACCAAAAAGGACAGCCCGAGGCTGTCCCCCACCGGTGTCAAAAGCTGCTTGAACATCGCTCCCCCCTGTTAGCCCATGAATTTCGGTGCGAACCGGCCCTGCCCGCCGCCCCGGTGCGGTACCACCCTGCCACGATGCTCCCCCCTTTGGACAAGGGTGCGGACGATATTCACGAAAATGTGTTCGCGTGAAAATTGGGGCGGTTTATGAGCCGCGATCTTCAGCACCGCATAACGCAACCAATGCCACGACTGAAAAGGATAAAAGCCATAAATAAACTGAAGTACCGTAAATAATTTCTGAGTGAAATTTTCCGTCCACTTCAAAATTATAAACATATTGAGGAAGTATTATTGAATAGGCTATTGCCGAACTTATGTAGGTAAGGCGCTTGCGCGGTGAATGACCCGACATCATTCTTATGATGACGAAGACGTACGGAAGGTTAGCATACCATGCAATGGATCCCATAAAAGGACCAAGCCAACCCAACTCAAAAAGAAGGTAAGATTGATTAACTAATGTTGAATTTTCACGGTAATATGGCGCCGAACGATACGGAAAAAAAAGAGCCGATATCCAAAAGGCGACACTAATTACCGCCCACAATCTATATATATTTGGATAACAATAAAAATATTTATCGATTTTCATCATTGCTCCGAATGTAATTATATAATGATTTTCTCAAATCAATTATACTACATATTTGAACACGAACGATTCAGGCAGTCTCGCTCAGGTCCAGCCGGCGTTCGATCCGCTCCAGCCGCCCCTCGATACGGTCGATGCGCACGGACTGGCCGGCAAAATCGCTGTGGATCGAGGCGAGTTCGGCTTGTACGCGACTGGTCCGCTCCTCAAGCGACGTGACTCGTCCTTTGAGGTCGCCAACACTCTCGATCAGCCGGTCAACCTTATCGTCGATTCGGCGGAGCAGGCGCAGGATCAGGCTATCAGGTTCGTCGCTCAAGCTGCGCTTCTCCTCGGTTGGACCATCTCGTCGCCCTAGTGTGCCGACTCGCAGGTCGAAAACCAACAGCATCCACACTAGGCTCACGGGTGAAGTTTGTGAACCCCGCGATGTCCCGTCTTGGTTACCGAGCCCGCTTCATCGCCAGAATATACGCATACCCATCGAACACATCCTCATCCCGCTGGAGCCCGCCCTTCCCCGCGGCGATCGCGCGCAAACCCTGCTCGATCTCCGCCTTTGGATGGACATCGAACAGGCGGAGCCAGCCGAGCAATAACCGGCGGCGCCAAGCAGGCGCCTTGAGTTGGTCGCCGAAATCGACCACCGCCAGTGTGCCGCCGGGCGCAAGTTGGCCGAGCGCGCGCTCGACGACGGCCTGCCAACCCGGAATCATCGACAGCACATAGCTGAAATAGATCGTGTCGAACTGCGTGACGCCGAACGCGGCCAGCGGATCGAAGCCCTGGCCGCCCGCTTGCGCCAGCTTGACCCGGCCCGACAGGGTGGCCCGGTCGAGCGCGCGGGCCGCGGTCGCCAACATCACGCTTGAAACATCGACGCCATAAAGCCGCGCCTCGGGGGCCAGTGCCGCGAGCTTGACCAGATTGCGTCCGGTGCCGCAGCCCATTTCCAGCACCGCCGCCCCCGGCGCAGTTGGCAGGCCGGCCAGCAGCTGGTCGCGGCCGAACAGATAGAATTTCCGCGTCAGGTCGTAAATGTGCCGCTGATGGCGGTACATCGCATCCATCCGCAGCGCGGCCTGCTCGGCCACGCCGGCCTCATTCGGCACGGACGTAGAGATGGAAACCGCCATAGATCGCCGACCGGTCCTGTTCGAGATAGCGGCGCGAGGCCGCCTCATGGTAGTGCCAGCCTTCGAGCAATTCCGGCGCCACGTCGCTTTCCAGCGGCGAGCGGGCACCGGCCGTGCGGAAGATCACCCGCGCGCTGGGCCGCGCGGTGCGGCGGATCTGCCGCCATAGATCGCTCAGCATCGCCGCATCCATCCAATCCACCGAATCGAGCAAGACATAGCGATCGACGCTGGCGTCATCCTGCCCGGCCAAATATTCGGTCATCGAAATGGTGTGGGTCCGCACGCGGTCGAGCCGCTCGCGGATCGGCAGGAAATTCTCCGGCTGGAGATAGGCCGGCGCGGCGCGGCGGCGCTTCACGTCGTAATGCCGACCGAACGCCTGCCAGGCGAAGTAATTTTCATCCAGCGAGAAATCGCAGGCCAGGCGGCGGATGCGGTCCTGATAGAGCGTCGCCAGATCGCCCGCGGAATCCTGCTTCATCTGGTCGAACTGCGCGGCCGGAATGCCCAGGCTGTAGAGCAGCACCGGCTGACGGCACAGCAGCCGCACCAGCTTCATCTCGAACAACGGCTCGATCTCGCGGCGATAGATCTGCCGCTGCTCATCGAGCGAGGTCGCCGCCAGCAGCTTGGCCGGCTTGCGATCGGTCAACCGGGCAAAGGCATGCAGAAAGCCGATGAACTTGCCGAGCAGCGCCTTGCGATAGAGCCCCTTAGCGAAGAAATCGATGCGCGGGCGGCCCAGCAACGACCGGTGCTCCCAGAATCTCCGGGTGGCCGGGTCGAGCTGTTCGGCCAGTCGGCTCCAATAGAGATCGACATTCTCCTTGTTCTTGGCAATGCCGAAGAACTGAAAGAACGCCTCATAGCCGGGCAAATGCTGCATCGCCGCCAGTTTCAGCCGGGTCAGCGCGATATGTGCCGGATTGAGATCGACCGCATCGATCGCCGCCGGATCGGCCACCAGATAATTCAGAATGTTGCAGCCGCCCGAGGCGATGGTGACGACACGATGCCCCGGCCCCAGCTCCAGCGCATCCAGATCGACGACCGGATCTTCCCAGATCTGGTTATAGACGAACCGTGCGAACCACAGGGCGAAGAGGCGATCCAGCAAGGCCTGGCGCTTGCTGGGAACCTGCCGGTAGACCGCCTTTTTGATCGCGGTCTGCGCTTGCGCGACTGCCATAAAACATGACCTTTCGGAAGAGAACTCTCTGGTTCAACAAGCGATAGATTCAAACCGGTTTCCAGGTAAAGCGGCTTGATGAAGATCGCTGCTGATTTCACGAAAGCCCCATCAAACCGTCTCACAACATTCACGAATCCAAGGCGAAACAAGCAATATCATCCGATCCATTGCACGATCAGCACCAAGGCGCCAACCCCCCAGCAATAAAGGGCGAAGGGCCGCATCGCGTCGATTTCGCGTCGCTTGAACCAATTCATCAAGATCCAGACACTGAAATAAGCGACGATGCCGGCGACGATGCCGCCGATCACCGCGATGCCGAGCAGGCCCGAATCGGCACTGCGCGCGAGCTTGGGGATTTCCAGCAGGCTCGCCCCGGCGATGATCGGTGTCGCCAGCAGCATCGAGTAACGTGCCGAGGCTTCATGCGTCAGCCCGGCCCAAAAGCCAGCCACAATGCTGGCGCCGGACCGCGAGAAGCCGGGCACCAGTGCCAGCGATTGCGCCAGCCCGATCAGCACGGCCTGACCGAAGCCCAACTGCCCCAATTGCTTGTCGCCCCGTCCGCGCAGCCTTTCACCCAGATAGAGAATGACACCGTTGACGATGAGGAAACAGGCCGCCGAGGTGACACTCGGGAACAGCGCCCGCAGCTTCTTTTCCAGCAGGAAGCCGATGAGCGCGGCCGGCACGGTGCCGACAATGACGAGCGATAGCTCGCGTCGCGCCGGATTGCTGCCGCGTGTGCCCAGGCTGCGCGCGAAATCCAGCCAATCGCGCCAGAAAAACAGCAGCAGCGCCACCGCCGTCCCCAGATGCAGCAGCACGACGAACGGCAGGAAATGCTCCTTGAGGAAGTCCGGCCCGAGATCCCAGCCGAACGCCCACGGTGTCAGCACCGCATGGGCGACGCTGCTGATCGGGAACAATTCGGTGATGCCCTGAATCACCGCGAGCAGAAGGGTTTGGAGCAGCGACATCTTGCCTCGAAACTGGAATGGGAAGGAAAAGGCGGGCGGTTTCGTCCGCAGCCTATAGCGTCCGGTGCTGGTTCGGCCAAAGGAATAAACGTCGCCGAGGCTGGGTCAAAGTTCCGTACCTTGCCAGAACCCAGGAGTGACCATGGTCTCGTTCTCCGACCGCGCCGAACGCTACGATGCGGTTCAAATCACCTTGCATTGGCTGACCGCCGGTTTCGTCGCCGCGGCGATCTGCCTGATCTGGGCGGTGCATCTGACGCCCCGCGGTCCGGTCCATACCGCCTTGTTCTTTCTGCATCGTTCCTGCGGCGTGACGATTCTCGGTATCACGATTGTCCGGCTGTTTTGGCGCGTCGGCCATGGCGCCCCACCGCCGCCGGACAGCATTCCCGTCTGGCAGCAACAGGCGGCAACCGCGACGCACTGGCTGCTCTATGCGCTGCTCCTCATCATGCCGGTGACCGGCTTCCTCGACTCGGCATCGAGCGGCCATGCCGTCTCGGTGTTCTATCTGTTCGATCTGCCGATGCTGCCGGAAAACAAGCAACTGGCTGATTGGGCCGAGGCCATTCACAGCACGCTGCAATGGGTAGTCTATGGCAGCATCGTGCTCCATAGCGGTGCGGCCCTGCACCATCATTTCATCGTCCGCGACGGCGTGCTGCGCCGCATGCTGCCCACGTCACCCCCCCTTCAAAAAGGCCCCGCCGCACCCCGCCGCGATCAGCGCGCCGCCTGACAGGCGGCCGGTCAGCGCGGCGAAGCGCGGCTTGGACGCGATCCGGCTCGCCCGCCCGGCAAGGATGCCATAGAGGCTCAGCACGGCGAATTCGATGACGATGCTGGCCAGCCCGAGCACGGCGATCTGCCGCTCCACCGGCAAGGCCGGATCGATGAATTGCGGCAGCAGCGCGGTGAAAAACAGCAGCGCTTTGGGGTTAGTCGTCTGGACAAAGAACCCCTGCCCCACGCGCCGAAGCAGGCTCCGCGACCCGCCGGCATCGGCCGTCACCGCGAAGGCCGGTGCCGTGCCGCGCAAGGCGCCGATGCCGAGCCAGACCAGATAGCCGGCGCCCAGCCATTTGAGGATGATGAACACGGTGGGTGACGCAACGATCAGCGCCCCGACTGAGGTCGCCGACAGCAGAAAATAAAGCGTATTGCCGGCCAGAATCCCGAGGCTGGCACCGAACGAGACGCGCACGCCGCCGCCGAGCGCCTGCGACAGCACGAGCAAGACCGCCGGGCCGGGCGTCAGGCATAACAGTGTCTCGGTCACGACGAACAGCACCAACAGATCCCAATTCACAGCCTGATATTCCCTTCCGCCGATGCTTCGTTGGCCGACGAACCGCCTTTTACACCAATCCCGAATTCTCTTCACCCCATCGCCCAAGCGTCCCGATCTCTGGCTTGACCATCGCCGCCGCAAGGTTCAAAAAGCCGCTCCACATGCGCTTTTCAGGGAGTTTCCGACCATGACCGATCCGGTGCAGACCAGCGATCACTTCCTGGCCCATTATCTCGGCGCCTCGCTTCAGACGGCAACCATCCGACTGGCCGGCCTGCTCATCGCCGCCACGCTGGTTGTGGCGTTGGTGATCGCGATACTTTGACCGGCTAAACGCTGGCCCGGCCAGCCGCTTGCTGCTAACGCTTTGCGCGATCACGACGGGAGAAGGCCATGGCACGCAAGATGTCGATGCTGCTCGGGACACTGGCAGCACTGTCTTTGATCGCGACCGCCCGAGCGCAAACGGCACCGGCGGAAATCAAAATCGGCCATATCCATGCTGGCTCCGGCAATTTCGCCAGCATTTCGATGCCGGCCTATAATGGTCTTCAGATCTGGGTCAACGAAACCAACGCTGCCGGCGGCGCGCTGGTCAAGCCGTTCGACAAAAAGATCCCGTTGAAACTCATCTCCTATGACGATCAGAGCAATCCGGCGACCGCCTCGACCCTGCTCAATCAACTGATCACGCAGGACAAGGTCGATATTCTGGTGTCCGATTCCGGTTCGGTGCTGACCGCCGTGGCGGTGCCGATCGCGCGCGAGCACCAGATGCTGCTGTTCGACATGACCGGCACCGGCTCGTCGCTCTTCTCCAAGGACAATCCCTATATCGTGCTACTGGGCGATCCGATCTCGACCATCTGGCCGAAATATGTCGCGGATTTCCTCAAGGATGACGGCGCCAAGGACGGGATCAAAAAGGTAGCACTGCTCTATGCCACCAACGAATTCACCAATACCCAGGCGACCGCGCTGCGGAACTTTTTGAAAGCACCGGGCTCGCCGATCGAGATCGTCTATGATCAAGGTGTACCGACCAATACCTCGAACTACACCGTGACGATCGACAATATCGCGCAGGCCGAACCCGACGGGGTGATCGCGCTTGGCTATGTCGGCAATGACATCGCGTTTCTGCGCAATCTGGGCGACAGCGGGCGGAAATTCAAATTCCTCTTCACGATCTATTCCGGGCTGGAGACCGACGAGCTGGTCAAGAATGTCGGGCCGGCCGGACTGGAGAATGTCTTCACCTACCTGACCGGATTGTGGCTCGAAAACAAGGCCGAGGTGGGCATGTCGATCGACGCCTTCCGCGCCGCCTGGACCAAGGCCTATCCGGGCAGCGGCGTCGAATTCGGCTATAATTCGATCGCGGGTTACACGACCGGCCTGGTGATCGGCCAGGCACTGGCCACAACCGATAGCCTGGCACAACTCGATCTGCGCAAGGCGGTGTTCGCCCAATCGGGTAAATTGAAGACGCTGGATGGCGCCTTCGAACTGGATGAGCAGGGTGGCCAAATCGGCGAGATCACACCGCTGGGCCAGATCGTGCCGGACGGCAAGGGCGGGGTGAAGCTCAACGCGATTTACCCGCCCGAAATCGCCAACGCCAAGCCGGTCTATAACCAGCCGTGACAGCCATTCGTCGCAGCAAGGCAGCGTATCAATGCTGATCCATGCACTGCTTGCCGGCTTCGTCTTCGGGCTTTATTTCACGCTGGTCGGGCTCGGGCTCAATCTGATTTTCGGGGTCATGCGGATCGTCAATCTGGCGCATGGCGATTTCCTGATGCTGGGTGCCTTTGCCGCCTATTGGCTGTTCACGCTGCTGGCGCTGCATCCGCTCATGTCGGCGGTCCTCGTCTTTGCCACGTTCCTGGTCGTGGGCATCCCGCTTTACTATCTGCTGGTGCCGCGTTTGCAGCGGGCGCGCGACAGCGAGATGCTGTCGCTGATCCTGTTCTTCGGCCTGTCGCAGATCATCGAGGCGCTGGCGGCGATCGCGTTCGGCTCGACCGAGCGCTCGATTCCCGGCAAAGTGCTCGGGGTCGGATCGGTGCATTTCCTCGGTCAGGGCCTGCCGATCGCCTGGCTGTTCAGCGGCGCGGTCAGTGCCGTTTCGGTCGTCTTCGTCTATGTCTATCTCTATCACACGCGGCTTGGCACACTGACCCGCGCGGTCATGGTCAGCCGCGACGAGGCGATGGCGACCGGCATCGATGTCGATCGCGTCTCGGCCATCGCGTTTGGCCTCGGGCTGGCGCTGGCCGGTGTCGCGGGGGTCTTCGCACCCTTCATGTTCGGCAGTATCACGCCTGCCATGGGGGTCGAGATCAATGTCGCTTCCTTCGCGGTGATCGTGGTCGGGACACTCGGCCATCCGCTCGGCACGGCACTGGGCGGCGCGATTTATGGGGTGTCGCTCGTGCTGATGCAGACCTATCTGGGCTCGTGGTCGAACATTTTGCCCAATCTGCTGCTGATCGCCGTCTTGCTGGTGCGGCCACAAGGGCTGCTCGGACAGCGGCTGCGCCATGCTTGAGCGCGGCATGGCACGCGACGCGCTGTTCGTGGCCGTCCCGCTGCTGCTGGCGCTCGCCGGGCTGCCGCTGATCTATTCGAACATGCTGCTTTTGTTCAATTTCGTCATGTTCATGACCCTGGCCCAGGGGCTGAACCTGATCTACGGCTTCACCGGATTCCTGCCCTTCGGTTATGTCGGTTTCTTCGGCGCCGGCGCCTATGGCTTCGCGCTGGCCGTGCTGCATCTGCATGCCCCGCCTTTTGCGGCGCTGGTTGCGGCCGGCGGGGCCGCCCTGGTGCTCGCGGTGATTCTGACACCGCTGATGCGGCTCAGCGGCGCCTATTTCGCCATCGCCAATCTGGCGGCGGCCCAGGCGGTCTATCAGATCGTGTCGAATCCGGCGCTCGAAGCAATCACCAAGGGGCCGTATGGCGTGACATTGTCGGAGGTTTATGCCCCGGCCTGGAGCTACGGCGCGGCACTGGCGATACTGACCGGCACCTTGGGCACGGTGATCTGGCTGCGCAATTCCGGCTTCGGCCTGGCCTTGCTGGCGACCCGCGAGGATCCGATCAGCGCCGCGATGGCCGGGATCGCCGTGGTGCGCGGCCGGGTCATCGCCTGGCTGATCTCGGCGCTGATCGCCGGGCTGACCGGCGGCGTCTTCGCCTGGCATGTCTCGGTGTTCTATCCCGAGACCGCCTTCGATTTCTCGATCGGCATCTTCGCCATCGTCTTCACCCTGTTCGGCGGCTGCGCCACACTGCTCGGGCCGGTGCTGGGCGTGCTGATCCTCTATGGGCTCTATAACGCGATCGGCATCACCGTGCCGCAATATTTCCAACTGATCTACGGCGTGCTGATCATGGGGTTCGCTCTCTTCCTGCCGAACGGCCTGATCTCGCTCTTGACCCGGCGAGGCGTCCGTGTCCCCTGAGCCGGCGCCATTGCTCGAAATCCACCAATTGGTCAAGAATTTCGGTGGCTTCCGGGCGCTCGACGGCATCAGTTTCACGCTGGCGCCGGGCGAGGTGCTGGGGCTGGTCGGACCGAACGGCTCGGGCAAGACCACCTGCATCAACGCAATCTCGGGCCTCTATCGGCCCGATGGTGGCGAGATCCGGTTCGAGGGCCGGTCGATCGGCGGCACCGCGTCCCATCTTCTGGCGCGGCGCGGCATCAACCGGACCTTCCAGTCGCCGCATTGCTTTCGCGGCCTGACCGTGCGCGAGAACGTGGCCGTGGCCGCGCGCTACGGCAATCCCGGCCCGACACCACCCGATCTCGACGCCTTGCTCGCCTCGCTCGACTTGGATCGGCTTCAGCATCGCCCGGCCGGCGATCTCAACAGCGCCCAGCAAAAACAGCTCGATCTGGCCCGCGCGCTTGCCACCGGGCCGCGCGTGCTGCTGGTCGATGAGTTGGCGGCCGGCCTCAACCCGCGCGAACTGGCCGGCATCGCCGACCGGCTGCGCGCGCTCGCTGATGGCGGCATGGCGCTGCTGGTGGTCGAGCATCTCTTGGACTTCATCGACCGGCTGACCGATCGGGTGATCGTGATGAATGCCGGCCGGGAAATCTTCGAGGGCAAACTCGCCGCCGCCGCGCGCGATCCGGAGGTCGTGCGGGTCTTTCTGGGGCAGTCCCATGGCGGCTGACTTGTTGATCGCGCGCGATCTGGTGTCCGGCTATGACACGGTTCAGGCGCTGTGGGGCGCCTCGCTCACCGTGCAAGCGGGCGAGAGCGTCGTGCTGCTCGGCGTCAATGGCGCCGGCAAGACCACCCTGCTCAAGGTGCTGCTCGGGCTGCTGCCGGCCTGGTCGGGCAGCGTCGGGTTCGACGGTACCGACATAACACGGCTCAGGACCGATCGCCGGGTGCGGCTTGGCCTCGCCTATATGTCCGAACTCGGCGTGTTTCCCGGCCTGTCGATCGCCGAGAATCTGCGCATCGGCGGCCAGTTCGCCGAGCCCACGGTGCTGAAGCGGCGGATCGACGAACTCTATGCGATTTTCCCTGATCTGGCCTCGCGGCGCCACACGCTGGCCGGCAGCCTGTCGGGCGGTCAGCGCAAAATGTGCGGCATCGCCAAGGCGTTGGCCGGCGGCCCGCGCCTGCTGGTGATGGACGAACCCTCGGCCGGCCTCTCGCCGCTCTTCGTCGGCGAGGTGATCCGCATCCTCGGCCAATTCCGCGGCCAGGGCCTGTCGCTGCTGATCGCCGAACAGAATGTCGGCTTCCTCGATCTGGCCGACCGAGTGTTCACGCTGGAACGCGGCCGCACCGGCTTCGCGGGCAGTGTCGCCGAACTCCAGGCCGATGACGGCGTGCGCAAGGCGTATTTCGGACTGGGGTAGCCGACCCACCACGCGGCGCGTGCCTCGCCCGCCATTCCACGCTAGGCTCGCCCCGCCATGTATACCGATGTCGTCGATCTGCGCGATTTCTACGAAACCAGCCTCGGGCAAGTCGCGACCCGCATGCTGCGGCGGCGGCTGCGCCAGATCTGGCCCGATGTCGCCGGGCTCAGGCTGGTCGGGCTGGGCTACGCCTCGCCCTATTTGCGACCGTTTCTGGGCGAGGCCGAGCGGGTGACGGCCTTCATGCCGGCGGCACAGGGCGTGCTGCATTGGCCCAAGGAAGGCCCCAACGTCACGACCCTGGTCGATGAGGCCGAATTGCCGCTGCAAGATGCCTCGATCGACCGGATTCTGCTGGTCCATGCGCTGGAATGCACCGAGCAGGTCCGGCCGCTCTTGGCCGAATGCTGGCGGGCGCTGGCCGGCGGCGGGCGGCTGTTGGTGCTGGTGCCCAATCGCCGCGGCATCTGGGCCCGGCTCGACCGCACGCCGTTCGGCGCCGGCCATCCCAATACCCCGGCCCAGCTTTCCAAGCTGCTGCGCGCCGCCGCCTTCACGCCGATCGGCTCGACCCCGGCGCTGTTCGTGCCGCCGACCGCCTCACGCATGGTGCTGGCCGCGGCCGGCGCCTGGGAAAGCGTCGGCGCCCGCTGGTTCACCACATTTGCCGGCGTGGTCATGATCGAGGCGACCAAACAGATCTACGCCAAGCCGAAACCGGCACTCGAACGCCGGCGCCGGCTGGTCTATCGGCCGGAACCGACGGCGATTTGAGGCGGTCGCAATCGCCGCTGGACAGTCGGGCGCGGAATGCCGAATAACGTCAGTGCGAACCCAATCGCCCAACGCGAACGAGCATTTTCATGATTGAGGCCTCGGCCCACCCCTCGCCGACCGACCGGATCGAAGCCTTCATCGCCCGCTGGCAAGGCCGTGAAGGCGGTCAGGAGCGGGCGAATTACGCGATGTTCTTATCCGAACTGTGCGCGGCGCTGGATTTGGACCCGCCTGAACCGGCCGATGCGACGCGCGAGCGCAATAATTACGTCTTCGAGCGCGCCGTCGATTTGCGGCGGCCCGATGGCGTCTATACGACCGGGCGCATCGATCTCTACAAGCGCGGCAGTTTCGTGCTGGAGGCCAAGCAGAGCCGGCTGCCGGGCGGCAAAAAGATGCGCCAGCAATTGACGCTGGACGGTCTGGCCCTGCCTGAACCGGAAACGCGCGGCCGGCGCTCGGCCCGGCGGGGCTGGGACACGCTGATGTGGGACGCCCGCAATCAGGCGGAAATCTATGCCAAGGCGCTGCCCGGCGAGTGGCCGCCCTTCCTGCTGGTCTGCGATGTCGGCCATTGCATCGAGCTTTATGCCGATTTCTCCGGCCAGGGCAAAAACTACGCGCAATTTCCCGATCGTCAGGGCTTCCGCTGCTTCATCGAGGATCTGCGCGACGAGAAGATTCGCGACCGACTGCGCCGGATCTGGCTCGACCCGCATTCGCTCGACCCGACCCGAAACGCGGCACGCGCGACGCGCAAGATCGCCGAGCGCTTGGCCGCGGTTTCCAAATCGCTCGAAGCGAAAGCCTACCCGGCCGAAACCGTGGCGATGTTCCTGATGCGCTGCCTGTTCACCATGTTCGCCGAGGATGTCTCGCTGCTGCCCGAAGGCTCGTTTGCAGAGTTGCTTCAGGTGAGCGAGAGCGACCCGACCAAATTTCCATATCTGATCGAGGATCTGTGGCGTTCAATGAACCTGGGTGGTTTCGCGTCGTCGATTCGTGCCCAGGTCAAAATGTTCAACGGCAATCTCTTTGCCGATGCGCGCGCCTTGCCGCTCGGGCGCGAGGAAATCGGCGAGTTGCGGCAGGCCGCGGCGCAGGATTGGACCGAGGTTGAACCGGCGATCTTTGGCACACTGCTCGAACAGGCGCTCGACCCCGCGGAGCGCAAACGGCTCGGCGCCCATTACACACCGCGCGCCTATGTGCAAAAGCTGGTCGCGGCAACCATGATCGAGCCGCTGCGCGCCGACTGGGAACAGATCCAGGTCACCGTCGAAATATACAAGACCGCCGGCGACGCGGCCGGTGCGATCTCGACAGTGAAGAAATTTCACGAGACGCTGCTGCAAACCCGCGTGCTCGACCCGGCCTGCGGCACCGGCAATTTCCTCTATGTCGCCCTCGAATTGCTGAAGCGGCTCGAAGGCGAGGTGCTGGAGGCGCTGGCCGATCTGGGTGGGCAAGAGGTGCTGACCGGCCTCGAAGGCTCAACCGTCGATCCGCATCAATTCCTCGGCCTGGAACTCAATCCGCGCGCCGCCGCGATCGCCGAACTGGTGCTGTGGATCGGCTATCTGCAATGGCATTTCCGCACCAAGGGGGCCGCCCCGGCCGAGCCGATCCTGAAAGCCTTCAAGAACATCAATGCCGGCGGCAAAGCGCATGGTGTCGATGCCGTGCTGGCTTATGATGGCGAGCCCGAACTGATCCGCGACGAATTTTGCAAACCAAAGACGCGCCAGGGCGAGGCGGGCGGCCGGGTCGAAATCTATCGCTATCGCAACCCGCGCCGCCCGATCTGGCCGGCAGCCGATTACATCATCGGCAACCCGCCTTTCATCGGCGGCAAGGATATTCGCGGCCGGCTGGGCGAAGGCTATGCCGAGGCGCTGTGGGCAGCGCATCCGCACATGAATGAAAGCGCCGATTTCGTCATGTATTGGTGGGATCACGCGGCCGATCTGCTGAGCCGCAAATCCACCCGGCTGAAACGTTTCGGCTTCGTCACGACCAATTCGATCACCCAGGAATTCTCGCGCCGGGTCATGGCCCGGCATCTCAAGGCGAAGAAGCCAATCTCGCTGGTCATGGCGATCCCGGACCATCCCTGGACCAAGGCGACCAGAGACGCGGCGGCGGTGCGGATCGCGATGAGTGTGGCGGCGCCGGGCAAGTAGGACGGAAAATGCTTCACGGTCACCAGCGAGACCGCGCTGGAGACCGACGAACCGGTGATCGAGACGACTGAGGCGATTGGGACTATCAATCCGGATTTGACGGTCGGGGCGGACGTGACGGCCGCTATCGCCCTGAAGTCGAACGAGTATTTATGTTCGCCGGGTGTGAAACTGCATGGTGGAGGCTTCATTGTCACACCGGCCGAAGCGAGTTATCTGGGGCTCGGTAAGCGACATGGCCTTGAACGGCATATCCGAAAATACAGAAACGGCCGCGACTTAGTGGGCCGATCGCGTGGTGTCATGGCGATCGACCTTGATGGACTAACTCAAGCTGATATCCGTCAACGGTATCCGGAGGTTTATCAACACCTCCTTGCGAAAGTAAAACCGGAGCGTGATTTAAATAATGAGGCATATCGGAGAGAAAACTGGTGGCTCTTTGGTCGTAGAAACACGGAAATGCGTGGCGCGATAAATAATCTCAATCGCTATGTTGCTACTCCTGAGACCGCGAAACATCGTGTGTTCCAATTCCTCGACTCGTCGATATTACCCGACAACATGTTGGTTTGCGCCGGATTAGCCGATGCATATTTTCTCGGCATTCTCTCCTCGCGAGCGCATGTCGTTTGGGCACTACGAGCCGGCGGGTGGCTCGGCGTCGGTAACGATCCGCGATATTCAAAAACGAAATGTTTCGACCCCTTCCCCTTCCCCACCGCCAGTAGCCCACAGAAAGCCGCCATTCGTGCCGTCGCCGAGGAACTCGACGCCCATCGCAAGGCGCGTCAGGATGAGCATCCCGGCTTGACCATCACCCAGATGTACAACGTCCTGGAGAAGCTGAAATCGGGCGCGGCGCTGACGATCGAGGAAGAACGGATCAACGCCGAGGGGCTGGTGCTGATCCTGCGTGAATTGCACGACCGGCTCGATGCGCTGGTGTTCGACGCCTATGGCTGGCCGGCGACGCTGACCGACGATGAGATTCTGGCCCGGTTGGTGGCACTCAATGCCGAGCGGGCGGCAGAGGAGAAGCGCGGCCTCGTCCGCTGGCTGCGGCCCGATTACCAGATGGAACGGGCCGGGCTCGCCGCCGTACCGCCGCCAACCGAGGAACAGGGCGAATTGGGGCTGGCCACCGCCGCCGCGCGCAAGCCGCTCTTCCCCACGACGCCGCGCGAACAGACCGGTGCCATCTTCGCGGCACTGGCA
>JBAVTK010000330.1:0-1919 GCA_049696095.1 Aliidongia sp. | reverse complement strand
GTGCAGATGGGAAACATGTCATTCGCCATGGGCGATCCTGGGGCGGCTGCGGCGTTCTATGGTCACGCACAAAGTTCGGCGGGCGGCGCTGGATACGCGTTCGGTCAAAATGGCCAAGCGTTTGCTGTCCCGGGAGGGGCGCAAGATCCTGGTGTCATCGCCACAAAGTCCGCCGCGGCAAAAGGCGGCGCGCTTCCGGCGACCTTGGCCGAGCAAGGCTTTATGATGGGGCCGAATGGCACGCTCGTGCCGATCCCCGGAGGTAAGGCCGACCCGAATTATATGCGCGGGTCGGCTGCTGCGACGACTGCTGGGACCAAAGGCGCCGAGGCGCCGTATGTGCCGCCACAGGAATATACTGTCCCGGTCACTGATGGGAATGGAGCGCCAGTGCTGGACGCACAAGGGCGTCCGACGTTCCGCAAGCAGATCATGAGTCCGCCGCAGGCGAATGCTGCTGTGAGCAGTGGGGCGACGAACCCAAGTTACGCTGACCCGTTCCCTGGATGGGCTGCGAAAATCAATGGTACTGAGAATGCGACGGGCAATCCGGCCGCGCCGAACGCGAGCGGTCCGGGGGGTACGCCGACTTCGACTGCAATGGGGAACGGCCAATTTCTTGATGGCACGTGGCCATCCGTCATCCGGGCTGCACGACCCGATTTGGCTGCTGGCAAATCAGATGCCGAGTTGTTGCCGCTCCGGGCGGTTCCCGGGTTGGCGCAGTCAGCGACAGAACAATATGCCCGTATGAATGGCGCTTCTTTGGCGCAGGCTGGCTTGCCCGTGAACGGTGGCACCGTGGCTATGGCGCATATGCTTGGACCGGGCGGAGCAGCGACGGTACTGCGAGCCAATGACAACGCGCCGCTTACCATGCTGCCTGGGATGGCGCCAGTGGTTCAGGCCAATCCTAGCCTACGCAGCATGACGGCGGGGCAATTGCGCCAGCAGTTTGCAACTCAGATGGGTGCTGCGCCGCAATTGCCAGGGCTAGCTGGAACTCCCGCGCTCACGCCGCAACAGATGCCGTACGATTTGCGGCAGGGCGGCATGCACGTTGATCCGACTGCCGCGAGTGTCGTCAAGAACCCGGAGCCGGTGAAGATCGTGACCCCTGGTGGCGCGACGATCGAAGGTCATATGAACCCAGCGTCGCCTTTCGCCCCCGAGGGAACGCCGGGGACATTTGCGCCAGTTCAGGTCACGCCAAATCCCGCCGCGGCTGCTGGCGCTTCCACAGCTCCGGCTGCAGCCCCTGCGGCCGGCTCGGTCGCCACGTCTGCGTTGCCGCAAGACGTGATCGAGGGCCGCGAAGAACTAACCAAGGGACTTTTCGGCAAAGACACGGACTCCTACGTCGCGGCCAATAATACGCAGGGATGGCTGAACCAGATCAATCATGCTGCGGATGTCATGAACAAGGCCGGCCCGCTTTATCAGACTGGTCCTTACGCCGAAACACGCACCAGCCTCATGAGCAGCATCAACGACGTTGCTCGGACGCTCAATCTTCCGACACCGTTCGATCAGAAGGTGCTGGCAAGTCCGGAAGAATTGCGCAAGGCGACGACAACGGCCGGCTTTGAGCTTTCCAGCCATTATGAAGGGCATGCGCGGCAGGCGGCAGCTACGATCATGAATGCCACGTCGGCGGTCCCCGGCATGAGCAATAGTCCACAGGGTATCGTTCTGGTCTCGAATGGTATCAACGAAGGCGCGCAGTCTGCCATCGACATGCACAACTACAAGATGGACCGCTATTCGGGCCAGGATCCCTATGGCGTCTCGTCAGCGCCCGGAACGAAGGCCGGGGCTGGGTTGGAGAGCGCGGAGACTGATTTCGTCAAGGCATTCCCAGCGGCGATGTATTCGTCACGGGCGATCTCCACGGTACAGCCGATCAAGATCAGTGGGCC
>JBAVTK010000329.1:0-5036 GCA_049696095.1 Aliidongia sp. | reverse complement strand
GGCCAACAGCCCGTCCAACGGCTCGATCACCCGTTCCAGCGTGCGGCGTAATTCAGGAGTGAGGGCGGGACCGCCCAGATCCTCGATCCGCGCACCCGTCTCAGCCAGATCGTCGGTCGGCAAATAGATCCGGTCGAGCGCCCGGTAATCCTCACCGCAATCCTGCAGGTGATTGACGATCTGCAAGGCATTGCACAAGGCGTCGGTGGCCCGGCGCGGCCCCGGCCCCTCGCCATGCAGGTCAAGCAGGTGCCGTCCGACCGGTGCCGCCGACAGGAAGCAATAGCCCAGCAACTCGTCCCAGTTCCGGTATCGGGTCTTGCGCGCATCCTGGGTAAAGGCCGCCAACAGATCCAGGCAATGACGCGGCGTCATGCCGGTTTCGATCAGATTCTGGCGCATGCGCAATGCGCTCGGCGATTCCCCGGCGCCGGGCGGAGCGCCGATGCCTTGGATGATCTGGCCGAGCCGCGCCAGCCGCGCCACCTTGTCATCCGGCTCCAGCGCCGGATTGTCGGCGATATCGTCGGCCGCGCGGGCGAACGTATAGAAGATATGGACATGGCGGCGCAGGCTCGGCCGGATCAAGAAAGATCCGACCGGAAAATTCTCGTCTGCGGCGGTTTTGCCCGACGGGGTTTCCAGCATGGCTCCAGTCATGGCCGACTCATGCGCCAGCCGGGGCGGTGTGGCAAGCCACCGCGCCGCTTGCCTGGAACCACGCCACCGCATCGCGAAAGCCGAGCGCCGCCGACCGCGGGTCATAGCCCAATTCGCGCCTCGCCTTGTCGATCTTGAAGAACATCAGCTTCTTGGCGAGCCTGACGCCATCGACCGTGACGAAGGGTTCGCGCCCGGTGATCCGGCTGACCGCCTCGGCGCCATAGGCGAGCGGCAGGATCAGATCGGCCGGCAGCCTGATTCGCGGCGGTTTGCGGCCGGCCAGCGGACAGACGATCGCCAGCACCTGTGCCAGCGTCAGATTCTCGCCGCCCAAAATATAGCGTTCGCCGATCTGGCCGCGCTCGAACGCCAGCAAATGGCCCTCGGCGACATCATCGACATGCGCGAAATTGAGTCCGGTATCGACATAGGCCGGCATCCGGCCGCTCGCCGCCTCGACAATCAACCGGCCGGTCGGGGTCGGCTTGATGTCGCGCGGGCCGATGGGGGTCGAGGGGTTGACGATCACCGCCGGCAAGCCGCGCTCGCGCACCAGCCGCTTGACACCTTCCTCGGCCAGATATTTCGAGCGCTTATAGGGGCCGATCATGTCGGCGAGCGAGACCGGCGTCGCCTCATCGGCATCCTGCCCGCGTGGCAGCAGGCCGAGCGTGGCGACGCTTGAGGTATGGACGACACGTTTCACGCCAGCGGCGAGCGCTGCTTCCATCAGTGCCACGGTACCGTCGACATTGGTGCGGTACATCAGCGCTTCGTCCGGCACCCACAGACGGTAATCGGCCGCGACATGGAACAGTGCCTCGACCCCCTCGACCGCTTGCGGCAGGGTCACGGGGTCGGCCAGACTGCCGATGGCGATCTCGACCGGCAGGTCGGTCAGATTGCGCCGGTCGCTGTCGGCGCGCGCCAGCACGCGCACCTGGTGCCCGGCCGCGATCAGCTTGCGGGCGACGGCCGACCCGACGAAGCCGGTCGCTCCGGTGACGAGGCAGATCATGGGATATCCTTCCCGGCATCGGGGAATCGAGCGCGTTGGCACGCTCTTGACGGAACGTGACGGGCCATAGCGCGATTATCCTGCGCGATGCAAGCGGTAGAATGGCCAACCAGCAGAGCAGGCTTTTCGACGAGCGGTCGATCTCAGTCCCGCGGCACCATCGCGCCGAGACGCCGGCCGCCGAACAGATGCAGGTGGAAATGCGGTACTTCCTGATGCCCGTCATGGCCGATATTGGCGAGCATGCGATAGCCCGGTTCGGCCAGACCCAACTGACGTGCGATCAGCCCGGCGGCCCGGAAAAATCCGAGCAATTCGGCCTCGCTTGCCTGCGTCGAGAAATCGTCGAACGAAACATAGGCTCCCTTCGGGATTACCAGCACATGGGTCGGTGTCTGCGGATTGATGTCGGGAAACGCCAGGACATATTCGTCTTCGTAGATTTTCTTGCACGGCAATTCGCCGCGCAGAATACGGGCGAACACATTGTTCGGATCATAAGCCAAGACACCCTCTCCTCTCGTCAATTTCGGCGCGATGCCTTTTCGACCAGACCGCCGATCCCCTCGCGACGCTGAAGCTCGGCCCAAACCTCCTCGGGCCGGATTCCGGCCGCGACCCAGCCGGCCAGCAGGTGATAAAGCAGATCGGCGCTTTCGCCGACCAGCGCCGGCTTGTCCTCGCGCAGCAATTCGATGACCGCCTCGATCGCCTCTTCGCCCAGCTTTTGGGCGATCTTGGCGCGGCCGCGGGCGAAGAGCTTCGCGGTGTAGGATTTCGCCGGATCGCCGTCGCGCGACGCCTCGATCCGGGCATGCAGCCGATCGAGGATCGCGGCGGTGGCGGGGCTTGGAGCGTTTTCTGGCATGATCGGTTAAATTCTAGCGCGTTCGGTGTTTCGGCGCGATGATTTCGCGGGTCAGCGCATCGCGATGCCGTTCGCCGCCAGATGATCCTTGGCTTGGGCGATGGTGAAGGTACCGAAATGAAAGATCGATGCGGCCAGCACGGCGCTGGCGTGGCCGTCGCGGATGCCGGCGACCAGATGGTCGAGCGTGCCGACTCCGCCAGACGCGATGACCGGCACCGGCACCGCATCGGCGACGGCACGGGTCAGTTCGATGTCGAATCCGGCCTTCGTGCCGTCGCGATCCATCGAGGTCAGCAGGATCTCGCCGGCACCGAGCGCCGCCAGTCGGCAGGCCCATTCAATCGCATCGAGACCGGTCTCGCGCCGGCCGCCATGGGTGAAGACACCCCAGCGGCCCGGTGCCACCTGCTTGGCGTCGATCGCGACCACGATGCATTGATTGCCGAATTTCGCCGCCGCCTCGGCTACGAAATCCGGCCGCGCCACCGCCGCCGTGTTGATCGAGACTTTGTCGGCGCCGGCCAGCAGCAGGCGTCTGATATCCTCGACCTTGCGCACGCCGCCGCCGACGGTCAGTGGCATGAAACATTGCTCGGCGGTGCGGCGCACGACCTCGAACAGCGTGTCGCGCTCTTCGGTGCTGGCAGTGATATCGAGGAAACACAACTCGTCCGCGCCGGCGGCGTCATAGAGCCGCGCTTGCTCGACCGGATCGCCGGCATCGCGCAGATCGACGAAATTCACGCCCTTGACGACCCGGCCATCCTTGACGTCGAGACAGGGGATGATGCGCTTTTTGAGCATCAGGCTGGTTTCCCGGCCCGCAGCAGCGCCAGCGCCGCCGCCGGATCGATGCGCCCGTCATAAAGCGCCCGGCCGCAGATCACCCCGGCGATGCCGGTCGATTCGACCGCCTTCAGCGCGTGCAAATCGCCGAGCGAGGCAACACCACCCGATGCGATGACCGGCGTGGTCAGCGCGAAGGCCAGATCGGCCGTCGCCTCGACATTGACCCCGCCGAGTGCGCCGTCCCGGTCGATATCGGTATAGATGATGGCGGCGACGCCGGCATCCTCGAAGCGCAGTGCCAGATCAAGTGCGCGCATCTGCGACATGCGCGCCCAGCCCTCGACCGCGACCAGCCCGCCGCGCGCATCGATCCCGACCACGATCCGACCCGGATGGCGCAGGCACGCGGCACGAACCAGTTCCGGATCCTTGAGGGCGACCGTGCCCAGAATGACCCGGCCGACACCATGCCCGAGCCAGAAATCGATCGCCGCCATGGTGCGGATGCCGCCGCCCAACTGGACCGGCAGCGTGACCGCGCCGAGGATCGCCTTGACCGCGTCGCCATTGACCGACCGGCCGGCGAAAGCACCATTGAGATCGATCAGATGCAGCCATTCGAAGCCCGCGGTCTCGAAGTGCCGGGCCTGGTCGTCCGGCACGGTCGAGAACACCGTGGCCGCGTCCATATCGCCGCGCAGCAGCCGCACGCAGGCACCGTCCTTTAGATCGATCGCCGGATAGAGAATCATGTCTGCACCCCGGCCGCCGCCTCGGCGACGGGATCGATGAATTTATGATAGTAATAGCCGCGGATCAGCTTGCCATCGACGCGGGCATAATGCGGATGCACCCCCCAGCGGGTATAGCCCAGCGTCTCATAGAGCTGAATTGCCGCGGTCTGGGTTTCGCGGATGTCGAGATTGATCAGTTGGGCGCCGCTGGCGCGCGCGGCATCTTCGACCGCGACCGTGACGAGTTTGGCCAGCCCATGACCGCGCGCCCACGGGGCGACGAAGCTGGTCATCAGCGTGGCGGAAAAGGCCTGCGCCTCGTTGTTGCGGGCCGGCCGCGCCATCTGGGCGGAAGCGGCGATCGTGCCGTCGAGCCGGCCGACGAATAATTGCCGCTCCGGCACCAGCAGCGTGCCCTTCCAATAGGATTCGAAGACATGGCGCGGCGGCGGACGAACCCAGCCGAACCCGCCGCCCGACTGGATCGCGGAATCGGCGGCGTCGCACAGGTCGGCCAGATCGGCCTTGGTAAAGGAGGTCAGTCGTTCGACCGAAATCGTCGGCTGTACGGTCATGGGCGCCACCGCAGAAAATTGCCGATCAGACGCAGGCCGGTCGCCTGACTCTTCTCGGGATGAAATTGCGTACCGAACAAATTGTCCTGCCCGATCGCCGCTGCGATCGGCCCGCCATAATCGACCGTGGCGAATTGCGTCGCCGGATCGGCGCAGGCGAAGCGATAGCTATGGACGAAATAGGCATGCATGCCGCTCTCCAGCCCGGCCAGCACCGGATGCTGCGCGATCCGCAGATCGTTCCAGCCCATATGGGGAATCTTCACATCGTTTTCGATCGGCACGACGGTGCCGCCGATCCAGCCCAGCCCGGTCGTCACGCCATGTTCAAGCCCGCGTTCGGCCATCAATTGCATGCCGACACAAATCCCGAGAAACGGCACACC
>JBAVTK010000328.1:0-19291 GCA_049696095.1 Aliidongia sp. | reverse complement strand
AGCTGAGACCGGGCGCGCGAAACTTTGAATGTCCGAAGCAAGCGGTGCATCATATTGCGCGTGATATGTCGCGTGATCGCCGACGATATTGACGATCGGACTCGAAGCACGCCGGGCATTGTGCAGATTGGCGAGGCCATTGCTGAGCCCCGGTCCGAGATGCAGCAAGGTCGCGGCCGGCTTCTCGGCCATCCGTCCATAGCCGTCGGCCGCACCGGTCGCCACACCTTCGAACAGCGCCAGGATCGCGCGGATGCCGGTAACCGTGTCGAGGGCGGCGACGAAATGCATCTCCGACGTGCCGGGATTGGCAAAGCAGATCTCGACCCCCGAATTGACCAGAGTGCGGATCAGGCTTTCGGCGCCATTCATGCTGCTTCTCCCGCATGTTCATATCATGCCCAGCAAGGTATCGATCCGATCTACGGTATGCAAATACCGGTGACGCTGGGCTGACTGCGCACAATCAGGATGATTGGCGATGTATCGCATAGGATGCTTGACGGCCGCGTC
This sequence comes from Aliidongia sp., assembly GCA_049696095.1. Classification (GTDB taxonomy): domain Bacteria; phylum Pseudomonadota; class Alphaproteobacteria; order ATCC43930; family CGMCC-115725; genus JAXDMU01. The sequence goes on along the minus strand of JBAVTK010000328.1, from coordinate 18,778 downwards.
CGCGCGCTGCACTTTTTTTGTAACATGACGCGGCTAAAGACAATCGCATCATGAGTCTGGAGGAAACAATGAATCGAAATCTAGTGCGGTGGGCGCACCGGGCGGCGCTTGGCCTGTCCGTCGTTGCCTTAAATGCCGGCGCTTTCGCCGCGGGAGCGGCGGAAAACCCGGCCGAACACGTCCCGACGGTGTCGCCGATCAAGCATGTGATCGTCGTTATCGGCGAAAATGCCAGTTTCGATCACGTCTTTGCGACCTATCAGCCGCAGCATGGGCAGAGTGTGTGGAATCTGCTGTCGCTCGGTATTATCAATGCCGATGGCACGCCCGGCCCGAATTTTTCCCAGGCTCAGCAATTCTCGGTCTCTGCGCAGTCGCAATATTTCATCAATGCACCGGTTGCCGCCAAGACGGTATTCACCACCTTGCCGCCGCCGGGTCTTGAGGGCGTCCCGACGGTGGCCAGCGACATCCCGGTGAAGAATGGTGGACCGCCGCCGTTTGCGACCGTGGCCGCGGCCATCGCGTCCGAACCGTCTCAGATCGAACCGGCCGATCAAATTCTGCTGACGACCGGCGCCAGTGGCTTGACCGCGACCTCGGGGCCGGACACGCGCATCCTCGACGTGACCAGTTTGCCGAGCGGCCCGTTCCAGCCGACGAAGAAGAATGCCAATGGGCAGGGTCTCTCTTACGATTCCTACACTGAAGACACTTTCCATCGCTTCTTCCAGATGTGGCAGCAATATGACTGCGGCATCGAAGCCGCGACGACGACCAATCCGAGCGGTTGCCGCGCCGATCTGCTGCCCTTCGTCATCACCACCTTCGCCGGTGCGATCGATGGCGGCGAGGGGACCTCGATGTCCTTTCTCAATGTCCAGACCGGCGATGCGCCCTATCTCAAGTCGCTGGCCGAGAAATACACGCTGGCCGACAATTATCACCAGGCGATCATGGGCGGCACCGGTTCGAACCATCACATGATGATGACCGGCGACCAGTTCTATTTCAGCGACGGTAAGGGCAATCCGCTGCCACCGCCGCTGCTGGAGGGCGTCATCAATCAGGTGGCGAATCCGAACCCGCTGCCCGGTACGAATAATGAATATACCAATGATCCGAACCAATCGCTCGGCAATTACGTCAATTGCAGCGACCCGACCCAGCCGGGCGTTGCTCAGATCCTGAATTACCTGGCGTCACTGCCCTATCATCCGAAACCGAACTGCGCACCTAATACATTCTATCTGCTCAATAATCTGTTCCCAGGGTTCCACGCCAACGGGGCGCTGGCCGGCCCGACCGATTCGCCGCAGCATGCCGATGGCAGCGATCTCGCCTTCGTCCCGCCGCAAACAGTACCGACGGTCGGCGACGCGCTCAACGCCAAGAACATCTCCTGGACCTATTACGGCGACGGACTCGGTCATGCGGCGGCCAATGATTCGCTCGAAGCGATCTACTGCCCGATCTGCGATCCGATGCAGTACACGACCTCGACCATGGCGACCGAAGAACAGCGCGCTGCCCATTTGAAGGATGCGCCGGATCTGTTCGCCGATATTGCCAACGGCAATGTTCCGGCGGTTGCCTTCGTCAAGCCCAGTGGGTTCGTCGATGGGCATCCGCAAACCTCCAAGCTCGATTTGTTTGAAAGCTTTCTGCGCAGCATCGTCGATAAGGTCCAGGGGCAAGCGGCGCTCTATGCCGATACCGTCATTCTGGTGACCTGGGACGAAGGCGGTGGCTTCTATGACTCAGGCTTCATCCAGCCGGTCGATTTCTTCGGCGACGCGCCGCGCGTGCCGCTGATCGCGATCTCGCCCTTCTCGAATGGTGGCAAGATCGTCCATTCCTATTATGACCATGCCTCGGTGCTGAAATTCATCGAGCATAATTGGAACCTGCCGGTGCTGAGCGATCGCAGCCGCGACAACCTGCCGAATCCGATCCCGGAAGCGAGCAATCCCTATATCCCGACTAACATGCCGGCGATCGGCGATTTGTTCGAGATGTTCAATTTCCATAACAACGGCATCATCTTGCCGCCGGGTCCGCAGCCGGTGAATTGAGGGTCTGACGGAAGTGACCATCCGGGGGGGGGGCTCTACCCCCCCGGATGGTCGTTATGGCGTTCCGACCGTGAGGTAGTGCACTCCCGGCCGCCCGGCGAGGCGGTTGGCCAGGAAGCGGTTTTGATCGAGTATCAGCGGGTGCGCCATCGTGGCGGCGATCTCGTCTGCCGTCAGATCGCGGTAGAGCGGCCATTCGGTCATCAGCACGGCGGCCTCCGCTCCAGCCAGGGCGGCGACCGGCGTCGCGTGACGGGTCACGGCAGCAAGTTCCGCCGGCAGGGCTTCGGCATGCGGATCATGTACCGTCACGACCGCACCTGCGGCCAGCAGGCTCCGGCACAGGTCAATGGCCGACGACCGGCGCAGGGAATCGGTGCCCGGTTTATAGGTCAGCCCCAAAATACAAACATGCCGACCGACCAGATCGCCCAACCGGGCGGCCAGTTGACGGGCCGGCCAGTGCAAATGGTGCTTGTTGCTCGGCATGATTCCGCCCAGAAGCGGCAGGGAAAGGCCACGCTCCTCGGCGATTTGGTTCAGCGTCATGACATCGCGCGCCAGCGTGCCGCCGGCAAAGCCGGCGCCGGGGCGAATATAGGCGTTGGGACCGATGCGCGGTTCGGAGCGAAGCGCGCGTTCGACCTCAGCGGCATCGCCGCCGACCTGTTCGCAGATCGTCGCGATCTCGTTCATGAAGGTCACGGTAGTCGCCAGGAACGCGTTCAAGGCATGCTTTGCCAGTTCCGCCGATTCGACCGACAGCCAGATGATCTGGCTGGAAAATCGGGCGAGCACCGGTTCCAGCACGGCGCGGGCGTGCTGATCGTGCGTGCCGACGATAATCCGCTCCGGGTGTTCGAACGATTGGATCGCCTTGCCGAGGCGAAGATTCTCCGGGGAATAGGCGAAGCCGACCCGGCGCCCCTCGGCAACGCGGGCGAAGGCGCGCTCAAGCGCGCTCGTGGTTCCGACCGGCAATTGGGCGGTGATCAGAACGACAGCACCGTCGTTGAGCAGCGGGAACAGCCGTTCGACCTCGGTCACGACGAACCCCGCATCGGACCGGTCGTCCTCGTCTACCGGTGTGTCGAAGGCGATCCAGATCAGATCGGCCTGGGCGACTTCCGACAAATCTGTCGTGAACGACAAACGGCCAGCGGCCATGCCGGATTGAATCAGATCATCGAGACCCGGCTCGAACAATGGCGCTTGGCCGTTCGACAGCCGGGCGATGTTTGCCGGGTCGGAATCGAGGCCGACTGTCGCGAAGCCGGCCCGTGCGAGGCAGGCGGCGGTGACCGTGCCCAGGTGCCATAGGCCTTGAACGCAGATTCTCATGACAGGCATCCTATCTTGGCGCCGACAAAAGCCGGATCGATCCCGCCTCCGGTCCGATATTGATGACGATAACCGTGAACCAAAATCGGATGCTCCTGAAAAGGCGGCGGCAAACTGCTCACGAAATAGCGAACCGGCCTCGCTTTCGCAACGTCGGCGATGGTTTGGCGGGAATGGCCGAACGATATTTTCTGGTGTAGGAATGGCGGACAGGCGCGACCGCGCAAGGCAGGACCAGAAATGACGAAATTATCGGTAGCATTGCCGTCACCACCGGGCACCGCCGAGCCGCCGGTCTGGACCGGGCGGGAGTTTCGCATCGGCCAGACCAGCCGGCGGGTGCTTTCGTTCGAGGTCGGCGAATCCGGCTGGTCGGAAGAGCTGTTCGCACTGCATCAGGAGCAGGCGGGTGGTGATCACTTCATCGACATCGCCTCGCGTCGGCATGCGCTGGGCCAGTTGAACCAATGGCTGCCTGGGCCGGGCGGGGTCATCCTGGAGATCGGCTGTTCGGGCGGCTATTTCTTGCGCGACCTGGCCGCGGCACGCCCATCGGCCGAGATCATCGGCTCGGATTATACGTTGGCGGCACTCGAACATCTGGGCAGCCGCCTGGATGGCGTGCCGCTGCTGCAATTCGATCTGACGCGCTGCCCCTTGCCCGATGGCTCGGTTGACGCCGTCGTTCTGCTGAACGTGTTGGAGCATATCGAGCAGGATCAGGCCGCCTTGGCGCAGCTCCACCGCATTCTGCGGCCGGGCGGGGTGCTGATCGCCGAGGTGCCGGCCGGGTCGTCGCTCTACGATACCTATGACCGGCATCTCATGCATTTCCGGCGCTATGACATGCCGGGATTGCTGGCTTTGATCACCGGCGGCGGCTTCGAGGTGGTGGCGAAGAGCCATTTGGGTTTCTGCCTGTTTCCGCTGTTCTGGCTGACCAAGAAGCTGAACCGCTTGCGTCCGCCGCCGAGCGCAGCGCAGGCGGAAAAGCTGGTAGAGGCTTCCGTGTCAAGGACGCGGCGCACGGGCGGCCTCGGCCATGCGATCATGGCTGTCGAGGCATGGTTGCGGCGTCGGACCTATCTGCCGTTCGGCATCCGGTGCCTGGTCGCGGCGCGCAAACCGGCGTGAGCGGTCGCTTAACGCCAGAGAAAGCAGCCGCTCAGCCATTGGAATAGTATCATCAAAGCCGACGCTCCCCGGCTTTGACTTCATTCCACAGCCGATCGAGAGTCTCGGCGGTTTGATCCTCGATCCGTTCGTTCTGTGCCGCAAGCAGTGTCTCGATGCCGTGGAAGCGCCGTTCGAACTTGGCCGTGGCGCGGCGCAAGGCGGTTTCGGCGTCGAGTTCCAAGCGGCGGGCCAGATTGGCGACGGCAAAGAGCAGATCGCCCAACTCGTCTTCGACCCGGTCGGCCGGCGCGTCGGCATCGATCTCAGCACGCAATTCGCCGAGTTCCTCGGCGATCTTGTCAAGAATTGGCGGTGCTGTCGTCCAATCGAAACCAACCCGTGCCGCCCGCCCCTGGACCTTGACCGCGCGGACCAGGGCGGGCAACGCCGCGGTCACACCGTCGAGCGCGCTGCCGCGACCGTTCCGATCGGCCTTGGCGGCGCGCTCAGCCGCCTTCTGACTTTCCCAAGCCAGCGCCTGATCGGTTGCGGTTGTGACGGCACGACCGGCGCCGAAGATGTGCGGATGACGACGGACCATCTTATCGGCGCAGTTTCCGGCGATATCCTCGAAGGAGAAGGCACCCTGTTCCTCGGCCATCCGGCCATGAAAGACGACCTGGAACAGCAGATCGCCCAACTCATCCTTGAGCGCCGGCAAATCCTGCCGCTCGATCGCGTCGGCAACCTCATAGGCTTCCTCGATGGTGTAGGGCGCGATCGTTCGAAAATTCTGTTCGAGATCCCATGGGCAACCGCCCGCCGGATCGCGCAGCCGCGCCATGATGGCGAGGAGACGATCGATGCCGCGCCCTTCGGGAGGCGGAATGGCCATGCTCAGATCCGATCCATGTTTTACGTGAATAAATTAAGGCGCGATGGTTTCGTTCCGATCGGATCGTGAGCCCGATCGGGGCGAAGACCCGCCAGGCCGGTTACTTGGTCTCGCCGACCTCGAAATCGGCCATCATTTCCAGCGCACGGACCATGGCGGAATGGTCCCACGCCTTGCCGCCATGGGCTGAGCAACTGTTGAACAATTCCTGGCAGGTCGCCGTGTTGGGCAGGCTGACACCAATCTGGCGCGCGGCCGACAGCGCCAGGTTCAAATCCTTTTGATGCAGTTCGATGCGGAAGCCCGGATTGAAGTTGCGCTTGACCATCCGCTCGCCATGCACTTCGAGAATGCGCGAGGAGGCAAAGCCGCCCATCAGGGCCTGGCGGACCTTGGCTGGATCGGCACCGGCTTTCGAGGCGAACAGCAGCGCCTCGCCGACCGCTTCGATGGTGAGCGCGACGATGATCTGGTTGGCGACCTTCGTGGTTTGGCCATCGCCATTGCCGCCGACCAGCGTGATGTTCTTGCCCATCTTCTCGAACAGCGGCTTGGCCCGCTCGAAGGCCGCTTCCGGGCCGCCGACCATGATGGTCAGCGACGCGGCCTTGGCGCCGACCTCACCACCGGAGACCGGCGCATCGAGATAGTCGCAGCCGAGTTCGTTGATCGCGGCGGCAAAGCGCTTGGTTTCGATCGGTGAGATCGAACTCATATCGATGACCAGCTTGCCCGCAGCCAGCCCCTTGGCGACGCCGTCCGCTCCGAACAAGACGGCCTCGACATTCTGCGTGTCCGGCACCATGAGGATGATGACCTCGGCCTTGCGGGCGACCTCCGCGGCCGAGGCGCAGGCGATGCCGCCCTGATCGATGAGGGTTTGCGGCACCTGCCGATTGGTGTTGAGAAACAGGCGGTGTCCCGCCGCCAGCAGATTGGCGGCCATCGGCGTCCCCATGATGCCGAGACCAATGAATCCAACATCCGTCATCGTGTCTGCTCCATTTATCAAATCGTGCCGAACATGCACGTTCTTAAACGAGCAAGCTTCGTCGGATCAATTTAAGAATGATGGCATGCCACGAAACGCTGCGGGCGTGATACTACTTTGCGTCCTCGCCCATCAGGATTTGTCGCACGATCTGGCTGGCCCGGTCGGTATCCTGATCGATGAGTCGGATGGCTTTCTGTTTAGCCGTCGGGTGCTGGTCGATCCGCGCCATATTCGCCAGGATCTTCCGCCGCGCATCAAGGATGTTGCGCTCATCGGCGAGGCGCGCGGCCGATTTCGGTTTCGGCTGAATCTTGGGGGCGGTCGGTTTACCGCCGAACAGCTTGGTCAGGAATGACGACATTCAGCCCGATCCCAGGATATGCGGAACGAGGGAACCTTTGTCCCCTCGCCATCATCACCCCGGGGCCTTTACCGACCGTTAAAGCGCCTGGATCGTGTCGCTGGAACACGGCCTACTCGGCGGGTTTCGATTCTAATTGGATGTAATTCTGGATGCCCATCAGGTCGATCATATCGAGATGGGTTTCGATGAAATCGACATGTTCCTCTTCGCTCTTCAGAATATCCTTGAGGAGTTCACGGCTGACGAAGTCGCGGACGCCCTCGGCGAGAACGATTCCGTCTCGCAGATCGCCCATGCCTTTCTCCTCGAGCTTCAGATCGCATTCGAGAATTTCCTTCACATTTTCCCCGATCAGGAGCTTATCTAGATCTTGCAGGTTGGGCAGTCCGCCAAGAAACAATATCCGGTCAATCAGCATGTCGGCATGCCGCATCTCGTCGATTGATTCGTGATATTCGTGGTCACCTAGCTTGGTAATACCCCAATGGCGCAGCATACGGGCATGCAAGAAATATTGGTTGATCGCCGTCAGCTCATTGCGAAGAATAAGATTTAAATTCTGAATGACTTTTGGATCGCCTTGCATTCACTCTCTCCCAGATGCTTCCATGAGGTTTATACTTCATGGCCGCGGTTATACATGAGAACCTTGGAAGATTCTGTCAGCATTATCAGCGGACTTGTAGGATTCGGCAATAAGGCTTCGGACGGTCCCGACGCATTTGCCGCATTTCGGCGCCACGCCATGGACCTGGTATATCTGAGCGACGGAGCAGGAAGGGCGTAGCGCACAGCAGGCCCGGATTTGGCGATCACTGATGCCGTGGCATAAACAAACGAACATGGCCCCTCTCAATGCAAATCATTTGCAATCGCATACCATCACCGGAGGCGCCGCACAAGAGATATTGCGAAGCATTCGCAAATTTAGGGTCGATCGGTCCAACCGAGAGGTCATAGGCGACAACGGCGCCGCTCGCCGGCAGCAAATCCATGGGCCGCGAACCGGATAAAGAGAAAGCGGCCCTGGGAAGAGACGTTCGTCTCGTTGCAGGGCCGCCGGTACGGACGATTATTCCAGTGGAATGGTCAGCGCATTGAGCACAGTGAAGCGCGGGCCGAACGCCGATTGAAAGATGCCGATGCCTTCCGCGGGCCGGATCAAGTTGGTCCGGTCGAGCAGGTTGTAGAAAATCACCCGATCCGTGACCTTGCCGAGGCCGGGCACCTCGAAGCTGCGTTCGACATTCGCATTGAATTGCAGGACGGTCGGCAGCGCCTCGGTGTCGGCGAAGCCGCCGCGCAGGCCGCTGCTGTAGGTCGCGTCGATCCCAAAGCTGTACGGCTTCCAATCATAGGTGATCCCCGCGGTCGCACCGAACAGCGGCTGATGATCGAGCACGATATGATGGGCGTTGATGAAGGCCAGCTCGTCGGGGTCGAAATTGAACTGCCCGGTCGCGACGCCTTCTTGCATGTTGCGGCCGATCGTCAGGTTGGCATAGGAGCTTATATTGCCTTCCTTGTAGGAGATCGACTCTTCGGTACCCCAGATATAGCCGTGGGAATAATTGAACGGCGCGAAGATCGGCACGACGCCGAACTGTCCGGTATCGAGATAATGCCGCGTCGTCTCATAGAAATTATCGTTGGAGAGCGTGATGTGGGCGGTCGGATGATAGACGATACCGGCATCCCATTCGTAATCATCCTCGGTCAAGGGGTTGGGATTGCCGGGTGGTGAGGCGGCGGTCGTCCCCGCGAAATCCACCGTCGCCGTCGCCGCGATGCCGCGGAAGCTCGGCACACCGAAATAGCGGGCGAAGCCGGTATGCAGCGTCAAATCCGGGGTGACGGCATAAGTCAAATTGAACGTCGGGTCGAATTGGTTGTTCCGCGTGAAACCGGTCAGCGCGTCCCAGCGCAGGCCGAGATTGGCCCGTAGATCGTCCGTGATCTGCCAGGAATCACTGAGATAGAGTCCGGTGACGATATTGGTCTCGCGCGTCGTATTGCCGATATGGATCGGCACGTCGCTCGTTTGGTTGCCATTGGCATCGACCGGGAAGACCAAGGATGAGTCCGAATTGTCGACCCGGTAATCGCCGAGATAGAAGCCGGCCCCCAGGCTGTGTTGTCCCAGATCCCAGGTGAAATCACCCTCGATCGTATTGTCCAAATCATGGTCGGATGCGGTCGAGGCGACACCTTGAAAGACCAATTCGCCGGCATTGTCGGGTTTGAAATTCTGGGCGATCGAATGCAGCGAATAGGCCAATTGATAGGTCGTGTCGGCGGTCGGCGAGCCGTTCAGCGCCAGAATGCCCAGATAGTCGCGGAAATTGAGATAGGAGTTGATGTCGGCCGACGAGGTATTGTTGGCGCCGGCTAGCGTGAATTGCGGCGGCAGGCCGGGTACGTTCGGTAACTGATTATTGCTGCCCGCGGCCGAGGTGATCAGGCTGAGCTTGGTCGTCGGGTCGAGTTTGTCGGCGAAATAGCCGAAGAACTGGCCGCTATTGGTGTTATCGTGGATTGGATCGGGGCCGGGAGTGGCCGAACTGAACGCCGTGCTGCTCTCATTATAGAGACCGCTGACGAAATAGCTGAATTGGCCGAGGCAGCCGGCATAATCGACACTCGGCTCGAAGGTACCGCGCTGGCCGCCCAGGATGGTGAGGCTGCCGCCGGGATGAGCGCAGCCATCCTTGGTCTGGATATCGACCACGCCGCCGGTAGCATAGCTGTAGCGCGACGGCAGGATGCCATCGAGCAGATTCAGTTGCTGCACGAATTCGGGGTTGATCTGCGACACAAAGGGCGGGTTGGTATTGATGTCGAGCGGCACCAGCACGCCGTTGATCTGGTACTGGAATTGCGGCCCTTCGGTATTGCGGATGTGGATCTGCTGATTCTGGTCGATCGCGACGCCCGGCATCTGGGCCAGCACATCGGTGATGTTGGTGCTGGTACCGGCGGGCAGGCGCAGAATGTCTTCGGTCGTGACGCTATACTCGTTGGCGCCCGTCGCCGAGACGCCGGCCCCGGACGGGAAGGGCGCCTGAACCAGGATCGATTCCACAGTCGGTCCGGATTGCCCGGTTGGCGGCGACGCCGTTTGTCCCCAGGCCGGCATTGCGGCCAACGAAGACAGAGCGATTAACGTCGAGGTGAGTGCGCCTTCCATCGTCTTGAGGCGGTGGATTGCGAGAAGTCCGGCGGTGACGGGCTGCCGGGCGGGCCGTTCATGATGATGCCGTATCGGTGCCATGACTGACCTTCTTGGTTCGTAAGGAACGTGCCTTGCAACTGCATATGATTCGCAATCGCATCGGCTTGTACCAGCGCACCCGTTTGGCCACAAGACCAAAATGCTATTGCATGTTATTCGCAATTCCCTCGTTCCGCCGACTCAGGCCAAAGGGGCGAGACGCATATAGGGTGAGACGGGCAGCCGGCCGATGCGCGTCGAGACAAACCGCTTTAGCGTCATGACCGGCGGGCCCCGGTGAAGCTGCGAGGATGCGCTGAGGAGGTCGATCGGCTTTTGAAGGACGGCTACTGCCAAGTGAGGGATGGCGACTTGAAGAGCTATTTTCCGCACGATCGGCTCATGAACCTGATGGCGGGCGGCGGCGGAAAAGCGCCAATTCGCCCGTGACATAGACGCACGCGGCGAATACGCTCGGCGACCCCGGCACCATCGACAACATGACCGCCTGATCGAGCGTGCCGGGCACGGGAGGTCAGCGATGCCATCGGTCCAGCCGGGGATCTTGCTGGCGCGCGGGGTGTGCCGCGCGCTGGTGCAGCATGGCTGGTCGGTGTTAACCGAAGTCACGTTGGCGAATGGCCGGCGGGCCGACATCATGGCGCTGCTGCCGGATGGCGATATCGTCATCATCGAGGTCAAAAGTTCGCTGGAGGATTTCCGGGCCGACCGGAAATGGGGCGAGTACCGGGAATTCTGCGATTCGCTCTATTTCGCGGTCTCGGACGGTTTTCCGCACGAGCTGATTCCGGCCGATTGCGGCCTGATTGCCGCCGACGCGTTCGGGGCCGAGATCCTGCGGTTGGCACCGGTCGCGCGGATGGCGCCGGCCCGGCGCAAGGCGCTCACCTTGCGTTTCGCTCAACTGGCGGCGCAACGGCTTCAGCGCCTGCTTGATGCCGGCCCGATGCCGTGACGGATTACTCCAAGTCGTCGGCCTCGCTGGTGATTTGGACTTCCGGATAATGGCGCAGGACCGCGGCAAGCGTGTCCGGCAGGGCGGCGGCGGCGGCGGCGGCATGCCGTCGCACGCTATCCAAATCGCAATCGCGACACGCGGTCTCAAGCTGTCCGCCGAGATATTGCAGCCGCCGGGCGCCGAAACTGCCCGATGTGCTTTTCAGATCATGTGCCTCGCGGCCCAGCCCGTGCAGATTGCCGCCCTCGACCAGCGCCGCGATCCGGCCGGCACGGGCGACCAGTCCGCGCAAAAACGAGCCAGCGAGCATCATCACCCGCTCTTGTGGCATGATGGCTTCAAGCTTGCGCAAAACCTCGATATCGAGAATCAGATCTGGGTCTTGCATCGGTGCGTCGAATGTGTCCAGGCTCCGGCCTCCTTGCGGTCCGGGTTGATATTCTCGTCAATCTTCTGCCTCTTCAATAGCATTGAAGGCGAGGAAATGCACGCGTCTCGAACGAAATTGCCAAGCGCACCTATTCCATAATTTGCTATCGTACCCCATCCAGCCCGCCTCGTGGAGCGATGTTTGTCGCAACTATCCCTCTCCCCGTCAGCGCTGATCGCACTCGCCCCCGGCATCAGTCTGCTACCCGGCCGCGCGGGGGCGGAGATTCTGAAGGCGGCCGAAGCCGTGCTGGCCCTCCGGCCGCCGCGCGCGATGACGACGCCCTGGGGCAAAAAGATGTCCGTGGCCATGACCAATTGCGGGGGGCTCGGCTGGGTCAGCGATGCTGACGGCTATCGCTATGCGCCGTGCGATCCAGTCGATGGGCGGTCTTGGCCCGCCATGCCCGTACCGTTTCGCAAACTCGCCACAGCCGCGGCGGCCGAAGCAGGCCATGCCGGATTCGATCCAGAGGCCTGTCTGATTAATCTCTACGGGCCGGATGCACGCATGGGGCTGCATCAGGATCGCGACGAGGCCGATTTCGGCCAACCGATCGTGTCAGTCTCGCTCGGCCGCTCGGCCCGGTTCCGGATCGGCGGGCTGAACCGAACCGACCCGACCCGCTCAGTGACGCTCGATCATGGCGATGTCATCGTGTTCGGCGGGACGGCGCGGCTGATCTTTCACGGCATCGACCGGCTGACCGGTCCGGCCCATCCGATTCTGGGCGCGACCCGGATCAACCTGACCTTCCGGCGGGTCACGGCCGCAGGCCCGCAAATCCAGCCATGAAGGATTCGGTCCACTGTCCCGCTCAAGGCGGATTTCGCCCTGATTTTCAGGCGGCGATCCTGTAAGGTACCTCATCGCTCTGACAGACATCGCGGCGGATGATACAGTTCGGGATGAAGCTTCGTTTTCTTGCGCCGCTCGCGGCCGCTATTCTGGCGGCGCTGGCCGGCTGTACCAAAACCGGCCGGCCGGAACCCGCAGCCGATCTCGGCTGCGCCGCGGAAGGTGCCGCGTTCATGACCGCATCGCAGGCGCTACCGGCCCTGCCTGCGGCGAGCGGCGAGGCCTATTGGAACCAACTCCGTCAGTCGGGCGCCGAAACCGGCGCCACTGCAAGGCGTTTGACCGATGAATTGTCTGCGCTCGGTAGTGTGATCGGCCGGGTCGATGGCGGTTATGCCGCACTCTCCATATGCCGGCTTGGCCGGGCCGATTCGTTGCGGGCGGAGATCGCCGCGGGCAACCTTGCCATGTCAGCGGGCATGGTGCGGCTGGCCGCGGAAAATAAGGCGTTCGAGGCGGAATTGGTACAAGGCCAGGCCGCGGCGACACGGATCGCCGCCCTTCAGTCCGTCCTCCAGGAAACCGCCGAGCGGATGATCGCCACGGCCCCGGACAGCAGCGCCAAGGTGGCGAGAACCGTGACCTCGCCGGCTGTGCCGGGGACGCCCTATGTCGCCAAGGAAAATGCCGCGATCTTCGCCCGGCCCGATCCGAGCGGCGGGCGGATCGCCGATCTGCGCAAGGGGCAGCGGGTCCAGGGGCCGGGCGGCGGCCCGAATCCCGGCTGGATAACGCTAACGCTGAATGACGGATCGCTCGGCTATGTCGAGGTCGGCGTACTGCGCCAGGTTCAACCCAATGCGTCGGCGGTCATTTCGCCAGCCCAGGCCAGGGCGTTGCGCAATGCGAGCAGCGATCCGGTCGTCGTGCTGGCGCTGACCGCGCGCGAAGTCGTGCCGGCAAAATCGCAAGGCTTCGCCTCGAAACTCGATGCTGCGGCCGAAACCGCATCGGCGGCCTTCGCCGTGCCGTCCGGCTCAGCCGCCCTGTTGCCGTAAACCATGCCCGGACGAAAATGGGACCGCGAGCCTCCCCACCGGCGCTCAGGGCACCGAAAGGCGGTGCGGCCCCTGATGTTCGGCCGGAGCACGAACGTCGTGATCGAGCGCCTTGGGCTGAAAAGCGCCGGCTGGCGCGATGCCTATCATGTCTCGATGACCATTCCGATGCGGTGGCTGCTGCTCGGGCTGGTTTCGGCCTATCTGCTGGCCAATGCCGGATTCGCGCTGCTCTATCTAAGTTTTCCCGGCAGCATCGCCAATGCCCGGCCGGGATCGTTCGCCGATGCCTATTTCTTCAGCGTTCAGACCATGGCGACGCTCGGTTACGGTGCGCTGTTACCCGAGGGGCTCGCGGGCAATCTGATTTCGACGGCCGAAACGGTGGTTGGCATGCTGACCATCGCTCTCTCGGCGGGTGTCGTCTTCGCGCGGGTTTCGCGGCCGACGGCCCGAATGATGTTTAGCGACATTGCGGTGATCGGCCCGCGCAACGGCGTGCCGAGTCTGATGTTCCGAGTCGCCAACCAACGGAGCAATCAGATCGTCGAGGCGCGGATTATGGTTGCGCTACTGCGAAGCGAGCACACGACAGAAGGTGAGGAAGTGCGGCGCTTCCATGATTTGAAGCTGGAGCGCAGCCGCTCGCCAGTCTTCGCGCTCAGTTGGACCGTGATCCATGCCATCGACGCCGACAGCCCGCTGTTCGGTGTGACGCGCGAAAGCCTCGAATCGGGTGAGGCCATGATCATCTGTTCGATCACCGGCATCGACGAGACGTTTGCGCAACAGGTTTATGCGCGTTTTGTCTATTCCCCGCACCAAATTCGCTGGAATGCGCGCTTCGCCGATATCATGCTGCGCCGCGACGATGGCAGCCAGGCTATCGACTATTCGCGGTTCCACGACACGGCCGACTGATCGGGAATTGCCAGTGACCACACAACAAGGAGCCGATCTTTTGTCGGTGATCCGGAAAATCGAGCCGTTGCGGACGCGGATCGCGGCTTGGCGGCGGGCGGGCGACCGCATCGCGCTGGTGCCGACCATGGGGGCGCTGCATGAGGGGCATCTGACACTGGTGCGCCGGGCCCTCGCCGAAAATGACCGCGCTGTGGTCAGCATCTTCGTCAACCCGACGCAGTTCGGGCCGAATGAGGATTTCGCCAGCTATCCGCGCACCGAGGCGGATGATGTGGCACAGCTTCGGACACTGGGCGCGCATCTGGTTTGGGCACCCGATCGAGAGGTCATGTACCCGCCGGGTTATTCGACCAGTGTTCGGGTCGGGGCGCTGACCGATCATCTCGACGGGCCATATCGTCCGGGTCATTTCGATGGGGTGGCGACTGCGGTGACCAAGCTGCTGCGCCAGGTAGAACCGGATCGGGCCTATTTTGGTGAAAAGGATTATCAGCAACTGCGGATCGTCACCCGGCTGGCGCGCGATCTCGATTTGTCGGTCGCAATCGTCGGGGTTCCGACGGTGCGCGACCATGACGGCTTGGCCCTGTCGTCGCGCAATGCCTACCTCAGCACCGATGAGCGGCAGCGCGCGGCCCTTTTGCCACGCGTGCTTGCGCATACTGCCGCCGTGGCGGCGGCCAGCCGGACCGGTTTTGCCGAGTTGTTGAGGAACGCCCGTGACACGCTCATCGACAACGGCTTCGGGCCGATCGATTACCTCGAGATCTGTGACGCCGAAACCTTGGCGCCGGTCGATTCACTGGCGCGGCCGGCGCGGCTTTTTGTTGCTGTTCGCTTGGGCAAAACCAGACTGATCGATAACATGCCGGTTGGCCGGATTGCCTGAACCGCCGCGGCCGACATTGCCCGTATCACGACACGTCAGGCCAGGGCGGGGTGGGCGATCCGCTCGCGCGCATGACGGAGGACTGATATTTCCTCCCGGCGATAGGCCTGAAGCTCGACCAACGAACGTTGCAAAACCTTTAACTCCTCACGGTCTTCACGGTCTTGCACGTCAAGGCAACTGAGTTTGATCTCGACCAGGTCGATTAGGGTCTCGATGGAGCGCGGCGATAATTTCGGCACGATAACCTCCTCCACGATCAGCAGACACCAACTTTGCGCGCGTCAGTGTTAACGACTTCTATCCAATAATGCGTCATTTGCGCATCCGGTTGCAGTCTGGATCAGGAATTTCGGCTGTATCGGAAAGGAAGTGTTTACGATGATCCCATAAAACCAGCAATCGATATACCTGTCTCCAAACGATCGGTCTTTGGGGGCGGTATTGTTTTTGCCGCCGGATGCCACCGGCGATCCCATGGCAGGTCAACGAGATAATGTGAGCGAGACTTCGATCGGCGATCCATCTTCTCCCGCGTTGGCCGGCTCGCCACATGACGAGACCTTGCGGCGCCGTTTCCGTCGTGCCTGCGCTCTAGGAGCGGCGTTCTGGCTGATTCAGGCGACAACGTTGATCGCCTATCCCGGGATCGGCATCGTTCGCCCTGAGCTTTTCGTTGCGTCTTTGCTAGTTGTGATCTGTACCTGTACGCTCCTCGGCGTGCTTGGTGAGATTGCCGGCTGGACGCCGCTAAATACCGGCGCGGTCGCCGGCGGGGGAGCGACGCTGGTTCATGTCCTCCTGCTAGCGGCGCTGTCGGGTGGCTTCCGGATCAGCCCGGCCGGTGGCCTGACGGGCTTTGTCATTGCCGCTTCGACGCTGACCGCGCTGGATTGGAACCGAGGTCTGACGGCCAATAGCTGGAGCCGGATCGGGGCGATCGGAACCGGGGTCGGCGGATTCATGTTGATCCAGTTTGTCGGTTGGTCGCTACATCGCGTTGCCGCCGTGCCGATTGCCGAGGTCGCCGCGACCGGGCTGTGGTGCGGCGGCCTGGGGCTGCTTGTCGGTATCCGGCTCGGCGACCTGTCGCTGTTTGCGAGCGGGACATCGGTCGCCCGGCGCGAGCGGTTCCGGGTCATCGCCGAGGCCCTGCCGATCCCCATCGTGGTAACCAGTGCCGACGATCACCGCGTACTGTTCGCAAACGACCGGCTTATGACGCAGTTTCACTTCGATGATGCGCGCCCCACGAGGTGCTGGACCGAATCCTATTTTGTCCGGCCGGAAAATCAACGAACATTGATTGCGGTGCTTCAGAAGCATGGGGCCATCGAGAATTACGAGATCGAATTGCGACGATTCGACGGCTCAACCTTCTGGGCCTTGCTATCGGCGCGCACGGTCGCCTTTAGCGGCGAGTCTGCGATTCTGGTCAGCCTCCACGATATCAACGAGCGCAAGGAGGCCGAGGCGGCATTGCTCGCCAGTGAGATCCGCTATGCCCTGATCTCACGCGCCGCCAATGACGGCATCTGGGACTGGGATATTTCCAGCGGGTCGGTCTATTATTCGACACGCTGGAAGGAGATTGTCGGGGTCGCGGGCAAACGGGGCTTTGCCGACCTGAGCGATTGGCTGGACCGCGTTCATTCCGAAGATGTCGAACGGCTTCGCGGCGAGATCGATGCTCATATTGCCAATCGAACACCGCAATTGGACAGCGAATACCGGATATTGCATGGCGACGGGCGCTATTGTTGGATGCAATGCCGGGGCATCGCCCTGCGCAACAGCGAGGGTCAGCCGATCCGTATGGCCGGCTCCCAATCCGACATAACATTGCGTAAGACTTACGAAATAAATCTGCTGAATGCGGCATATGAAGACCGGCTGACGAGCGCCCATAATCGTACCTTCTTCACAAGGCTGGTCGAGACCAGGGACAGTATCGAGACGATCGAGCGGACGGCGATCCTGCTGTTCAACGTCGATCAGTTTCGCCGACTTAATGACAGTCTGGGCAACGGTGCGGGCGATGCGCTGTTGATCGCGCTGGCGCGGCGACTGGCAGCTTGGATAGAACCGATCGACATGTTGGCACGCATCGGCGGTGACGAATTCGCGATCTGGCTTCAATCGGTGAAGGACGGCCATGCCGCGGCGGCGAAGGCTGCGGCGCTGCTTATCGATCTCTCACAAGTCTACAATTTGGGGGGCATCGACTTAGCGGTCGCAGTCTCGGTCGGCGTGGCCGCTCCATCCGAAGGCAACGCGAAGAATGGGGCCGATCTGCTGCGCAATGCCCGGCTGGCTCTCGATCGAGCCAAGACGCTGGGCGGCGCCAGAGTCGAACTGTTCGATGATCTTCTGTTGCACGAGACCAATCTGAAACAGCGGCTGTCCAAGGATCTGGTTGCTGCCGAACAGCAGGGGCAGATCTATTTCGAATATCAGCCGGTAGTCTCGCTCGATGCCGCGGGTGCCAACACCATCATCGGCTTCGAGACATTGATGCGCTGGCGCCATCCGGAATTGGGGAATATCCCTGCCGGGCAATTCATTCCGATCGCCGAGGAGTCCGGGGCGATCGGGTCGCTCGGCCTGTTCGCGATCGAAACGGCGGCCGGGGAATTGACCCGATGGCAGGCGCTCGGGCTGGTGCCGGAGGTGTTCTCGATTGCGGTCAATCTGTCCAATCGCCAGATCTCGGATCGGACAGCGGTATTGAGAATGCATGCGACACTCGACCGGCTGGCGATTTGCGATGGTCTTCTCCAGCTTGAAATCACTGAAAGCGTGCTGATGAGCGATCCCGAAGCGATGGCCACGACACTGCGCGAGTTCAAGGAGCGTGGCATCGTGCTGTCTCTTGACGATTTCGGCACGGGATATTCGTCGCTCAGCTATCTGCATCGCTTTCCGCTCGACATCCTCAAAATCGATCAGTCCTTCGTGAGCCGAATGCTGCGTTCACCGGAGGCGCTGCGCCTGGTGCGATCGATCATCGAGTTGGCACATGACCTGAATCTGAAGGTCATCGCCGAAGGGGTGGAGGCCGCTGAAGAATGCGGCCTGCTGCGGCAACTCGGTTGCGATCATGCGCAGGGCTATTATTTCTCCCGCCCGGTTTCGAGCGAGCAGGCCCAGCGCCTGCTGGAGCGACGTATCTTGTAAACAGGTTCTCCCGACGGATTCGCATCGGCCGCTCGGGCAGTGGTGATATAATTTTCCTATCAAAACAATTGATGCCATAGGCGATAACAATTGCGCCGTCCGAGGTATCAGGTTCCGCAGCCGATAAGTTCTGAAAAACTTTTCGACGCAGGACTGTCTCGCCCACTTTGGCACCCAAAAAAATGACAGCCAAGGAACTTGAACGCCGGAACCATTGTTTCGTGCGCTACGCCGACGATGCGAACGTCTATGTCCGCAGCCGAAAGGCGGGCGAGCGGGTGATGGCGCTGCTTCGGCGGCTCTATGGCGCCTTGCGCCTCACGGTCAACGAGACCAAGAGCGCGGTCGCCAGTGTGTTCGGTCGCAAATTCCTGGGCTACAGCTTCTGGGTAGCTCCGGGTGGAGTGATCAAGCGCCGGGTCGCCTCCAAGCCGATGGCGACGTTCAAGCAACGCATCCGGCAACTGACCCGCCGCTCTGGCGGACGCAGCGTGCAGGATGTGGTGGATCGTCTGCGGCTCTACATC
>JBAVTK010000327.1:0-21456 GCA_049696095.1 Aliidongia sp. | reverse complement strand
GGTCGAAGCCTGGGAACGTGACCGCAACAGCAAGCACGCCAAAGCCGACTGGCGCTTCAAAACCGATGACGCGCGCGTGAAATTGAAAAGGTTGTACCCCGCATTATGAACGACTCGGCGCACTAGCGCACAGAACCGCCCAAATAAACCAAGCTTGTAACGCCGGTCGAAAAGCAAATCATGGAGACGATAGATGAAATCGCCCGGCCCATGAGTTAAATGAGTAAGCGACCGACAGCTTGCTCGACCTGACGTTCAAGGCCAGTGATCTTGGGCATGGCGTCAAGAGTAAGGCGAAAGGTGTTGAGGATGCCTTCGCTCAATGTCGCCGCAGCGTTCCACAGGTCGGCAAAGATCGCTTTGAGATCTTCGATTCGCTGAAAGTCCGCCTGAGGGTTGAGGCACACCGTGGCCTCCCTGTTCCCGAACAGCCCCCCTTCTGTCAGGTTTGACGAGCCGACAAGCACATGGTCATCAAAGATAAAAATCTTCGCGTGAAAACGGCCAGTGAAATAGCGTACCGTTATATTCGGAACGCCAAATACCAACTTGAGAGCCTGCGGACTCGTAGATGGATTGAGACCGATGAGCAAATTAATCGATTTACCGGCCTTGGCAGCACCTAGAATATCATCAGCCTTGGTGAAATAGGGTGCCGCTAGGTTAGCGCGCGAGCACGACTGGAGCATCACTTGAAACCGCTTCAGCACGAAGTCTCTATTAGGGCTATTTGAAAATACGTCCGACATGTGCTTCATCTAGCTCCTGGCGAATTCCAGACCGGCCCCGCAGCCGGCCCGCCCTTTATGAAGCTACCATGGCGAGTGGAGTGGCCGACTGCAATCATCCAGGGCCATTTAACCTCAACTTTTTCGCGCTTCAACCGGCGCCGCTCGCGAGGTTGAGCAAAAGCGCCGCTTCACCGTTCACGACGGCGCCCTAAACATGGAGTAGCCGGGATGGCATCACGCGTCGTTAAGATTGAGGCGGCGCTCGATGCGCTCGATTCTCTCGCCGAGGCGGTCAACCTGAACCTGGACCGTAACGATCGTTTCGGCATCGCCGGCCGCTTCGCGACGGATGGAAGCGATGCCCCGCTCGATATTGCTCAGGCGCAGTTTGATTTCACCAAGCTCTCGGCTGTGGCGGTCCTGGCCGTCCAATACAGGCTGTACCATCACCTGAAGCATATCGAGCTTGACGTCGGCCATAATCCGCTCCATCGCCGCGCCGTAGCGCGTTTCCCGATCCCCTTGGCATTGTCTCACACCATCATGCCGTATCGTCGATGACGCTGTCGAGATCGCACGCGGGGGTTCGGGGCCAAATCCACGATTGATGGCCGCCATGTCCCCCGCTCCCGCCGGATCCACCCGCCCAAAATCACCCGCTCTCCCTCATACACCACCCCGGCCTGCCCCGGTGCCACGCCGGTAAACACCGGCTCATCCAGCACCAGCCGCGCCTCGCCCGGCCCGGTCGCGGTCAGGGTCGCGGCGAGTGGTGGTTGGGCCGAGCGGAGTTTGACCGTCACCTTGCGGTCGCGCGCGCTTCTTGCTTCCGGGTCGAGCCAATTGACCTCGCCCAGCGTCACCATGCTCGCGGCCAATGCCGTCTTCGGCCCGACCACAACGCGGTTCGCCTCCGGCTCCAGCCGCACGACGAAGAGCGGCTCGGCCTGGCCGCCCAGCGTCAGGCCGCGGCGCTGGCCGATGGTGAAATTGATGATGCCGTCATGCCGACCGAGTACCGCACCCGATAGATCGACGATCTCGCCCGGATCGAGCGCGCCGGGCCGCAGCTTTTCCACCAGCCTCGCGTAGCTGCCGGCCGGCACGAAGCAGATATCCTGGCTGTCGGGCTTGTCGGCGATGGCGAGGCCGAGCCGTTCGGCCACGCGGCGTGTTTCAATCTTGGGCATGCCGCCCAGCGGAAAGCGCAGGAAATCCAGCTGGTCGCGCGTGGTGGCGAACAGGAAATAGCTTTGATCGCGCATCGGATCGGCCGCGCGATGCAGTTCGGCACCGGCCGGGCCGGCGATGCGGCGGGCGTAATGCCCGGTCGCCAGCGCCGCAGCGCCCAGATCGCGCGCGGTTTCCAGCAGATCGGTGAATTTGACCGTCTGGTTGCAGCGCACGCACGGGATCGGCGTCTCGCCGCGCAAATAGGTATCGGCGAAATCATCGATCACCGCGGCGCGAAAGCGCGTTTCGTAATCCAGCACGTAATGCGGAATATCGAGCCGCTCGGCGACGCGCGCGGCATCCTGAATATCCTGGCCGGCGCAGCACGCGCCTTTCTTGCCGACCGCCTGACCGTGGTCGTAAAGCTGGAGTGTCACGCCCACTACGTCGTAGCCGGCTTCCTTGAGCAATGCCGCCGTCACTGCCGAATCGACGCCGCCCGACATGCCGACGACGATGCGGATCGCCGCATGCGCCGGATCGAAGCCGAGCGGGTCCATCATCGCTCAGCCATTCAGCATGTTGCGGGTCGCGGGCGGCAGGCGCACGGTCAGCCCGTCCAGTGCCTCGGACATGACGATCTGGCAGCCGAGCCGCGAGGTCTTGGTCAGACCAAAGGCCAGATCGAGCATGTCTTCCTCATCCTCGCTCGGCTCCTTCAGCGTCTCGTACCAGGTGGGATCGATGATGACATGACAGGTCGAGCAGGCGAGCGAGCCCTCGCACGCACCTTCCAGATCGATGCCGTGCTTGTGGGCGATTTCCAGCACGCTCAGCCCGTTCGGTGCGTCGACTTCCTGGCGGGCGCCCTTGACATCGATGAAGACCATCTTCGGCATTATCAAACTCTCTTAAGCAAAACGCTTGGCTAATCGGCGTGCATAATCCGCACGCGGCGCCGCGCGTCCAGCAAATTTTCCGGTCGGGCCGGTCAGCCCAGGGCTTCGGCCAGCAGGGCCGCACCGATCACCGCGCGATCGGCACCGTCGAAGCCGTCGAGTCGCGGGATTTCGGGCACGATCGTCGCCGCTGTGCCGGGCGCGATGACGCCCCGAACAGAACCTTCGGCCGCGATCAAGGCTGGCACCTCATCGACATGGCGGGCAAGCGCGCCGCCGACCAGCCGGACCACGCCATCGGTGACTTCGAGCCGGGCCAGCGCCAGCCCGGACGACACCGGCGCCAGATGCAGATAGGCACCGTCGCCACGGTGATCGAGCCCGCCGCCGATCGCCAGCGCGACTGAAAATTCGGCAAGACGCAGCACCGGAATCCCGCCAGCTTCGACCGCCTGCATCAGGGTCAGGCGCAGCCCAGCGGTGGAATCGAGCGGCACTACGATGACAGCACCGGCAATCGGCCGGCCGGTCAGGCGAACCAGATGGCGCCCGGCCGACTGGATCAACAGGGCCACCCGATCAGCGACGCTGGCGCCGCGCGCATCGCGGCCGTCCGGCAGGGTCAAGGCATCGAGGCCGACCGCGCTCGGGTCGGCCAAGCCGGTCAGACCCGCCACCAGCAGCCCAGCTTCGTCATAGCCAGCCAAAGCCGGCAGGAAATCGAGGCCACCTTCGGCGTTCCGGATCAGCTCGACATTGCCGCCGACCGAGGCAGCCAAGCGCAGCCCGCTGCCGGTCAGCTCCAACCCAATCGCAAGTCCGGCATCGGCAAGCTCGCCGCTTCGTTCGCCCGGCTCCTCAATCTGCACCAGTTCCATGAGACGCGGCACCTTAGACGTGGAAGGACTCGCCGCAGCCGCACCGGCCCTTCTCATTGGGGTTCTTGAAGGTGAAGCCGGCTTGCAGCTTGTCTTCGACGTAATCCATTTCGGTGCCGATCAGAAACATCGTCGCCTTGGGATCGATCAGGATGGTGACGCCCTTATCCTGCACCACTTCGTCGAACTTGCCTTTCTCATCGGCATATTCAATCGTGTAGCTCATTCCGGAGCAGCCGCGCGAGCGCACGCCGACCCGGATGCCGACCGAAGGTTTCTCGCGCCGGCCCAGCAGATCGCGCACACGATCGGCCGCCGCATCCGTCACCGTCATCGCCTGGAACCGCGCCATGCCTGCCTGCTCCCGATCTATCTTCAGCCCGCAGCCTACCGGCAGCGCGACTTGTCCGCAACAAGCGCTATGTGGCGTCGGCCCCGCGCCGGGGCAAGGGCCGCCACGCGCAAGGAAAATCCCCATGACGGCACGCGCCCCGCTGTTTCACGCCGTGTTGGTCGCGATGGCGCTTGCGCTTTCGGCCTGTGCCGAGTGCCTCGACATGGATCCGCCGCAGACCTGTCCACATCCGGCGCCGCTGGTGCTGCACCAGGATGGGCCGTTCAATGGCGGCGGCAACGGCATGTAACCACTTGCTCACCCGGTCCAGCGCAAGCCCTTTTCGACGATCCAGCCATCCTGACCCAGCGACGGGAAGGGCAGCAGATTGCTGCCGCTCGTGACCACGAATTCGTTGAGCAAACCATCGGGCGAGCCATGGCCCATCAAGAAACCGCCCGGCCGCAGAATCGCGAAACCGGCCTGCCATGCCGCCGGGCCGATTCGTTCGGGACCGAGAAACACCAGATCGACCGCGAGACGGGTGCCGGGCGACAATTCCGGCAACAGGCGAAGCGTTCGGCCGAGACCAAGCGCGGCAATCCGCCCGCCGAGCCTGCCGTGCTCCTCCGCCGCATCCGTCACGGCGACGAACAGACAATCGAGGCCAATCGCCTGGGCCGTGCCCGCGAGTGCCAGGGCCGCCTCGCCCGATCCGGCACCGAGAATGACCGCTTCGGCCGGACGCAGCAGCCGCAACAGCGCACCGAATGCGACATCCTCACCGACGGACTCGGTCCCGAAGCGATCGGGCTCTAACGCCGGCTCGACAAGGTCGGCCAGCCGGATCACCCCGGAGCGCCGCTCGCTCGGCAGCATGGCGCCGCTTTGCCGGATCAGTTGCAGCCGGACCAGATGCTGCGGATCGGTCGCACCCATCCTGTAGAAGCTGGTCGGCTGCCCAGTGCCGCGCTGCGGGCGGTCTTTGAGCTGTTCGAAGATCAAGCGATCCTCGCCGCGCCCGTCTTCATAGGGGCTGAGCGACCATAAGGGCAGGATATGGTGGCAGGCCAGCTTATCGATCAGCAGGCTGGAGGGATCGACGAAGCCGCCATAGCGCTCGCGATAGAGACCGGCACCGGGGCCGACCGATTCCCAATCATCGACACAGATCGGCTCCTCGTCGCCCTCCTCGACGAACCAGCGCCGCGACCAGCTCCAATCCTGCCCGTCGATCGCGGCAACCAACGAGGACAAATGGTCGGGCGCCCACCAATTATCGTCGTCCAGATAGGCGATATAACGGCTGTTGGCAGTGTAGCTCAAAATCGTGCGCAGCGCACCGGAACAGTGGTTGGGATAGAGGCCGCCATGGCGGATCGAGGTCGAATAGCCGGGATCGAAGACATCGAGCGCGACATGGGCCGGGCAGTCCCGTGCGAGCCCGGTCAATTGTCCGCGATCACCCTCGGCCCAATCGATGCCGACTAGGATCTGGAGCCGGCCGGGGAAATCCTGAGCGAAGACCGAACGGACCGCCCGACCGAGGCTGGGGCGCAGCAAGGTCGGCAAGACGATCGCGACCTCGAACGGCGCCTGCCGGTCCACCGCCCCGGCCACCGAACGGATCATTGCCGCCGCTCGTGAACACGCCTTGCGATCATGCCCGATGCTCCCGCCCGCCGATCGATCCGTCTTCGCATGCCCGACCGCCCCGCGACAATGGCCTCGTAGCGATCCGGATAGCTCGGCCGCTGTTTTTGGGCATTGCCGAACCACCCGTCACGGGGGCATAAAGAAAGCTGTTCCGCTAGCACCTTCAAATCTCCATTGTTTTGGGATCAGGTTGATGGCCGACAACCAGGTAGCAATTGCGGCGCGGCACATACTCTGCGTCTTTCCGGCCTATAGCCCATCCTTCGGCACGTTCAATGCGATATACGGAATGCGCGGCGTCAGCGCGTTCATGCCGCCGCAAGGGCTGTTGCTGATCGCGGCATATCTGCCGCGGCAGTGGACGATCCGCTTCATCGACGAGAATATCCGCAAAGCCTCACCGCAGGATTTCGCCTGGGCGGATGCCGTGCTGGTCAGCGGCATGCATATTCAGCGTCCGCAGATCGTCGACATTGCGGCGCGCGCTCATCGTGCCGGCCGTGTCGCGGTGCTGGGCGGTCCCTCGGTCACCGCCGCGCCCGATTGGTATCCGGAATTCGACTATCTGCATCTGGGCGAGCTTGGCGACGCAACCGATGACTTGATCGACACCTTGGCTGGCTCCTGTGCCCGGCCGGCGAACCAGATCCGTTTTGAGACCAAGGAACGGTTGGCGATCGACGCGCTGCCGATGCCGGCCTACCATCTGATCGAACTCAGCCACTATTTCATCGCCAGCATCCAATTCTCCAGCGGCTGCCCCTATCGCTGCGAGTTCTGCGACATTCCGGCGCTCTATGGCCGGGTGCCGCGGCTGAAGGCGCCGGAGCGCGTCACGGCCGAACTCGACGCGATCCTCGCCGCCGGCCATCCGCCTGCCGTCTATTTCGTCGATGATAATTTCATCGGCAATCGCCGGGCCGCGCGCGAATTGCTGCCGCATCTGATCGCGTGGCAACAGCGCCATCACTTTCCACTGCAATTCGCCTGTGAAGCCACGCTCAACATCGCGCAGGACACCGAATTGCTGACGATGATGCGCGAGGCGTTTTTCTGCACCATCTTCGTCGGCATCGAGACGCCCGACGCCGACGCGCTCCGCGCGATGGCCAAGGACCAGAACGCCAAATTGTCGATTCTCGACTCGATCGCCACGCTGAACCGCTACGGCATGGAGGTCGTGTCGGGCATCATTCTCGGCCTCGATACCGATACAGCCGATACCGGCGACCGGCTGCTCGCCTTCATTGAGGCGAGCCAGATCCCGATGCTGACCATCAATCTGCTCCAGGCCCTGCCGCGCACCCCGCTCTGGGACCGGCTGGAACGAAGCGGCCGGCTGATCGACGATCCGACGCGCGAATCCAACGTCGCCTTCCTGCAGCCTTATGACACCGTGCTGGAAACCTGGCGCCGCTGTGTCGGCGCCGCCTACAGCCCCGAGGCGGTCTATCGGCGGTTCGACCACAATGCGCGCCACACTTATCCGAACCGCATCCGGCCCGATCCGCGCGGCCGCCTGACGCCACGCAATTTGTGGCAAGGCTTACGCCTCGCGGTCAATTTGCTGATCCGCGTCGGCCTCTTCGCCGATTACCGACGGCAGTTCTGGCGCGTAGCCGGGCGTGAGTTGCTGCTGGGGCATGTCGAGGCAGCGTTCAACATCGCACTCGTCGCGCACCATCTCATCACTTTTTCCCGCGAAGCGTTAGCCGGTACGCAAAACGCCTCGTTCTATTCGGCCAAGCAAGCCCCCGCAACACTGCCGCCGGCCATCCAGGCCGCGGGCGATTGAGAAGCCCGCAATCGACGCTGGCCCGCCGGCCTTTTGCGCGCCTATGATGCCCTGTCGCTCGATCCGGTCCCAGGAGACTTCATGACACCGACCGCCCCCACGCTCGACCTGCTCGACCAGTTGATCGTCCGCGCCCGCAAATCCGGCGCAGACCAGGCCGATGCGGTGATGTTCGAGGGCATTTCCATCAGCCATGCCCAACGCCTCGGCAAGATCGAAAAGCTGGAGCGGAGCGAAAGCTACGATCTGGGCCTGCGCGTGCTGATCGGCCGGCGCCAGGCGATCGTCTCGTCCAATGACCGGTCACCCACCGCACTCGACGCGCTGGTCGAACGCGCCATCGCCATGGCCAAGGCCGTGCCGGAGGATGAATTCTGCGGGTTGGCCGAACCCGCCCAGATCGCGACCACCTGGCCCGAACTCGATCAGCTCGATCCGGTCGAGCCGGCGACCGACCGCCTGATCGAACTGGCGCGCACCGCCGAGGACGCCGCGCGCGCGATTCCCGGCATCACCAATTCCGAAGGGGCCGAGGCGAGCTGGGGCCGCAGCAGCGTCGCCGTCGCTGCCTCGAACGGCTTTCGCGGCAGCTATGCCGGATCGAGCCATGGCGTCAGCGTCGTCGTGCTGGCCGGCACCGGCGACGGCATGGAGCGCGATTACGATTACACCAGTGCTGTCTATGGCTCCGATCTGGAAGATGCCGCCCTGATCGGCCGCCGCGCGGGCGAGCGCGCGATCAAGCGGCTCGGCGCGCGCACGGCCGCCACCTGTAAAGTGCCGGTGATCTTCGATCCGCGCGTCTCCTCCAGCCTGCTCGGCCATCTGAGCGGCGCCATTTCCGGCGGCTCGGTCGCGCGCAAGACCAGCTTTCTCAAGGACAGGCTTGGTCAACGGATTTTCGCGGCCGGGGTGACCGTGATCGACGATCCGCACCGCCCGCGCGGCTTCCGCTCCAAACCGTTCGATGCCGAAGGTCTGCCAAATGCCCGGCGTGCCCTGATCGAAGATGGCGTGCTGACCAGTTGGATCATGGATCTGCGCTCGGCGCGGCAGCTCGGCTTGACCTCGACCGGGCACGCGGTGCGCGGCGCCTCCGGCCCGCCCTCGCCGGCACCGACCAACCTCTATCTCGAACCCGGCACACTCTCGCCTACCGCCTTGATGGCCGATATCAAATCCGGCCTCTATGTCACCGAACTGATCGGCATGGGCGTCAATGGCGTGACCGGCGATTACAGCCGCGGTGCCACCGGCTTCTGGATCGAAAATGGCGCGCTCGCCTGGCCGGTCAATCAGATCACCATCGCCGGCAATCTCAAGGACATGTTCCTGGGATTGACCCCGGCCGACGATCTGGTGTTCCGCGCCTCGATCAACGCACCGACCGTGCGGGTCGAAGGCATGACGGTGGCGGGGAGTTAACGCCGCCTTGCCAGCCCGCAGCCCAGCACCTATGGTGCCGGTACAATCTCCCGTTCCAAGGTACCCCGCCGATGACCGCCCTCCGCCGCCTCGCCATCATCGCTGTGAGCCTCGCACTCGCCGCCCCGCCCGCCGCCCAGGCGGCCGATCCGGCGCCAGCGCTTAGCCCCGATCAGGCGGCGGCGGTCGAGAAGCTGATCCATGACTATCTGCTCAACAACCCCAAAGTCCTGATCGAGGCGTTCGACCATGCCGATCAGGCGAGCAAGGCCGACGCCGAAACCGCCGCCAAGGCCGAGATCGACAATCGCCGTGAGGAATTGGAGCGCGATCCGTCCTCGCCCGTGCTGGGCAATCCCAAGGGCGATGTCACGATCGTCGAATTCTTCGATTATCGCTGTCCCTATTGCAAGGCGACCACGCCGGCCGTCGCGCAACTGCTGGAGCAGGACAAGAAAATCCGCCTCGTGCTGAAGGATTTTCCGATCCTCGGCAAGGAGTCGGTCTTCGCCTCGCGCGTGGCATTGGCGGTGCAAAAGCACGGCAAATACGCCGAATTCTACAAGGCAATGTTCGCGCTCAAGACGCCGGTCACCGAAGAATCGACGCTGGAGATCGTCAAATCGGTCGGGCTCGATCCGGCAGCGATCCGCAAGGAATCGGAATCCTCGGAAATCGATCCCCAGATCAAGCATAATTACGATCTGGCCAAGGCGATCGGGGCCGACGGCACGCCGGCCTTCATCATCGGCGATACGCTGTCGCCCGGCCTGATCACGCTCGATGTGCTGAAGAGTCAGGTCGCGGCGGTGCGCGCCAAAGCCAAAGGCTGAGCTATTCGGCGTCCGGCTGCCGGCTCGGATGGGCGCGCTGGAACGCGTCGAGCGCCATGCAATTGGCGTAGAGGCGCCGCAGCGTCGGATAGGGCGATAAATCGAGTTGATAATTCTCTGAATTGACGATTTGCGGCACCAGGCAGATATCGGCAAGCCCCGGCTCGTCGCCCTGACAGAACCGGCCGGTGCGATCGTCATCGGCCAACAAGGTTTCCAAGGCGGCGAAGCCCTCGGCGATCCAGTGATTGTACCAATCCTTGACCGCCGTTTCGTCCTGGCCGAGCGGCGAGCGCAAATAGCGCAGGATGCGTAGATTGTTCAGCGGATGGATGTCGCACGCGATGAGCTGGGCCAGTGCCCGCACCCGTGCCCGGTCGCCCGGATGGCCGGGCAGGAAGGGCGGGTTCGGGTTGGTCTCATCGAGATATTCGATGATGGCGAGCGACTGGGTCAGAACGTCGCCCTCATCATCAAGCGCCGGCACGAACCCTTGCGGGTTAAGCGCCCGAAACTCCGGCAGTTGATGCTCGTTCCGGCGCAGATGATGCGACACGGCGGCGTAATCGATCCGCTTCAGATTGAGCGCGATGCGGACCCGGAACGAGGCGGAAGACCGGTAATAGCCATGCAACTCCACGATAGACCCCGCATCGGAAAACTCAGATTCTGAGAATCAATCGAACTTGTGAATGAACGACCATCGGAAACATTGGGGAATTTCCGGCGATTCCAGCGGATATGGGCATTCATTCACAAACTCTCAGTCGGCCTTTAGCACGCCGCGGCGGATTTGGTCGAGTTCCATCGCCTCGAACAGCGCTTTGAAATTACCCTCGCCGAAGCCTTCGTCGCCCTTGCGCTGAATGATTTCGAAGAAAATCGGGCCGATCACCGTCTCGGTGAAGATTTGCAGCAGCCTGCCGCCGGTTTCGCCCGGCGCCCCGTCGATCTGAATCTCGTCGGCGCGCAAGCGGGCCAGATCCTCGCCATGGCCGGGCAAACGCTTATCGACCAGATCGTAATATGAGTCGGGCGTGCGCAGAAATTTGATCGCGCGGGCGCGTAGATTCTCGATCGAGCCATAAATATCGCGGGTACCGAGCGCGATGTGCTGAATCCCCTCGCCATGATAGGCTTCGAGATATTCGGCGATCTGGCTCTTATCGTCCGAGCTTTCATTGATCGGAATGCGGATCTTGCCGTCCGGGCTGGTCAGGGCGCGCGATTTCAGCCCGGTCAGCTTGCCTTCAATATCGAAATAGCGGATCTGGCGGAAATTGAACAAACGCATATAAAAATCCGCCCAAAGATCCATCCGGCCGCGATGGACATTATGGGTCAGATGATCGATCTGGGTGAAACCGACGCCGGGCGGATTTGGATCGACGCCCTCAACCGGCACGAAATCGACATCATAGATCGTGCCCTTGGCACCATAGCGATCGACCAGATAAAGCAAGCTGTCGCCGATGCCTTTGAGCGCCGGGATGTTCAACTCCATCGGCCCGATCCGGCCGGCGACCGGCTTGCCGCCGAGCCCAATCGCGCGCTTTTGCGCCGCCGCAGCATCTTCGACCCGAAACGCCATGGCGCAGACCGACGGGCCATGCAGCCGGGCGAAAGCCTGGGCAAAGCTTTCCGGTTCGGCATTGATCAAAAAATTCACATCGCCCTGGCGGAACAGCGAGACATCCTTGGCGCGGTGCCGCGCGATCTTGACGAAGCCCAGTTGCTCGAACAAGCGGCCCAGCTCGGCCGGATCGGGGGCGGTGTATTCAACGAATTCGAACCCGTCCGTCCCCATCGGGTTCTCCCAGAGATCGACGCGGGCAGTCGGTGCGATGGCGAGCGTGGACATGGTCTCTCCTCCATGAAGCGGGCACAGTCTGCGATATTAGTTGCAAATGAAACTGATCGCCAGGGCTTTCCGGCATGGCTCGCCCGCGGAAGCTTGACGCAAGCGTGCTGCCGCCACAGATTCGATCCTGATGAAACCAACGCCTCACGCCGCCGATTCGGGAACGGACGCCCCGGAGCCGCTCGATCTCGAAACCTTTCTGCCCTATCGACTGTCGGTTTTGTCCAACCGCATTTCGACGGCGGTCGCGCGCGTCTATGCCGACCGCTTCGGCCTGTCGATTCCCGAATGGCGGGCAATCGCCGTCCTCGGCCGGTTCGGCCCGCTTTCGGCCAATGGCGTCGCCGGACGAACCTATATGGACAAGGTACGGGTGAGCCGCGCGGTGAGCCGCCTGCTGGAGCGTCGCTTGATCGAACGCGCGACCGACGCCGCCGACCGCCGCCGCTCGATCCTGCGACTCTCGCCGGACGGAGCCGCCATCTTCGCCGCAGTGGCGCCGCTGGCGCTCGACATCGAAAGCCGATTGATCGGCGTGCTGTCGGCCGAGGATCGCGCCGATCTCGACCGCATCCTGAAACTGCTCGACCGCAGCGCCGACACGTTCCTGGATGGCGGCAAGATGGCTTGACGCCGCGAGACGTCAGCCGATCGGTGCGCTCGTCCGCCCGTCGTCGCGGTTCAAAGTTGGTTTCCCGTTTTCCACCCAAAAAGGGCAAAAATGGCATAAACTTCCGCGATTGCATTTTCCCAGGATGCCGCCGATGCCGATGCCGCTTTCCCTCGACCTGGCGCTGGAACTGACGAGGCGTTATTGCGGCGATCGCTTTCCGCAAGCGGCCGCCGTGCTGGCGGGACCGGTCGCGCGTGGTCTACCGATCCCCTCCTCGACTCTCGATCTGGTCTTGCTCTTCGAACGCGTGGGCAATGCCTGGCGGGAGGCGGTGTCGATCAACGGCATCACAGTCCGGATCTTCGCGCACGATCCGGAGACGCTGGCCTGGTTCTTCGAGCGTGACCGCGCAGCCGGTACCGGATCACTCGCCGCCATGCTCGCCGAGGGGGTCGCCGTAACGCCGCCTGGACCGCTCATGGCACGCGGCAAGGCGCTGTCCGAAGCGGCACTGGCAGTCGGCCCCCTGCCGCTCGATGCCGCCTCGATGGTTCGCCGCCGCTATGTCGTCACCAATCTGGCCGAGGATCTGCGCGGCGGCGGCACGCCGGGCGAGATTATCGCCATGGCATCCAGGCTTTATCAGGAACTGGGCGATCTTCTGCTGCGCGCCGCCGGCCGATGGTCGGGCAGCGGCAAGGAACTGGCTTGCCGGCTCGAGCAGCACGACCCGGCGCTGGCTTTGCGATTCGAACATGCGTTCGGCGCCTTGTTCCGTCACGGCCACGCCGCGCAGGTTCTTGGACTGGTCGAAGAACTGCTGGCCCCGATCGGCGGCCCGCTTGCCGCCGGCTATCACGAAGCCGCCGCACCAGGCTGGCGCCAGAAATAGCGACCGGCACGCGGCACATTGCCGACGAAATCCGTCGAGCGGCGTCTACCGTTGATCGCGCCTTGTGAGCCTCCAGCAAAGCTTATAGCATTTGCCCAACAGTGATGCGGACCGTTCCGTAAGGGATACCGCGTTCGGAGGCCCGACGAGTTCTTGTCGTCTCTGGAATGAACGAAGCGGGTTCAACCGTATCGAGCGGATAAGTCGCAAATGAAGGGATGGAAACGTGAGAATTCTCCAGACGATCAACAAGGTTCCCGGCGGCCTGATGGTCGTGCCGCTGTTCATCGGCATGATCATCAACACCTTCTTCCCAAATTTGCTCAAGATCGGTGGTTATACCGAGGCGCTGGGCAGTGCCGGCTATCCGACCGTGCTCGGCATGTATCTGTTCGCCGTCGGCACCAAAATGACGCTCAGGACGGCGCCGCGCATGCTGAAGCGTGGCTTCGGCATGATGTTCGCCAAGGTCGGCATGGCGATGCTGATCGCGCTGTCGGTGGCGAAGTTCTTCGACGGCAATGTCTTCGGCCTCAGCACACTGGCACTGCTGGTGGCGCTAAGCGATACCAATGGCGGCATGTTTCTGGCGCTGACCAGCGCCATGGGCGATAAGGAGGATGCCGGAACCTATGTGCCGCAAAGCATCGAGACCGGGCCGTTTTTGACCATGCTCATTCTGGTCGGGTTCGGCTTGGCCGATATTCCGTGGCTGACCATGGTTTCGGTCATCGCGCCGATTTTTGTCGGCGCGATCCTGGGCAATCTCGACGATGATCTGCGCGAATTCTTCGGCTCGCGCGAGGCGCTGATCGTGCCCTTCATGGCCTTTACGCTGGGCCAGACCATCAACCTCAACAATGTCGTGACCGGCGGGATGCCCGGGCTGGCGCTCGGCGTGTTCGTGCTGGTCGTGACCGGGATCGTTTGCATCGCCGCCGACAGGCTGTTAGGCGGTTCGGGCATTGCCGGTGCCGCCGCATCCAGCACCGCGGGCAATTCGGCCGCCGTCCCCAAGGCGATTGCGCTCGCCGACCCGTCCTATGCCGCCATCGCGCCGGTCGCCACCGTACAGATCGCAGCCTCGGTCATCGTCACCGCAGTCCTGACGCCGATGCTGACCGCCTGGATGTATCGCCGCGTGCGGGCATCGCGAGCCGGGGTTTTGCCGGACGATCCGACGCATGTCGAGCCCGGCTCGCCCGAGAAAATCCTCGGCCAAACCACAGGCAGCTGACCGGCGCATTATTCGCTGGGGTAATAGGCATAGGCGCCGTCATGCCAGCGATAGACCCGCCAGCTCGGTAACAGGTTATCGCCCTTCTCGTCGAACGACACGCTGCCGAGCACGGTGGGGATATTGCCCTGTTGCAGCTCTTCGGCCACGGCGTCGGGACGCTTGGACTGTGCTCGCGTCATTGCGGCGGCGAATAGCTGGACCGCGGCATAGGAATACAGCGTGTAGCCATCGGCCTTCTTGCCCTTGGCCACCAGCCGTGCCGCCGCCTCCTGGGCGGTCGGCAACAAATCGGCCGCCGGCAGGAACGTAAAGGTCAGCCCCTCCGCCTTCTTGCCGGCGATGTCCCAAATGCGGTGGTTCGACATATTATTGGTCGCAATATATTGCGCCGTCACGCCGGCATCGACCGCCTGATCGATGATCAGCCCCGCCTCGGGCGGATATCCGACATAGATGATGACATCGACCGCGGCTTCCTTGAAGCTCGCTACCAGCGCACCGAAATTCTTGGTCCCGGCATCGATCGACTGATCCAGTACGATCGTGGCTTCGCCCCCCTGCTTCAGGAAATTGCGCAACTGCGAGGACA
Source organism: Aliidongia sp. (assembly GCA_049696095.1). Lineage (GTDB taxonomy): Bacteria > Pseudomonadota > Alphaproteobacteria > ATCC43930 > CGMCC-115725 > JAXDMU01. Next base: position 6,537 of record JBAVTK010000327.1, on the reverse strand, counting down.
GGCCGGTCGCATAGGCCGAACGATCGGCGACCAAAGCAAGGCGCTTGCCGGGGTGATGCCGCGCGATGAAATCGGCCAACACCTTGCCTTGCCGATCGTCGCGCCCGGCGATCCGGAACAGCCCGTCGAAACCCTGCTCGGTAATGCGCGGGTTCGAGGATAGCGTGATCTCGACCGTGCCATTGTCGGCATAGAGCGAGGAAGCCGGTAGCGTGACCGCCGAGCAGAACGGCCCGACCAGGAAATCGATCTTCTGGCCGATGATGCGGTTCGCCACCGGCACGGCGAGTTTCGGATCACAGGCATCATCCTCCACAGTCAGCGCCAGCTTTTCGCCGAGCACGCCGCCATGGGCATTGATTTCCTCGATCGCCGCCTCGGCACCATTGAGCAATTGATTGCCGATCGTCGTATTGTCGCCGCTCATCGGACCGGACAGGCCGATCGGAATATCGGCCGATGCCGGCCCAGCCGAGCCGAGCGCCGCCATGACGGCGCAGCCCGCGAGCCAACGCTTCGATCCCGGGATATGCATCTCGCCTGGCTCTCCTGCCCCTTGCCGCCTCACCGATATTCCCGATAGCGCTGCCACGCCCCCCATCCGGACAGCAGAGCTGTCAGAATCAGGACGGTTCCCAGAATCGGTGGCAATGTGGCCAGATTCTGCATCATTGTGCCGAACCGGCTGTCGAAGGCGGCATTGTCGATCGCGATCATTCGGTCGAGTGCGGCATCCATCCGACTGAAGGCCCAAGTCGCGCCGTCCTCGCCGCCGCCGATGCTGAGCTGCACCGCCTTGTCGCGGCTGTCGGTCAATGCGGTGTCGCGGATGCGTCGATCGATCTCAAGATAGCGCAGCAGATAGGCCGCCGCCTCGTAGGCCGCCTTCCATTCCGTTTCAGCGGCGGCGAAATGCTGCAATTCGGTTCCCAGTATCCCGTGAATTTCGGGCGCAAGCTTAGCCGCTTCGTCGAACCGCCCAGCCGCGCGCAATTTGGCCGCCGCATCAAGACCGACGCGCACCGCATCCAGTGCTGCGTGATCGACCGGATCCGCGAAGCTATGCCCTTCGACAATCGCCGCGGGATATTGCGCGACATTCGCAACATCGATCAGTTGCTGCGCCGCATCGGAGAAACTATGAGCATAGAAGGCGCGCAGCCGGCGCTGTTCGAACCGTGCCTTGCGCAACTCGAACAACCACATCGATTCATCGGCCTTCATCAAATAAGCCGTCACCTTCGCACGGTACAGCGCTTGCAGATCGTCGAAAGCAATCTCGTTGGCGGTCAGCATCGCCGCGCGGCCGGTCTCCACCGTATAAAAGAACCAGCCGATGAATCCGATAACCGACAGCGATGCCAGAAACAGCGGCAGATTGACGAGGCGCCGCGTCCGACGGGTAATGAACATTTGCAGTGCCACCAACACCGCCAGCAGCGCCGCCATGACGAAAAGGGCGATCGCGGTCGACAAACCAGCGTATCGGCGAAATTCGGCGTAGGCATCGACCAGCTTGCCAGTCGCGATCAGCGCAGCGTTTTGCGCCGGCGCGATGATTTCCTGACGCATCGTGCGCGACGCCCAGAGCGTCGTCGTCTTCGCCAATTGCTCGTTGCTGACGAAAACCTCCGGCGAGGTGACGCTCGATCCGCCGATCAACTGATAATAGCTTCTGAGTTTCTGTTGCACCTTGCGCAGCGATTCAGCCTCGGGGTCGTCATCCTGAACTGCCCGATTGGCCTCGGTCGTCGCAGCAACCGCCGAATCGACATCGGTGAGATAACGCGACCAACCCTGCCCACTGCCCAGCGAACTGTCAGTGATCTGCGCATCCATATCGGCCAGCATCACGCTGAGCTTTTCGGCAATGACGACCGCCGGCTTCGCCTTGTCTCCGATGCCGGATGCTGCCCCCTGCAACCGAGTGATTGCCGCCGAGGAGACGAAATACGCGACAACTGACAAAACCATGATGGCAATAAAGCCGTATTCCAGGATTTTGGGCGTTGTCAGCTGCGCGAGATGCTGGCGTAATCCCGGCATCAGTGATCTCCTGACAGCGCGCTGACTGTTCACTTCAAAAATCGCCAATCGCCCCCCCGCCATATCGCGTCGTTCAGCCGTTCAGTAAGGCCCATGTCTCCGCGAATGGCAACCTGTATTCAGGCCATATTTCTTGCAAATTATCTCAAATTAGAGCAATATGGAACATGCCCTCAATTGAGCTTCACGCCTTTGGGCAATTTCGGCATGCCATCTGCCGGTGCCGATTGGCGAACATGGACCGTGATCTCGTGCTTGCCGGTCTTCGCAAAAACCAAAGTCATGACGAAACTCTGTCCGGGCAGCAGTTTATGACGCAGGCCGTTCAGCAGGAAATGCGGTCCTAGCGGCTGCAACACGGTCGGTGCATGAGCATCGAGTTCGATCGCCGCGATCGTGTCGAAACGGGACCGCCGATGGCCCTGAACCGGTCCGATCATCGTCGCGGTGCTTGCGAGGGGGGTGAAGGCGCCAACCAGCGTATCGGTCGGCTCGCCGCGTACCGTCAGCGTCATATAGACGAAGCCGGTGTGCGCACGCGACTCGCTGACGCGGCACCAGACGCCATCGACGGAAACGCCTCTGCTGTCGGCGGCCGCCGGCACGCTCGCCAGCAAGGCCAAGACCGCTGCCACGACGCCGACGAATAACCGACCGAAACCAAGCACCCTCATGCCCCCACCATGATACCGGACGCAACCTGCCGTCACTGGACCGTCACCTATCAGAAATCATGCAGCCCGGCTATGCCGGGTATCGCCTTTACCGCCGCGCGCAAAGGCGACCCGATCTCGTAAAGCCCCGGCAGCGTGACTTCGACGTCGCGCCCATCGATTGGTAGAACCAGCCGCAGCCTGCCGCCCTTGCGTTTGGCATCGGCGAGCCGCCCCTCGCGGCCTAGCACCTGCTTCAGCGGCGCTAGCGCCGCCGACGCATCGACCACAATCTTCAGACCGGCCGAACTCGCCGCCGCGGCCTCGTCGAGCAGTTCGACTGTCTGGCCGGTCAACCGGACCATGTCCTCGTTTTCCAGCCTTGCGTCGGCCGTGATCAGCAGTGGCTGGCCGCTATCGAGCAATGGCCGCGCCACGCCCAGAATCTCGGAAAACAGCATGACCTCAAAGGTACCGGTCAGGTCGGACATCGACACGAAGGCGAAGCGATTGCCCTTGGCCGAGGTCTTTTCCTTGCGGCCAAGCACGATGCCGGCCAGCCGCACCCGGCCCGCGGCACCGCGCGCCACCTGAGCGGCAAGTTGTGCCGATGTCACGACGCCGATCCGTTTCAACGCCGCCTGATACGGATCGAGCGGATGGGACGACAGATAAAATCCGATCGCCTCGAACTCGTGCTGCAAGCGATCCATTGCCGGCCAATCCGGCACCGTCGGCAGCGTCGGCTTGGCCAATCCGCCGGGGCCGGGGCCGAACAGACCGATCTGGGCACTGCCGCGCTGTTCGGCGGCGACGGCGGCGTGACGCATGATCAGTTCGGCCGCAGCGAAGCTCTGAGCCCGATTGGGATTGAGGCTGTCGAGCGCTCCGGCGCGGGTCAGGTTTTCGAATTGCCGCTTGTTGAACTGCTTGGTGTCGAGCCGTTCGGCCAGATCGAACAGATTCTTATAGGGTCCATTCCGGTCGCGCTCGGCAACCAGCGACGCCATCGCCTGGGCCCCCACCCCCTTGACCGCGGCGAGCGCATAGCGCACCGCCGCCGCTTCGCCCACGCCCTCGACCGTGAATTCGACGCCCGAGCGATTCACATCGGCCGGCAGCAGACGGATATTCATCCGCTGCAATTCCTGGCGGAAGACATTGAGCTTGTCGGTATTGCCCAGATCGAGCGTCATCGACGCCGCCATGAATTCGACCGGGTGATTGGCCTTCAAATAAGCGGTCTGATAGGCGATGAGCGCATAAGGTGCCGCATGGCCCTTGTTGAAGCCATAGCCGGAGAATTTCGCCATCTTGTCGAAGATCAGCTCGGCCACTTCGGGCGAGACGCCGCGCTCGACCGCGCCGTCCTGGAAGATCTTGCGCTGACTGTCCATCTCGGCCTTGATCTTCTTGCCCATGGCGCGACGCAACAGATCGGCACCGCCCAGCGTATAGCCGGCCAGTACTTGGGCGATCTGCATGACCTGTTCCTGATAGGTCATGACGCCATAGGTTTCTTCCAAGATCGATTTGATCGAAGGATGCATATAGTCGGGCTGCTGCACACCCTGCTTACAGGCGATATAGTCCGGGATCGAATCCATCGGGCCGGGGCGGTTGAGCGCGTTGGCCGCGATGATGTCCTCGAAGCGGTTGGGCTTGAGCTTGCGCAGCAGATCGCGGCCACCGGCACCTTCGAACTGGAACACCCCGATCGCCTCGCCGCGCGACAACATTTCGAAGGTTCGCGGATCATCGAGCGGCATAGTCAGCAGATCGACCACATGGCCGCGCCGGTTGATCAATTGCAGCGCCCGATCGATCACCGTCAACGTCTTCAGGCCGAGAAAGTCGAATTTGACCAGGCCGGCATCCTCGACGAATTTCATGTTGAACTGTGTGGCCGGCATATCGGAACGCGGATCGCGATAGAGGGCGACCAGCCGGTCGAGCGGCCGGTCGCCGATCACCACGCCCGCGGCATGGGTCGAGGCGTGGCGATAGAGCCCTTCGAGCCGGAGCGCGATTTCCATCAGGCGGCCGACTGCCTCGTCACCGTCGCGCGCCTGGCGCAGTTGTTCGTCGCCATCGAGCGCCTGCTTCAGTGTCACCGGATTGGCCGGATTGTTCGGCACCAGCTTGCACAGCTTGTCGACCTGGCCATAGGGCATTTCCAGCACGCGCCCGACATCGCGCAGCACGGCGCGCGCCTGAAGTTTGCCGAAGGTGATGATCTGGGCGACCCGGTCGCGGCCATATTTCTGCTGGACGTAGCGAATCACCTCTTCGCGCCGATCCTGACAGAAATCGATATCGAAGTCGGGCATCGAGACGCGTTCCGGATTAAGGAAGCGTTCGAAGAACAGGTTGAAGCGCAGCGGATCGAGGTCGGTGATGGTGAGCGACCAGGCGACCAGCGAGCCGGCGCCCGAGCCGCGCCCCGGCCCGACCGGAATCCCCTGTTGCTTGGCCCATTGAATGAAATCGGCGACGATCAGGAAATAGCCGGGAAAGCCCATCTTCTCGATCACGCCCAGCTCGTAATCGAGCTGATCACGATAGCGTTTTTCGACCGCGCCCCGATCCTGCTCCGGCGTCAGGCTCGGATAGACCTGCTTCTCCAGCCGCCAATCGAGCCCGGCCGCCGCCATCTCACGCAAGATAACGGCCTCGTCACGGCCGCTGCCGTCACCGAAGGATGGCAGCAGCGGCTTGCGCTTCTTCAGTAGAAACGAGCAGCGCTGTGCGATCGCCACACTATTGTCGCAGGCTTCCGGCAGATCGGCGAAAAGCTGGCGCATCTGGGTCGCCGATTTCAGATAATGCTCGGCCGTCAGCGTCCGGCGCTGGCGGACATTGATCGTGACGCCTTGCGCGATGCACAGCAGCACATCATGCGCCTCGTGAAAATCCGCATCCGCGAAATGCGCGTTGTTGGTCGCGACCAGCGGAATATCGTGGCGATAAGCCAGATCGACCAGTGCTGATTCGATCCGGTCTTCCTCCAGCAGCCCGTGGCGCTGTAGCTCGATATAAAGCCGGCCGGGAAACATCTGGACCAGTTGCAGCAATGCCGCTTCGGCCGCCGCCGGCTGCCCCGCCAGCAGGAGGCGGCCGATCGGCCCGTCCGATCCACCGGTCAGGCAGAGCAGCCCATCGGCATGCGGTGCCAGATCGGCCAGTGCCACTTGCGGTGCCTCGTCACCGGCTGTCGTCATGTAGGAATCGGAGACAAGCTTGACCAGGTTGAAATAGCCTTGCTCGGTCTGAGCCAGTAGGACCAGCGGCTCGGGCGCCTTCGGGCCGGGTTGACTGCGCGTCAGGCCGTTGCGTTCCAGCTCCGGCGCGCGGATGCCCAGTTCGCAGCCGATGATCGGCTGGATGCCGTCTCCAGCGCAGGCGACGGAAAACTCCAGCGCGCCGAACAGATTGCCGGTGTCGGTAACGGCAACCGCCGGCATGTTGCGCGCCTTGCACAGGCCGGGCAGTTCCTTGAGCTTGATCGCCCCGGCCGACAGCGAATAGGCCGAATGCACACGCAGATGAATGAAATCGGCCGGTGCCATGATTCAACTCCGCTCCACCAGCAGCCCATCCTCGACCGTCAGAATCCGATCCATCCGCCTCGCCAGATCGAGATTATGCGTGGCGATCAGCGCGGCCAGCCCGACCTTGCGGACGATGGCGATCAACACATCCATCACCCCCTCGGCGGTGTGGATATCGAGATTGCCGGTCGGCTCATCACCCAGCAGCACGCGCGGCGCGTTGGCCAGCGCCCGCACCATGGCGACGCGCTGCTGCTCGCCGCCCGAGAGCCGCGCCGGGCGATGGG
>JBAVTK010000326.1:0-3411 GCA_049696095.1 Aliidongia sp. | reverse complement strand
GCCCTCGCTGGCCGGATCTGCGATCCGCGCCAGACAGGCTTCGGTCAAGGCAACGCTGTCGCGCCGCCCAGCGGCGAGGTCGACGGCGAGCATTGCGAGGGGCACCATCTCGATCGGCATGCACAAGCTCCAGTGGTGAAGGCGTCGATCATGGCGGCTCGGCTTGGAGAATGCAAATGCTCGGGACGAGACGCACCCCCGAGCGACGATAGCTGCCCCGCAATCAGCATGTTTGGCGATGCTTGACAGAGCCGGTGCTTTTTCCGATAACCCGGCTCTCTTTACGGCGGGATAGCTCAGTTGGTTAGAGCAGGGGAATCATAATCCCAAGGTCGGGGGTTCAAATCCCTCTCCCGCTACCAAAAAATCTCAATGAGATCATTGAGTTAAGTTTGAAGAGGCGATCTCCGGATCGCCTTTTCCTTTTCCGGATGATTCCCAGCGTTTCCGCCATTTTCCGAGGATTCCCGGGCGTCGCCGGCCTCTCCATGCAGCAAGAATGCAGCAAGAGAAGCCTCCGCGCGGGCGAGCTTCGTGTAGTCCTCCTCCGGTGTGGGGAACAGGTGGCCGTATGTGTCGTAGGTCATCTGCATGGAGCTGTGTCCCATCAGTTCCTGGACCCGTTTGGGGATGAAGGCCTGCTCGATGATCCAGGACGCATAGAAGTGCCTCAGGGCATGGAAGCTATATTTCGGTTCAAGCCGACATCCAGGTCCATCCTCAAGGGCGACGCGCTTCCCGCTTCTATCGAACACGCCGGCGCCGAGAAGCAGCGGGTTGAACATCCGGTTGACGATGTTCGAATGTGATTCCGGCTTCCCGGTCCCGTTGGGGAAAACGAGCCCAAGTTCACCCGTCGGACATGCGCGCTTCCATGTCGTCAGCGCGTCGGCAACCAGGGGAGTGAGCGGAACGTCGCGTCTTCCTGCCGCGGACTTCGGCGAGCCGATCTCGCCCCACTGGTCGGCTCGTTGCTTAACCGTCAATAGCCGCTTCTTGAAATCGATATCGGACCAGGCGAGGCCGCGGAGCTCAGATGACCGCAATCCCGTGAAGAGCGCTGTGATGACGAGCGCCCGTATGAACCCACCCTTTGGGTTGGCTTGCTCAAGCATCAGGCCGACTTCCGCCTTGGTCGGAATCGCCACCCGTGCCTTTTCGCGCCGGCGTCCGTCGATCTTCACCGCCAGAGCGACATTCTGACCAACCTTGCCTCGCCGCTGCATGTCGGAGAGCATCATCTTCAGGCTCGACAGAACCTTCCGCGCCATCGCCTGCGATCGGTTCGTCTGGAGATCGGTCTTGAACTGCTCGATCATTGGCGTCGTCAGGCGAGATATCTTGATGTCGCCCAGCAGCGGGATGATGTGCAGGTCGACATGGTTCCGATAGGGCCTGATCGTTGATCGCTCGCGTTCGTTGGCCGCGACGGTTTCCAGCCAGCTGTTGGCAGCCTCGCTAATCGTCATGCTCTGCGAGTCGGCCGTATGGACGCCCTGCTTGACCTGCTGGCGCGCGGCAAGTTCGTAGGCTTCGGCATCTTTCTTCCGGTCGAATTGCTTCGACCGGCGCTTGCCCCATTGATCGACATAGACCGTGAGCCAGGCGCTTTGGGTTACGCCGCCCGAAACCCAGATCCGCTTGCGGACGGACATGGTATTTTCCCGCGGTCAGATAGCCGCGCCCGACGCGACACGCTGATAGTGCTCGCGGAGCGCGCGCTTCGACGCAATCCAGATGCTGCCTTCCTTACCGGCAGGAATGGCGCCGCTCTCAAGACGCGCAAATGCTTGACGGCGGGTGATGCCGAGATAAGTGCTGATGGCCAAGGCGCCCCGCAGCAGGTCGCCGCCTAGGGTTTCCGCTGCGCCCTCATGGTCTGCGGCAGCCTGATATAGGCTCATTGCTCTCTCCCCCGGATTGCGAATGGGACCGGCATCGGCGACCGCTTCGCGCGCGGCGTCGCGCAGCGGAACGGCGGTCGGCCGCCAGACGCCGCCGACGGATGTCGAGCTTTCTGCCTTCACCGACCTTGCGGATCGAGCGGCGCTCATGACGGTTTGGCCATTGGCCGCGCCATCACGCGCCTCCCACCCTTGAGATTGCCCGGAACTCCAGCGGGGTGCCGCCGACCGGGTGTCCTTTTCTACGGCGTCGCTCGACATGCTGCCGGTGAATGGAAAATGCCCTGGCATGTCAAAAACGGCGGGATACCCGGTATACCGATCAATGCGGCATCGAAGCGTGCCTATCGCGGAATCAATACCATCATGTTGTGGGCAGCGGCACAGTCCGCCGGTTATCCGTCCGGCTTTTGGGCGACCTATAAGCAATGGGCCGAAACGGGTGCGCAGGTTCGCAAGGGCGAAAAATCTTGCCCCGTGGTTTTCTGGAAAATGCTGAACGACGAACAGGACGCCTGCAATGTCAGGAACGCCCGGTTTGTCGCCCGAGCTTTCCATGTGTTCAATGTCGCCCAAGTGGACGGGTTCGAAGCTCCTGACGCGCCCCGGCTTCCTGAACCGGAACGATCGGAACGTGCCGAAGCTTTCTTCACGGCGATCGGCGCCGATATGCGTCAGGGCGGGAACCGCGCCTTTTACAGCGTTGGCAGCGACTATATTCAAATGCCGCTCTTTGTCGCTTTTGCAGAATCTTCTATGTACTATTCAACCCTTGCGCACGAGACAATCCACTGGACCGGGCATGTATCCCGCTGTGCCCGTAACCTGAAAGGCCGCTTCGGCACCGAGGCTTACGCGGCCGAGGAACTGATTGCCGAGCTTGGTGCTGCGTTTCTTTGCGCCGACCTCGGGCTGACGTTGGAGCCGCGCGAGGATCATGCCGCTTATATCGCGTCCTGGCTCGCCAAGGTGCTGAAGAACGACAAACGCTACGTGTTCATTGCTGCCGCCCACGCTCAGCGAGCCGCCGATTTCCTGCATAGTTTACGGCCTACCATTCGGGTCGAGGTCACGGAATGACGGTGCCCGCCAGCGTCCGGTATCTGAAGGGTTGTCGTTCGGCTCGGCCAAATGAACAAAATAAGAACAGATTTTCACACCCTATGCACCTGCGGTGCCGACACCCGACGAACCATTGGCCCCTATCGCATTGTGTTGAAATGACATTGCAAGGACCGACGCCGATTACGCGCATAGTGCCGACGCTGACAGGCCATACCGAGATTCGCTAAAAACTATATCCTTACAATTGCTTATAGGTGGCGGCACCGTATTCGGACATTGCAGGGCAGTTCGGCCCTATCGCGGCGGCATAAAACCTTCGTCTTCCTACCTTTGTCAGTCTGACCGGCTGCTCGGGTCGCTCAAGACGGCTTCCACCCAGCTTCCTCGCTGCGCTCGTGCAGCCGGGTCCCTGCGAAGCCATCTTGACCGCCCTTCCGCCGCC
>JBAVTK010000325.1:0-2106 GCA_049696095.1 Aliidongia sp. | reverse complement strand
CGATAATCCTGGCCGCCGGACAATCCCGCCGGATGGGACGCAACAAATTGCTGATCGAGATTGAGGGTGGCCGCAGCCTGATCGAGCGCGCCGTCGATCACGCGCTGGCGACCCGCGCCGACCCGGTCATCGTCGTCACCGGCCACCAAGCCGGCGAGATCGCCGCGCGCCTCGCCGACCGACCCGTCATCCTGGTCGAGAACCCCGATTACGCCCAAGGTCTGTCGACCTCGCTGAAACGGGGCCTGTCGGCGGTGCCGGGCGAGGCCGACGCGGCACTCATCTGCCTGGCCGACATGCCGGGCGTCGGACCGCAGCTCATCGATCGGCTGATCGCCGGTTTCGACCCCGGTGCCGGGCACGAAATCATTCTGCCGATGCGCAATGGCAAGCGCGGCAACCCGGTGCTGTGGGGTCGCCGTTTTTTCCCGGACTTGCACAATATCAGCGGCGACACCGGAGCCCGGCACATTATCGGCGCCTACCCGGACTATGTGCTGGAAATCGACGCGGCCGATGACGGCGTGCTGATCGATCTCGACACACCGACCGCCTTGTCGGCCTGGCAGGCGGCTTCGGTCACCGCGTCATGAAATACTCGGCCGCGTAAACGATCACCCCTAAGATCAGCAGGATCGTAATGAGCGTGCTGGCCCGGCTGATCAATTGCGCCGGGGTAACTTGCTTCTTGTTCGAGCGCCCCGATCCCGGCTTGCCGGCGGCGCTTTGCATGGATCGCGCCGACGCACCGATTTCGAACAGCACCCGCCGGTCGGCCCCCATCATCCCAACCAGCTTGATATGTTCGAACAAGCCGCTTTTCTGCGCGCGCTCGGTCTCGATACGCGCGACGACTTCATCCGTGAAATTGGCATTGGTGGGCAATCGCCCTGCGCGCGTGGTTTGCAGGATGAATGTCTCTTTTTCCATGTTCTTGCCCGCCCTGCGATCGAAGGACTATTGCGATCCGTTCGAAAGCTTGCCCGACCAACCGTTAACAGAGCGCCAACCGCGGGCCGGCATGGGATTTGCGGGCGAGCCGCCCGGCTCGGAGCCGGCGTTTTGCGAGCGGTCAGCAAGTGCCGCCCGGCTTCCAGGATGCAAGATCGATCACGACCGGCGTCGCGGTGCCGCGTGCCGTGCTTTCCGGCGCGCGATAGTGCCATTTGGCGTCGTTCGGATCGAGCCCCAAATCGCGGCAGATGCCGGCGACGATCTCGCCGAACGACTGCTCGCCGATCTCGCGGAATTCATCGAGTTCGTCGAGCCGCACCCCGCCGCCGATCTTGGCCTCGAACCCCACGGCCCAACGCACGCAGCGCGCCAGGCGTTCATAGCTCAGCGCGATTTCGTCGAGCGGTCTGGCCGGCGCCACCACCAGGCGCCGCGTCTCTTTCTCCAGCGCGCGGACCTGCACCATGCCGATCTCGGCCAATTCGCGCAGCACCCGCATCTGCCATTCGGCCTGTGCCGGATCCGCCTCGATCAGGGGGCGAGCGCTCGTCCGCGACCGATCCGGTCGAGGAGCACGGGCAGGTTTGGGTATGGGGCGTGGCTTCTTCATGAATGAAACAGGAACATGAGCGGTATCGGGAGTCAAGCGCTTTGTGAAACACTCGGCGCCCCTTTTCCGCCCGATGCCTAACGGTTAGATTGCACCGGACGCCGAATTCCATCCGCTTCGAGGTTCCGCCATGGAAACCAACCGCCTGATCCTCGAAGATTTGCCCGACGGAGGGGTCCAGGTGAGTTTCCGCCGGGCCGGGCAGGATTTCGAGGAAAAATCCGACCCGGTCCCGTTCGCCACGCCCTTCACGGCGGAAGAGCGCGAGGATCTGCGCTGGTATCTCGAAGATTATCTGAAAGCACCCTACGCGGTTTATGAGCAACGCGGACAGGTGATTCAAGAGAAGCTGCCGGTCTGGGGCCGCGCCTTGTTCGACGCATTGTTCGGTCCGGGCAAGCCGGGGCGCGATGCCTATCTGAAATCGCGCGAGGGCACCTGCCAACTGGTACTGCACTCGACCGCGCCGGGCTTTCTGGGCTTGCCTTGGGAATTGCTGCAAGACCCGGAGCGCAAGACACCGCTGGCGCTGGAACTGAGTG
>JBAVTK010000324.1:0-2448 GCA_049696095.1 Aliidongia sp. | reverse complement strand
GACAAGATCTTTCCACGAATCTCAGACATACCGGCTGCTCAGCGCTCCGCCCCGAGCATCGCCATCCAACAGCCCTCAAGGCCGAGGGGGATGTGAACGGTTACTGGGGGCCACGGGCAATTCGGTTGAATATGTATTCACCAATGGCGGAGCTGTGAATGAAATTCTGGCATGCATAGGTTATATAATTATTCCATTAATGTTATCGATGGGATTGGCTTACCTCATTATCAACAGAAAAAGGCAATTGTTCCGCCAATTCTTATCAAATCCTGACATTTATGTTCTATCGTTTATATGTGGAATGCAAATTTATATGATTATTTCTGCTTTCTGTATTTCTCTAATTCAGGAAAAATTAAGTATTTCAGAATTGATAACAAAGCTATTTATATTTTTATCCGTTATTTCAGGGGTTTATCTGCCGTATTGGGCAATTTGTGCGCCATATCATTTACCATATTTGGTTCGGGCGTGGCGCGGTGAAAAACAGCAGGGACGTAGGGATGTTATATACGTTACCGGTATAGTAACAATCATATTGATATACGCATGTATATTTTGGTTCGCGAACAGTGGGGTTGAGTAACGAATTTACGGTAACGGCATAGAAATATTCTGTCACGTTTATTGGAGTTGTGATATGTCAAATTCAACATTGTATATTATACCAATCAATAACGTGATCAAAAGATGGATCGAAAATCACATAAATACGATCAAAAGTATCGCTAATGAACTAAATATACCATCAGAATCGATAGTTGCTCCGCTCATTCAAGAAGCTGGCATGATAATATCTGATAGTGATGTTCATAATTACGCAAAATTTCGAATACAAGAACCGTATACTGAACGAATTGTCGACTCCGTCCTTGATTCAATGATTTCCCTGCGGACGAATCAACAAATCACCAAGGATTTTCACGATCGAAAGGATGACATACAGGCCGGAACCGGCATCAGCTGGTGGGGAAAATTCTGGGATTCGACGGAAGATGACATCGGCTGGGGAAACGTGAATCTCGGAACCGCCATTCTTATGGTAAATAAATATTTGGATAATCCAGATTATAAGAACGATCCACTTCATTTGGCGAGATATAAAGATAATTACCGAAAGTTGGCGTTGGATATTATCGATCCGCATTCTGACGCCAGTTTCGCGATTTCCGGATTGATGGCAAAACAGGGCGATGAGCATTTTAAAACTGTTTATGGATCAATATATGAAGCGGCATCGGATCAAGTTAAGTCGGCGCTGCTGACCACTTATTTCAAACAAGGTGCGGCGAAGATTGCCAAGCATATACCGTCCGCAGATGGTAAATTGCCTGATCCATGGGCGGGTGACGGCGGCCCGGATATTATGGACAAAAACAACTGGGCGATCATCGAACGGATTATCCGGCAGGTGTCCGACAAACATGGTAGCGCGGAACCGTTTCCCGGTGCCGAAGCCGTGCCGTTCCCCGATAATCATGGCGCCGTCACTCGTCATGTGTTGTCCGAGATGCCGGATGATCATTTCGTGCCGTCGCTTTTGCCGATCGCAAGCGCCGGTCCGGCGGATTTCGGGCAAATCGATCCAGGCTTGTCGTTAGACCCGATTCCCAAAGCGCTATTGACGGCACCGGATCTTGGTCCGCTGCTCGCCCCCGATTCCCAGGCGTTCCCCCCTCCACAACCATTTTACGATGTCAGCGCTTCCGCCCCCCGACCGCTTGCCGTCCCGACGGCTGGTGCGCGATGGCCCCTCGATGGAAAAGCCGAGGCGCCTTCGTTTGAAAAGCGCGTCTTACCACCGGTGAGCGGGCACTTACCGAATGTACAAAATGCCCCGTCTACGCCGTTTTTCATACCGCCGATCGACGATCCGACGCGCGATAACGGGGCCGGGCAGGGGATATTTCCTGCGATTGACCTTACGGCGCTCCAGCCATTGTCCCCTTTATCGGACGGTGCATTGCCCGATCCACGGAGATCCAGTGACAGCTTGCTTTCGGCACCGGTCGCTGGAGCCGGGTTGGGGTTATCGGCTGATCTGTCTCGACCCATTGGCCTTGACCTTGCGACCGGAAGCCCTATTGCCGATCCAGCCGCGACGGAGGCGGGGGGACGGATCGCGCCGATACCGCGGATACCGAACCTTGAGGCTCTTCGAATGCCTCCTCTTGATCCGGCGATAGTCCGAGCCACCGCTTTCCATGAAATCGGCGGCGACGTGCTGTCGGGGCTTACCGATAAGGCACCTGGCGGAAAATTGCCGTTCGGTCTTCCTACTTTCGCCAACGCGGTTTCTTCGGCCCCGCCCCTGCCGAACCGTATCCGTCCGGCCAGGACCGCGGAATTGGGGGTTTCAGGCGGCTTCGGCCGTTTCGGCGTTTGTTTTGCGCCAGTTCCAGGGCAGCAATTCGTGGAGCCGTGATGCCGGATGGTCGTTGATCC
>JBAVTK010000323.1:0-4779 GCA_049696095.1 Aliidongia sp. | reverse complement strand
CCGCTTTCCCGCAAAGGAACAGCTACAAAGGCAACGATTACATCACTCAAAGCTTCGGTGGCGATCGAATTGGCGCGGTACTGATCTCGCCTTTCATTGGACCGGGAACGACATCTACCACCGGGTACAACCATTACTCGTTACTTAAAACCCTCGAAGATTTATTTCATTTGGGCGGTCATCTCGGCTATGCCGCACAGAACGAGTTACCGAGGTTCGGTGCGGATATTTTTATACAACCCTCTGGACGATAAACGTCTCCAATCGAGAATCAGCGATCGGCATTCCAGATTTTCTGGTGAAAAGTTGGATTTCCCGTTAAGTTGTCGCCCTGTCATTCGCGGAGCCACAATCGGCAAGGCTGCGGTATAAATTCCCCCGCATTCAACCGTCTCGCAGTATCAGGAAAGACGAGTGCGTAGTCCATTTATCTAATTTCGACGGCTTGAAGTATCGTTCGATCAAGCCTTTGCAACCAAAAACAATGTCGGCGGTGGCCTGCTCTTCACCCGCTTGACCATTCCGCTGGCGTAACTCTGCTTCCCACGGCCTTCAGGCCGCGATGCTTGCAGCGTAGTACCGCCTCCCGACGGGCATAACGCACCGGGAGGCGGTATCTTATCCCGTGCCCGGACGATGCCCCCCCTTTGAGCGGTCACGGCTGCGACATTAGGTCGCGGCTATCGCACTGTCTTTTCTCGCCAACCTTACATATTGCTTACACTGAAGAATGCTGAGGGTGAGGCAAGAATTTGGCCGGATTACGGTATGTTGATACCGCAATCCGGTCGATCGATCTCAGTTCCTGCAAGGCGCGTAAAATAATATTCAGACATGGGATGAAACCGTTGGGTTACATTCGAAACATATCCCTTTCCCAGGTTGACACCTATATTCACATTATGAACTAAAATCTCCAGAACAAAGTTGAATCTTTTGAACCGAGGTGTATATGAGTGAGATTATGAACAGACTTGGGCTATACGCCGTCTACTCGATCGGTGTGTGTGTCGTTTCGCTCGGCTTGCCGACACCGGCTCATGCCTATGTCGGGCCGGGTATGGATTTCGGCACACTCGGTGCAGCGTTCGGCATGTTGATGACCGGTTTCAGCGCGGTGTTTTATTTGAGTACGCTTTGGCTGCGCCGGCTGTGGCGGCGCGCAATGCGGATGACGCTGCGCAGCCAACGAACCGCCGAATCCGACGCCATGCGCTACGATTCTTGAACCGGGCGACAAAGCCCCACAACCGGCAAGCGGAACCAGTACGCGCGATCCCGGCCAGCTTGTGGTGGCTGACGCGCCAGCTGATCCGCCGTCCTGGTCTGTTCATCCGGCTCGGCGATTTCGAATCGAGCCTGTTCGAGGACCAACTGGCCGGCATCGCGATCGATCGGCCGATCTTCATTTGCGGTTTGGCACGCGCCGGCACGACCATCACGCTCGAATTGCTGTCGAGCCTGCCCGACCTTGCGTCTTATCGCTATCGCGATTTCCCAGGCGTGCATCTGCCGCTGGCATGGAATCGCGGGCTCGGCCGCAGAGCGCACGGCCGGATGCCGGGAATCGAGCGGCTGCATGGTGACGGCATCGAGATCACAGCGGACAGTCCGGAAGCGCTCGACGAGCCGATCTGGATGTCGTTCTTTCCCCGCGCCCATGACCCGGAACACAGTCATGTCCTCGACCCGGATCGGCGGCATCCGGCATTCGAGCGGTTCTATCGGCGCAGTCTGCAAAAGATCCAGCTCCTGCGCCGGGGCCGGCGCATGGTGCTCAAGGGCAATTACCTGGTCTCGCGCCTCGCCTATCTCGTTCGGCTCTTTCCCGATGCCCGGTTCATCCTGCTAGTGCGCGATCCGGTCGAGCATGTTGGTTCGCTGATGCGCCAGCAGGTGAATTTCGCCAAGGCGGCCGAGGCCGACCCTCGCGTGATCGATTATCTTCGAGCACTCGGCCATTTCGAATTCGGCCTCGATCGCCGGCCGATCAATCTGGGCGACGGTGCCGCGGTTCGCGCCGTCATGGCCGCATGGGCCGCCGGGCGCGAGGTCGAAGGCTGGGCGCTCTATTGGCGGCAGATCTATGAGTATTTGGCCGACCTGCTCGAAAAGGACGACGCCGTTCGGCAAGCGACATTGCTCGTCCGCTTCGAACAGCTGCATTCGGCACCGCAGGCCAGCCTCGATCGCATCCTCGATCATTGCGACCTTGCCATCGACGAAACGACACGCGACAGTTTGGCCGCTCGACTGCGTGCCCCGTCCGGCCACCGCGCAAAGCTCGGCAGTGATGCCGTGGCGCAGATCCGTACTCTTTGCGATGGCACCGCCGCCCGCTTCGGCTATTGCGCGATGTCGGCCAAAAACGGGTAATCGGCCGGATCGATGCGCCGGCCGCCCCAGATTTCCGGCGCGAAACGGCTGCCGGTAATCGGTGCAACGGCATATTGCCAAACCACCGCGCCCTCGTCCGTCACCTCGAAGACGCGGCCGCCCATCGTCTCGGTGATCAACAGATTGCCGTTGGGCAGCAATTGCTTGGTGCCGTGGACCGATGACGAGAACGGATGTGCCGCACCGCCCGAGTATGAGTGGATCGTCGCGCCGCTGATCGGATCGACCTCTAGAATCCGCGACGGCTCGCCCTCGCCGATATTGCCGCGATTGTCGAACAGCACGAGCGTGCCCCGCGCTGTCAATTCGGCGTCATGAGCATGGCGCCACGGCCCGCGCATCGCCCAGCGCACCGCACCCGATTTCGGGTCGAGCACCACGACCGCATCCATCTCCCGCAAACTAATCAACAAGTCGCCCTCGGCCACGAACGGCAGCCGCGCCGCCACGTCGGCCGGGATCACTTGAATCGAATTGGCGTGGAACAGATTCCAGCAATAGCGCTGCTCAGGCAGACAGCCGGCCCAGCCCGGATCGAGTGCGGCAAACAGTCCGGCATAGGGCGAATGAGCGATCGCCTCGGCCAGCCAGAAAACCCGCCGCTCATGCCCATCGGGATCGAGTTCGGCCACACCTTCGTCGCGAAAGTGCGGGGGCAGCCCCAGATTCGGGCGCGGCGGCACCATCCCCTCGCGCGCGACCAGCGCATAAATCGCACCGTCTTTTGCGATCTTGACGTCGTGGTGCGGATTGCCGGTGAACGACCAGATCAGATGCGACTCCCGGTCGAGCTTGACCAGAGCCGTGTTCATCACGGTATTGCCCCAATGAAACGCTGGAAATTCCCGCTCATACTGAATCAGCGCCAATACGCTGCCATCGGGCAGGAGTTCGAGCCCACTGGTCTGGATATCGGCTGGGTCCATCAGGGCCGGCAGGGTGAACAGCCGCTCGACCGGCACACGCCAATGAAAAACGGCGGTCCCGTCAGATCGGAGCAACTCGATCGTCGGGCCGATCGCCAGCAGGGTCAGGCCGGGCGCCATCGCCGCCGCATTAAAGATCGCAGCCCCCGGCGGCTCGGTCATCGGACGGTCGCCGTGGCTGGCTGCGACACCGAACCCGGCGGCATGGCCGAGCATGTCGAGGCTCGCCTCGGCCGCCGCCATCGTGGCGCGCGCGCGCGTCGCCGGTTCGATGTCGAGCCGCTCCGTCGCGACCCCGACGAGGAATGCGACAACGGCCAGTGCCGCCAAAAGAGTCCAGCGCATTCCCAATCCCACTATTATCTCAATGAAGCCAGATCTGCGCTGCGAGATCGGCACCGCAATGGTGCCAGCAGGACGATGGCGCAATGAGCAGCAGAATAAAACCCAAATCGGCCGGGAATGCCACGCCCGAGATGGTCTGCGTCAGCTTTCCGCCCGGGAGCGCACCGACCAAGGGGAGAAGAAATTCCTTTCTTCCCCTCCCAGCCCCAGGGATAGCGCGGAGAAAATTTCAGAGGAGCGGCAGGATCTCGTCCTGCCGCGAATTACCCGCGGCCCGGCAGATCGGCCAGCACGATCTCGAAGCCCGCGCTGCCCGCAATCGTAAGCTTGGTTTCGCCCGCGATCATCACACCCGAGCGGGTCGGCGCTACGACGCCGTTCACCGTCACCGTGCCACGCGACGGAACCAGGTAGGCGATCCGGCCCGGCTCCAACGCCACCTCGATACTCGAACCTTCGGTGAAATTACCGCCCCAGAGGGTGGCATCCTGGTGGATCTGCAACACGCCCGGATCGCTTACCCGGCCCGAGGCGAGCGGGATCAGCCGGCCCGATGCCTCGGATTTGGGAAATTGCCGTGCCTCCCATCGCGGGGCGACGCCGCGTCGCGCCGGCTCGATCCAGATCTGGAATAACTCGGTCGCCTCAGACTCCTGGTTGCGCTCTGCATGCATGATGCCGGTTCCAGCCGACATGACCTGAACGTCGCCGGCCCCAGTCCGGCCGGTATTGTGCAAATGATCCTCATGGGTGATGGCACCGGCGCGGACATAGGTGATGATCTCCATGTCGCGATGGCCATGCATGTCGAACCCGGTCCCCGCGGCGATTCGATCGTCGTTCCAGACCCGCAGCGGGCCGAATCCCATGCGCTCTGGATCGTAATAGGAGCCAAAGCTGAAATGATGATGCGCGTCGAGCCAGTCATTGCGGAAACTGCCCAGGCGCTGGAGCGGGGTGACGTGAATCATGGGGTGATGCCTCTGGGAGGATGATCGATCATGAACCGCAATATCGGCCGGCGAGGCGTGCCGGACAATCCGGGGATCTTGGAACTGAGTGTGCGGAAATGATGGACAATCGGCGGACCCCATCGTGGCGGTCGCGGGGG
>JBAVTK010000322.1:0-5920 GCA_049696095.1 Aliidongia sp. | reverse complement strand
GCACCGAACCGGCGTTCTCTGCCATGGAACTCCCGAATCGCGTCGGCTAGATCGGCCTTGGCGAAATCCGGCCATAGCCGGTCGACAAACACCAGTTCGGAATAGGCGCATTGCCACAGCAGAAAGTTGCTGATCCGCTTCTCGCCGCTGGTGCGGATAACAAGATCGGGATCCGGCAGATCGGCGGTAAACAGATGCTCAGCGAAGCGAGTCTCGTCGATCTCGGCCGGGTCGAGTTCGCCGCGCCTGACTTGCTCGGCCAATTCCCGCGCGGTCGTGGCGATTTCGTCGCGACCGCCATAGCTCAGTGCGATCGTCAGATGGCAGCGCGTGTTGCCGCGCGTCACTTCCTCAGCATTGCCGATCAGCGTCACGATGTCCGCTGGAAGCCGGTCACGCTGGCCGATGACCCGCAACCGGACATTCTGGCGATGCAGTTCAGCCAGTTCGCCGCGCAGATAATGCCGCATCAGGCCCATGATATCGCGCACCTCGGCATCGGGACGGCGCCAATTTTCCGAGGAAAAACCATAGAGCGTCAGATACGAGACACCCTGATCGATCGCGGCTCGCAGGGTGCGCCGAACCGCCTCGACGCCGCGCCGATGGCCAACGATCCGCGGCAAACCGCGTGCCTGCGCCCATCGGCCATTCCCGTCCATGATGATCGCGACATGCTCCGGCGGCCGGGCATCGATCGGTGATAAGGGCAGCCCGTCCATGCCGATCAGACCTGTAGGATCTCTTTTTCCTTCTGCGCCATCGCGTCATCGATCTTCCGGATGAAATCATCCGTCAGGCTTTGGACATCGGCGAGAAGCTTGCGATGCTCGTCCTGCGAAATCTCGCCTTCCTTCTCCAATTTTTTCAGCGAATCGACCCCGTCGCGCCGCACGTTGCGCACCGCGATCCGCGCCTGTTCGGTATATTTCGCCGCAACCTTTGTCAGCTCGCGCCGACGTTCCTCGTTCAGATCGGGAATCGGCACACGGACGGTTTGGCCGTCGGCCTGAGGATTGAGGCCGAGTCCGGCATCGCGGATCGCCTTTTCCACCGGCTTGACCAATGCGCGGTCCCAGACCTGCACGGTCAGCATGCGCGGCTCAGGCGCGCTGACTGTACCGCATTGCGCGAGCGGCATCGAGCTGCCATAGGCGTCGACCATGACCGGATCGAGCAAATTAGTCGAGGCACGGCCGGTGCGCAGCCCGGAGAATTCTTTCTTCAGTGCCTCCAATGCGCCTTCCATCCGGCGCCGGAGGTCTTTCGTCAAAGCGTCAGCCACGATCAACCCTCTGGTTCAGTAATGATCGTAAACAAACCTCGTCCCGTCACCACATCGGCAAATCCGCCGGGCTTGGCCAGCGAGAAGACGAGAATCGGAATATTGTTCTCACGGGCCAGCGAGATCGCCGAAGCATCCATCACCTTGAGATCCTTGGCCAGCACGTCGAGATAATTGAGCCGCTCGTAACGACGGGCATCCGCCACGCGTTTGGGATCGGCATCGTAGACGCCATCGACATTAGTCGCCTTCAAGAGCGCGTCGCACGCCATTTCCGAAGCCCTGAGCGCCGCCGCGGTATCGGTCGTAAAGAACGGGTTGCCGGTACCGGCCGCGAAAATCACCACCCGGCCCTTTTCCATGTGCCGGATCGCCCGGCGCGGAATATAGGGTTCGCATACCGCCTGCATCGAGATGGCCGATTGCACGCGCGTCATGACTCCGGCCCGCTCCAGCGCTGACTGCATCGCCAGCGAATTGATCACGGTCGCCATCATGCCCATATAATCGGCCGCCGCGCGATCCATCCCGGCCGCCGCCCCCGAAACGCCGCGGAAGATGTTGCCACCGCCGATCACGATGCAAATCTGGACGCCGAGCGCAAGCACGTCGCGGATCTCGCCGGCGATCCGATGTATCATGTCCGAATCAAGACCGAACCCCCGATCCCCCATCAGGGCTTCGCCGGAGAGCTTCAGCAGGACGCGGCGATAGAGGGGTTTGGACATCGGGCGACGGCGGCCTTCTAAACGAGCTTCGGACGGGCACGTATCCTCACGTGATACTGCGCCCGCCGCGCCGACGCAAACACCAATGCGTCTTTAAGCTCAGCCCTTGGCCACGGCCGCCACTTCGGCCGCGAAGTCCTGCGCTTCCTTTTCGATGCCTTCGCCCAGCACATAGCGGACGAATCCGGTGAGCTTGATCGGATGACCTGCCACCTTGGCCGCCGCCGCCACGACGTTGGCGATCTTGGTTTCGGCATCGATCACATAAATCTGTTCGAGCAGAACGACTTCCTCGTAATATTTCCGGACCCGGCCTTCGACCATCTTGTCGATGATCGCTTCCGGCTTGCCCGAGGCGCGCGCCTGCTCCTTCAGCACGTCGCGCTCGCGCTCCAGCGCCACCGGATCGACCGCGGCAATGTCGAGGAATTGCGGGGCCGCCGCGGCGACATGCATGGCGAGTTGCTTGCCGAGCGGCGCCAGCACGGCTGCATCCGCGGTCGATTCGAGCGCGATCAGCACACCGATCTTGCCCAGACCAGCGGTTAGCGCATTATGGACATAGCCCACGACCACGCCCTCGGTCACTTCGAGGCGCTTGGCCCGGCGCAGATTCATATGTTCGCCGATCGTGGCGATGAGGCTGGTCAGATGCGCCTCGACCGTATTGCCGAATTCGGCAATCGTCACCTGCTTCAGAGTCGCGACATCATCGCCGTTGGTGAGTGCGGCCTTGGTGATCGCGGTCACGCATTCCTGGAACTTGACGTTCCGCGCGACGAAATCGGTCTCGCTGTTGACTTCGACCGCGGCGCCGACACGGCCGGCGGTCTGCACGCCGACCAGCCCTTCGGCCGCGACGCGCCCGGCCTTCTTGGCGGCGGCGGCCAGACCCTTCTTGCGCAGCCAATCGACCGCCTGTTCGATTTCGCCGCCGGTCTCGTTCAGCGCGCGCTTGCAATCCATCATGCCTGCGCCGGTCTTCTCGCGCAGTTCCTTGACCAGGGCGGCGGTGATCTCAGCCATGTCGGTCTCCTAAACTCTCATGCATGTCGATAAGGCGCCGGGTTTCCCTCTTGCACCTGAATTACCGGAAAACCCGATCAGGTTTTCCGTGGTTTGCTTGCCGTGCCTCGAAAACGATGCGTCGGCCGCCTGACGGCAGCCGACGCATCTGTTTTCCGCTGGCAATGCCGTCCGGACGATCAGGCGCCGGGCTGGATTTCCTCGGTCGGCGTCTCGGTCGCGGCGAATTCGGCGACATCGGGGAATTCTTCGGCCGGCAATTCGACCGCCTCGCCCAGATCCTCAGCCTCGCCGACATCGACGCCCGAGGCCATCAGTTCGGCCTGGATACCCGAGAGCACGGCGCTCGATATCAGATCGCAATAGGTGTGGATCGCGCGCATCGCATCGTCATTGCCCGGCACCGGATAGGTGATGCCATCGGGCGAGGAATTGCTGTCGATCACGGCGATAACCGGAATATTGAGCTTGTTCGCCTCTTCGATCGCGATCTTTTCCTTGTTGGTGTCGATCACGAACAACAGATCCGGCAGGCCGCCCATTTCCTTGATGCCACCCAGCGCACGCTCCAGCTTGTCGCGGTTGCGAGTCAGCTCCAGCAGCTCGCGCTTGATCATGCCGCTGGCCGGATTATTGATCTTGTCGTCGAATTCGCGCAGCCGCTTGATCGAGCCGGAGATCGTCTTGAAATTGGTCAGCATGCCGCCGAGCCAGCGGTGATTGACGAAATACTGGCCGCAGCGGCGGGCAGAGGCCGCGACCGGCTCCTGCGCCTGACGCTTGGTGCCGACGAACAGCACGCGGCCGCCACCGGCCACCGTGTCACGCACGGCCTGGAGCGCCCGCGCCAGCAGCGGCACGGTCTGTTCCAGATCGATGATATGCACACCATTGCGCACGCCAAACAGATAGGGCTGCATCTTCGGGTTCCACCGGCGGGTATGGTGGCCGAAATGCACGCCGGCTTCCAAAAGCTGGCGCATGGTGAAAGTCGGAGCGGGAGCGTTCATTCTATATCGCCTTTTCCGGTTGATCCGCCGCGGGAAGTCACCCAAAAGGGCACCGGAGCCAGCGCCGACATCAGCCGGGCGCGGCAATCCCGCGTGAGTTTTCGCGACAATCGCGTGGCTGAGGTCTTAGTGCCGGATCGCGCCCGATGCAAGCAAAAGCCGGGAGAAATCGGGCAAAGCTGCCTTGCGGGAGATTGGGTACCCGCTGATCGCCTGATTATTCCGCCAACGGCGCCGTCGCCCGCTCCAGCCATGCGCGCACGGCCGGGTCATCGAGCTGTGGCCCAACCACGGCCCGGACTTGCGCATGATAATCGTCCAGCCAGGCGATCTCGCCGGCATCGAGCAGGCCGATCTCGATCGGCCTTTTGTCGATCGGCGCGAATGTCAACGTTTCGAAGCCATAAATCTCGCGCTCGGCACCCGCGCGCTCGACCAGCGTTACCGCCACCAGATTTTCGATCCGGATGCCGTAGCCGCCGGTCTTGTAGTAGCCGGGCTCATTCGACAGCACCATGCCCGGCAGCAGCGGCTGGCTGTTCGGCATCTTGGCGATGCGGGCCGGCCCTTCATGAACACCCAGATAGCAGCCGACGCCATGGCCGGTGCCGTGGTCATAATCGAGCCCGACTTGCCAGAGCGCATGGCGGGCCAGGATGTCGAGTTGGGTTCCGGTCGTGCCTTTGGGGAAGATCGCACGCGAGAGCGCAATATGGCCCTTGAGCACGCGGGTATAGCGATCCTTCATCTCGGCACTGGGCGTGCCGATGGCGACCGTGCGGGTGATGTCGGTCGTGCCGTCGAGATATTGCGCGCCCGAATCGATCAGGTAGAGCGAGTTCGGTTCGAGCCGGCGCTCGCTTTCAGCGCTCGCCCGGTAATGCACGATGGCGCCGTTCGGACCGGCGCCCGAGATCGAGGGGAAGCTCAGATCGCGAAAATATTCACCCTCGGCGCGGAATGCTTCAAGCCGGTCGCTCGCCGCGATCTCGCCCAGATCACCGCCGGCCGCGGCGCCATCGAGCCAATGCAGGAAGCGCGTCACCGCCGCCCCGTCGCGCCGGTGCGCCGATCGGATACCAGTCAACTCGACCGGGTTCTTCAGCGCCTTGGGCAGCGTCACCGGATCGGTCGCGGCGATCGGCCGGGCATGGGCCTCAGTCAGCCGGTCGAAGATCCAGGACGGGCCGGTGCCGGGATCGATCTGGACCGATTTGCCGGCAAGCGCATCGAGCGCCCCAGCGAATTCCTCCACGCCACGTACCGAGACCTGATTGCCCAGATGGGTTTCGAGACCGGGGGCGAGCTTGCGTCGGTCGATGAACAGATCGGCCCGACCCTCGCTGTCGATCAGCGCATATCCTAGCGCCAGCGGCGTGTGCGCGACATCGCCGCCGCGGATATTGAGCAGCCAGGCGAGGCTGTCGGCCGCGGTGATCACGGCGGCATCGCGCCGGTCGCGCACCAACGCCTCGCCGATCTCGCGCCGTTTGTCGGCCGAGGATTTACCGGCAAAGGCGAGCGGTTGCGGCACGACCGGGCCAAGCGGCGCGGCCGGGCGATCGGACCAGGCCGCATCGAGCGGGTTCCATTCGACCGGCCGGATCGCGGCTCCGGCCTGTCCGGCAGCAATGCGAAACCGCTCGACCTGGGCCGAGGTCAACAGCCAGGCATCGTACCCCAATAGCTGGCCGGGCTGGAGCGTCCGGCCGAGCCAGGCCTCGGGTGGCTCCTCGATCAGATGATGCAGCTCGAACAGGGTCAGATCGGTCTGCGCCTCGACCTGAAGCGTATAGCGGCCATCGACGAAGATCGCGGCCTTGTCCGTGAGCACGACAGCCGAGCCCGCTGAGCCGGTGAAGGCGGTCAGC
>JBAVTK010000321.1:0-2771 GCA_049696095.1 Aliidongia sp. | reverse complement strand
AACTCATCCCGACAATGCCGGAAATCAGGCTAGCGCCGCTCATGGCGCGCTTCGCCGACACAATTTCCGAGTGTCATGCATTCAGTGGGCTGTTTTCAGTTGTATAATATGAGGGGATTGGTGAGATTTGGACTGCTAAATTCGCGCCTACATCAAGCTTGGGTGCGGACAGTCAGCGGCCAACTGGAGACCCGGATCAGGTATGCGGTGGAACTCTGCTATAATACTTTCCCGGTTTCTCAACTTTCCGCTACCCAGGTAGCAACCATCGAAGAAAACGCGATGGAGATCATTGCCGCGCGCGAAGCCCATCCAGGCAAAACGCTCGAATGGCTTTACGATCCAAACACGATGCCTACGGATCTACTTCAGGCACATCGTAATTTGGATGATACCGTTGAGCGCGTTTTCATCGGACGTCCGTTCAAAAATGACATCGAGCGCCTGGAGCATTTGTTCAAGCTCTACGCCTTGATGACCAAGAAGCAGGCGTCCGAGCCAGCCAAAAAGACCACGGCCGCAAAAGCCCTGGCCGCCCAAGGAGCCGTCTGATGCCCGATTTCGCTAAGGTTGAGTACGGCCAAACCGGGGCTAGCCAGACCACTAACGCCATGGGCATGCGCGCCATGCAGGCCAAGGTGTTTGACGTGCGGAACTCCCAGTACCTGCTCGTCAAGGCACCGCCGGCGTCAGGCAAGAGCCGAGCCTTGATGTATGTCGGCCTGGACAAGCTGGAAAACCAGGGGCTGGCCAAGATCGTCGTCGCCGTCCCCGAGCGGTCCATTGGCTCGTCGTTCCGGACGACCGACCTAACTTCCGACGGCTTCTTCCGCGATTGGGTGATCGACCCTCGCTGGAACCTGACGGATGGCCCGGGCGCGGCTGGCAAAGTCGACACCTTCAAGGCCTTCATGGCGTCCGGCGATCAAATCCTGGTCTGCACCCACGCCACCCTGCGGTTCGCCTACGAGCAGATCGGGGCGGCGGCGTTCGCTAATTGCCTCCTGGCAGTAGACGAATTCCACCATGCCAGCGCCGACGAGGATAACCGTCTGGGCGAGGTGGTCCGCGCCCTGGTCACCGATGGGCGTTCGCACATCGTTGCCATGACGGGTTCCTATTTCCGAGGCGATACGGTTCAGGTGCTGCGCCCAGATGATGAGGAAAAGTTCAATCGCATCACCTACACCTACTATGAGCAATTGAACGGCTACAAGTATCTGAAAACCTTGGGGATCGGCTACCACTTCTACCGGGGTCGCTATGTAGACGCTATCAACGAAATCCTCGACCCCGACCTCAAGACCATCATTCATATCCCTCGGCCCAACGCGGCGGAATCGACCACCGATAAATACGCCGAGGTCGACCGCATTCACGATCACCTGGGGACGATGCTGGGCAAAGATTCGGCGACCGGGCTTTACCGCGTCCGCCGGCCAGACGGGCGCATCCTGAAAGTCGCCGATCTCGTCGATGACGGCCCCGAGCGCGAGCAGGTGATGCAAACCCTGCGCAACATCAAAGATCGCGACGACGTGGACATCATCATCGCCCTGGGGATGGCTAAAGAAGGTTTCGATTGGCCATTCTGCGAGCACGCGCTGACAGTCGGCTACCGTGGTTCCCTTACCGAGGTCATCCAGATCATCGGGCGTGCCACGCGGGATGCGCCTGGTAAGAGCCACGCACAATTCACAAATCTCATCGCCGAGCCCGACGCCACGGAGGACCGGGTGGTGGACGCCGTCAACAATATGCTCAAGGCCATTGCCTGCTCGCTGCTGATGGAACAGGTCCTGGCGCCGAATTTCAAATTTAAGACCAAGCAGGACAGCGACGACATCGACGGCACTCGCCATGAGAGCGACATCACCTATACCGGCGAGGAATCGGTCATCTCGGTCAGGGGTTTCAAGGAGCCGTCGACACCGCGCACCAAGCAGATCATCGAGAGCGACCTGAACGACCTGGCAGCTACCATCTTGCAGGACGATTCGATCCTCCGGGCATCGATGAACCCGTCCGAATATGCGCCCGAAGTCGTGAACCAAGTCTACATCCCCAAGGTGATCGCTAGACAGTACCCGGACCTGACGCCGGAAGAGATCGAGGAGGTGCGGCAGGCCGTTGTAGCCAAGACGGTGTTTACCTCTCCATCGGTTGACCTCAACCCGGATACCTCCGGTGAGACCGACCCCAAGCATGCCGGCGATAATAAATTTATCCGGATGGCGGAAAAGCTGATCAATCTCAGCGAAATCGATATGGACCTGATCGACTCGATCAATCCATTTCAGCGCGCCTACGAGGTCATGTCGAAGGCGGTGACCGCCGAGGTGCTGAAGACGATCCATGGCGCAATCACCGCCACCAAGATTGCGATGACCGAGGAAGAGGCTGTGGCGCTGTTTCCGAGGATCAAGGCGTTCAAATCCGAGAAGGGCGTCGAGCCCAGCCTGACGAGCCCGAATCCTTTGGAGCGGCGTATGGCCGAGGCGCTGGCGTGGATACGGGAGAAAAAGCGGCAGAAGATGTCGCAGCAGCAAGGCGCGTGAGCCATGGCTAAAAAGACCCTCGACGACCTGCTCGCCGAAGAAGACGACATGGGGCTGTTGGACGTCAAACCCGCGACGTCCAACGCTGTCTCGGAGACAACGCGCGTCGGCCAGCAGTTCGATGAGGTCAACAAGTTCATCGACCACTACGGCTTTTCTCCTGGGGAAAAGCCTGAGAGTCGGAAGGTTGGCGTCAGCGAGAAGATGCTGTCC
>JBAVTK010000320.1:0-10080 GCA_049696095.1 Aliidongia sp. | reverse complement strand
GAATATATGTTCCTGGACGATACGGCGTGCAATCTGGCCTCGCTCAATCTGCTGTCGTTCCGCCTGCCCGATGGCAGCTTCGATACGCCGGCCTACGAACATGCCGTGCGGCTGTGGACTGTCGTGCTGGAAATCTCGGTGCTGATGGCGCAATTCCCGTCCAAGGAAATCGCCCAGCTCTCCTATGAATTCCGCACGCTCGGCCTCGGCTACGCCAATCTCGGCGGCCTGTTGATGGCCAAGGGCATCGGCTATGACAGCGAGGCCGGGCGTCAGCTCTGCGCCGGCATCAGCGCGGTGATGACCGGTGTTGCCTATGCCACCTCGGCCGAGATGGCCAAGGAACTCGGCCCCTTCCCCGGCTATGCCAAGAATCGCGAAGCGATGCTGCGCGTCATGCGCAATCATCGCCGCGCCGCCCATGGCGCGTTCGAGGGCTATGAGGGCTTGGCGGTGCGGCCGGTGCCGTTCGAGGCGCATAATTGCCCGGATAAGAGCGTCGCCCTCGCCGCGGTTCGGGCGTGGGACGAAGCGCTGGCGCTCGGCGAACAGCATGGCTATCGCAATGCCCAGGCCAGCGTCGTTGCCCCGACCGGCACGATCGGCCTGGTGATGGATTGCGACACCACGGGAATCGAGCCGGATTTCGCGCTGGTCAAGTTCAAGAAACTGGCCGGCGGCGGCTATTTCAAGATCATCAACCGCATCGTGCCGGTGGCATTGGCGACGCTCGGCTATGCGCCCGAGGCGATCGATGCGATGATTCGCTATGCGGTCGGCCACGGCACGCTCAACGGCGCGCCCGCCATCAATCATCAGACGCTCGCGCAAAAGGGCTTCGGCCCGGCCGAACTGGAGAAGATCGAATCCGGCCTCGCCGCCGCCTTCGACATCAAATTCGCCTTCAACAAATGGACGCTGGGCGAAGCCTTCTGCACCGAGACGCTGGGCATCCCGGCCACACGACTCGACGATGCCGGCTTCGATCTGCTGAGCGAGATCGGCTTTACCAAGGCCGATCTGGAGGCCGCGAACAATTTCGTCTGCGGCACCATGACGCTCGAAGGCGCCCCGCTGTTGAAGAACGAGCATCTGCCGGTGTTCGATTGCGCCAACCCGTGCGGGCGCATCGGCAAGCGCGCGCTCGGCACCGAAAGCCATATCCGCATGATGGCGGCCTCGCAGCCCTTCATCTCCGGTGCCATCTCCAAGACCATCAACATGCCGAACGCCGCCGGGGTCGAGGATTGCAAGAACGCCTATATGCTGAGCTGGCGCCTCGGCCTGAAGGCCAACGCGCTCTATCGCGACGGCTCGAAACTGTCGCAACCGCTCTCCTCGTCGCTCCTGGAGGATGACGAGAATGAGGATGCGATCGAGGAATTCGCCGCGCTCACCCCGGCGCAGCGCGCGCCGATCGTCACCGAGCGCCTCATCGAGCGCGTCATCAACAAGGGCGAGCGGCGGCGCCTGCCGCAGCGGCGCAAGGGCTATACCCAAAAGGCGATCATCGGCGGCCACAAGGTCTATCTGCGCACCGGCGAATATGAGGATGGCGGCTTGGCCGAAGTGTTCGTCGATATGCACAAGGAAGGCTCGGCCTTCCGCTCGCTGATGAATAATTTCGCGATCGCCGTTTCGATCGGGCTGCAATATGGCGTGCCGCTGGAGGAGTTCGTCGAAGCCTTCACCTTCACAAGGTTCGAGCCGGCCGGCATGGTCGAAGGCAACGACACGATCAAGATGGCGACCTCGATCGTCGATTACATCTTCCGCGAACTGGCCATCTCGTATCTAGGCCGCAACGATCTGGCCCATGTCCAACCGGCCGATCTCGCCCCCGACACGGTCGGCAAGGGCCATGAGGAAGGCAATCTGCCGAAGGATGCCAGCCGCGCGGCCGAACAGGTCACGGCCCAACTGGCCGCGATCCAGCGCGTCACCAGTTCCGGCTTCGTGCGCAACAATCTGAAAGTCCTGCAAGGCGGCATCGCCACCGCCACGGCCGGAACCTCGGCGCTGGCGCTCTCGGTCGAGCCCGAGTTCGGCTCGGGGCAGCCCCCTTTGCCGGCTCATACCCAAACCGCCACGGTCCAAGGCCGCCGGATCGAACAGATCCGTGAGGCCAGGATGAAGGGCTATGAGGGCGATAGCTGCGGCGAATGCGGGAACTTCACGTTGGTGCGCAATGGCACGTGCTTGAAGTGCGAGACGTGTGGCGGGACGAGCGGGTGTAGTTGAACCTGATTAAATCCATGTGACGGCGGCCGGTTCGCGAGGGAGGAACGATATCTTGTCTCTCGCGGGCCGGCGCAGCCTCACCAGAACAGCATCAAGGAATACCGGCGCAGTGCGGCCGGCCACGGAAGAGTGAGGTGATCGGGTGCGGCGGCATGCTCGGCCGGCGAATCGGTCAGCCCCTTGCCCTGACCATCATCAGGACCATCACATCCGTCTGTTCATCGGGAGCCGCCCGGTCGAAATCGGCCATGGCGACCTCCGTCGCATCGATCAACGAGGCCACATCGGATTGCTGAAAGAATGCTGTGGGATCGTAGTCTGCCAGATGACGGACATCCTGAAGCACCGGAAAGGCGTACGCGAAATTCCGCATATCCTGGCTGACAGCATCCCGGCCCAATTGGCGTTTTAGCGTGTCTTTGAGCTTGGAAACGGCCAGCGCCTCGCAAATTACCTTCATGTGCCGGTGATCGAAGCTTCGGTAAAGAATCGCGTACCCCGCACTTCCCTCCTGATTCGGCCCGATAAAGCGTTGTGCCGCGGCGCGCAGAATTTTGTGAAATAGCGCGTAATAGGCGGTCGAAACCGCCCGCCGCAATTGAGCATCCGAGGGCTGTGTAGCGCCGGCATTCAGGAGCAGACGAGCGACGGCCAGCAAATCGGCCGGATCAGGCACGAGCGCGCTTGTCCCAATCGTCTCGGCTCAAAATCCGGATGACCGGGTAATGCTCATCGCCGAGTTCGATCAAGGCATCCCGAAGCTTCTGGCCCAGCCCGATGCGAACCCGGCCAGCCCGGTCCCGCGCCCGGTCCTGGTCGATCACGAAAGAGAAGATATAGACCGGCCGGTTGTCGAAATCGCCGCCGGACTCGACGGCGACATCTTCGAACGCCGCCGGCCCGGCGACCTCGCACGCGACATCGCGGCCGAGTTTTTCGAGGTCTGTTGTCGTGATCTGGGTCATAGGGGTAATGTGGGCGGGTATCGGGTGGACGTCAACGGTGCGTTTGGGCCTGTTGAAGTTTCAGCTCGCCGCTGCCGATGAAGATCCCGCCCGGCATCTCGAAGCGCGGCTGGACAATGGCTGCGACGATGCGACGGTCAGCATGGGGCGTCTGGGCCGGATCGTTTTGGATTTCGACCGGGACGCCGAGAGCGCCGGAGACGCCATCGCCTCCGCCATCGCGGATGTCGAGCGGGCGATTGGCGGCGCGGTCCTGACCGAGATTGCGCCGGATCTGGTAAACCTCAGCGATTTGGCCGATTTGTTCGGTTGCTCCCGGCAAAACCTGCGAAAATACGCCAGCGGCGAGGCAAGATCGATCGCGGCCGCCTTTCCGGCCCCGGCCGTCACCAGCGAACCGCCGCTTTGGCATCTGGCGGAAGCGGGGCCGTGGCTCCGGCAATACACACAGCTGAAAGCGCCGCCTGAAGTGTTCGAGGTCGCAAAACTCGCGTTCCACGAAAACCAACTCATCCAGGCAAAGCGCGTGGAGCAGGCTTCCAACGCGTCCCCGCCAATGACGAATGCTCTGCCGCCCATCTCAAACACGGTCCGAGGGTTTGACACTTTTGTCGGATAGGAGCCGCGCGACGCGGTGATTGGCGCTCGCTTGCTTAAAGAATCTCGCGCTCTTGCCCAAATTAGGCGATCGGGGATCGATCGCCGGTGCGAAAATGGTTTCGTCCAATCACGACCCGCTACGATAAACTCGCCAGCACATTTCTTGCGGGAGTTCATCTCATCTGTGCGCTACTCTGGCTGAACTGACGACACGCCCGAGGGTCATTCAGATACGATTTCAGCCTCTCGGTTGACGGCCTGTCCGCCGGCCGGCCGGCATCGAATCCCCGGCGGCTATCCCAAGCCCCCATCTCCGCCGACCAGCGCCGCCCCGTAAAGCCACACGAGCCAGGTGGCAAAGGCCAGGCACGGCCCGAACGGAATCGCCGTCTGGGCGTCGAGCCGCCGGCCACGGAGCAAACTCACCAGTGCCGCTGCGAGCCCGGTCAACGCCGCGATCAGCATCACCGGGGCAATCCCGTACCAAGCAACCCAAGCACCGGACGCGGCGAGCAGCTTGGCATCGCCCTCGCCCAGCCCGTCCCGGCCGCGTAGCGCGCGATAGGCCCAGGCCACGCCGCGGAACAGCAGATAGCCGATTGCGGCGCCGGCCGCGTGATCGACGATATTGCCGGGATCCAGCCACAACGACAGGCCGAGCCCGGCCAGCAGCAGCGGCAGGGTCAGCACATCGGGCAGGATCATGTGGCGCCAATCGATCCAGGACAAGGCAAGCAGGCTCCAGCCAAGCCCGCAATCCGCCCAGAGCCGCAACCCGTCATCGAGGCCGGCCGCCCACAAAGCCGGCACCAATGCTGCAAGCTCGATCCAGAAATGGAACGGATCGACCGTTGCACCGCAATGGCGGCATTTCCCGCGCATCGCCAAATAGCTGAAGAACGGCACCAGATCGAGCGGCCCGAGCGGCCGATGGCAGCTTTCACAGGCCGACCGGGCCGCGACAACGGGTCGCCCGTCCGGCAGGCGCCCAATCAACACACCCAGGAAACTTCCAATGAACGGTGCCACAATTATGACTAAAATCTGGTGATACACATGTCTCTCCTCGACCATGACGGGCTGCCCCGTCGAATATGCTTGCCTCCGAAGCCATCCTCTCCACAGTGTGCGCTGAGACAAACTATGCGAGCGATCCGGACCGCGCCATGACCATTGAGGCCATCAGCCCGCCCCCCAGTGCCGATCTCGAAGGCGATGCCGTCGCGGCACTCGCCGATTTGCTGATCGAGCGCGGCTTGGTCGATGCCAAAACACTCGATCGCGCCCGCCGTGTTTCGACCGAGAGCGGACAGCGTCTCGATTCCGTGCTCATTCAACTCGGCCTGATCAGCGAGCGCGGCTTGGCCGAATCCTATGCCGCCCTGCTCGGGCATCGCGTTGCCGGCCCCGACCGCTATCCCGAGGAAGCGGTGCTGCCCGAGCAGTTGAAGCCCAAATTCCTGCGCAAGGCGCGCGCCGTGCCGATTCGCGTCGATGGCGTGACGGTCAGCGTGGCGGTTGCCGATCCGCTGGATCAATTCACGATCCAGGCGATAGCCGCGGCGACCGGCCGCGATGTCGCGATCGAGATCGGCGTGCCGATCGAACTCGATGCAGCGCTCGATCGGCTCTATCCCGAATCCGGTATAGGTGCCGGCGATGTCGTGGACGATGTCACGGGCGAATCCGGCGAGCCCCTGGAGGAAGATGCCGAGCGACTGAAGGATCTGGCGAGCGAGGCGCCGGTCATCCGGCTGGTCAACCAGATCATCGCCCGCGCGGTCGAAACCCAGGCATCGGACATTCATATCGAACCGTTCGAAGACCGGCTGCGCGTACGCTATCGCTATGACGGTGTGTTACACGAGGCCGAATCGCCGCCGGGACGAATGCAGGCGGCGATCACCTCGCGCATCAAGATCATGTCGCGGCTCGACATCGCCGAACGGCGCCTGCCGCAGGACGGCCGGCTGAAACTGGCCGTGCGCGGTCAGGAGGTCGATTTCCGCGTCTCGACCGTGCCTTCGCTCTATGGCGAGAAAGTCGTGCTGCGCGTGCTCGACCGGACCGCGGTCGAGTTCGATTTCGCCAAGCTCGGCATGCCGGCCGGCGCGGTCGAACGCCTCATGCACTCGCTCGACCTGCCGAACGGCATCGTGCTGGTGACCGGCCCGACCGGCAGCGGCAAGACGACAACGCTCTATACCGGTCTCCTGGGCCTCAACTCGATCGTGCGCAACATCGTCACGGTCGAGGACCCGATCGAATACCAGCTCGGCGGCATCACGCAGATCCAGGTGAAGCCGCAGATCGACCTGAGTTTCGCCAATCTGCTGCGCTCGATCCTGCGCCAAGATCCGGACGTCATCATGGTCGGCGAGATCCGCGACCTCGAGACGGCGCAGATCGCCGTACAGGCCTCGCTGACCGGCCATCTGGTGCTGTCGACCGTTCATACCAACTCTGCGGCCGCGACGATCACGCGCCTGCGCGACATGGGGCTGGAGGATTATCTGATCACCGCCGTGCTGCGCGGCGTGCTGGCCCAGCGGCTGGTGCGCCGGCTCTGCCCGCACTGCAAGCGTCCGGCCGAGGCGCCGGCCGAGATGATCGAGCGTTTCGGCCTCGACGGCCGGGGCGCCGCCACACCGATCCGGCTGTGGCATCCGGTCGGCTGTTCGCATTGCCGCCAGACCGGCTATCGCGGTCGCATGGCGATCGCCGAATTCCTGGTGCCTGACGAGGAAGTCGAACGGCTGATCTTCTCGCGCGCCGATCATAACGTGATCGAGCGCGCGGCGGTGGCCAACGGCATGGTCACCATGTTCGATGCCGGCCTTGATGCCGCACTGGCCGGCGAGACGACCGTTGAGGAAGTCGTGCGCAGCATCCGGTCGGAGGCGTGAGGTAAATGCCCGCCTTCCGCTATGTCGCGATCGACGGTTCGGGCCAGACCCAGCGCGGTGTGATGGAAGCGGTCGATCAGGCGGCCGTGATCGAGAAGCTTCAACGCCAGGGCCATATCCCGATGAGCGCCGAGCCGGCCGGCAAGCGCGGCTTTCTCGATGAGTTGTTTTCGATCGAACTGGGCGGCAAGCGCGGGCTGAGCCGCCAGGATGTCGCCAATGTGACGCGCGAACTGTCGATCATGCTGGCCGCCGGCCAGGATCTCGATCGCGCTTTGCGGTTCCTGGTCGAGACCGCGGCCAATCCGCGGATCCGCAAGATCATGGGCGAGGTGCGCGACAAGGTGCGCGGCGGCACGTCGCTCGCGACCGCGCTGGCGCAACAGCCGCAAAGCTTCAATCGGCTCTATATTGGCTTGGTGCGCGCCGGAGAGGCGGGCGGCACGCTGGGCGAGACGCTTGATCGGCTGGCCGTGCTGCTGGAGCGCGAGCGCAGCATGTCGGCGACCATTCAGTCGGCCATGATCTATCCGGCCCTGTTGCTGGTCGCCTCGATCGGTTCGATCGCGCTGCTCCTGATCTATGTCCTGCCCCAATTCGTGCCGTTGTTCGCGGAAAATGGCGCGCAATTGCCGCTCACAACGCGCATCGTCATGGCGGCCGGCGATTTCACGACGAATTACGGGCTCTGGGTCGTCGGCGGCTTGGTCCTGATCGTGGTGGCGCTCCGCCAATGGCTGCAAAGTCCGACCCGACGGCTGCCCTTCGACCGGCTGCTGTTACGCCTGCCGGTGATCGGCAAGCTGACTCGCGAGACGCTGGCGGCGCGCTTCACCCGCACGCTCGGCACTCTGCTCAAGAACGGCGTGCCGCTGATCGCGTCGCTGACCATCGTCAAGGAAGCGATCGGCAATCTGGCGGCCGTGCGGGCGGTCGAGGATGCGACGACCAGCGCCAAGGGCGGCGCCGGCCTGTCGCGGCCCCTCGACCAGTCCGGGATCTTTCCGGCGCGCACCATCCATCTGCTGCGGCTTGGCGAGGAAACCGCACAGCTCGGCCCGATGGCGCTGCGCGCCGCCGAAATCCACGAGGAGCAGGCGCGATTGTCGGTGCAGCGCCTGGTGGCGTTGCTGGTTCCAATCATCACAGTGGCAATGGGTATCGCGGTCGCCTTCATCGTCGGCTCGCTGATGCTCGCGATGTTGAGCCTCAATGACCTGGCCGGCTGAGAACGGGTCGGGCGACCGGCGCGCAGGCTTCACGCTGATCGAGATGATCGTCGTGGTGGCGGTTCTTGGATTGATGCTTGGCTTGGTCGTGTCGCGCGGGCCAATGCGCAGCCGAACCTTGAGTACGCGGGCCGCCGTGGGCGCGTTGGCCGGAGGGTTGCGCGAGGCGCGCGCGCGCGCGATCTCGACCAACCACCCGGTGGAATTCGCCCTCGATACCGAACACAAGACCTTTCGGGTCGACCAGGCGCCGCCGATCCGGCTGCCGCCGGAATACGGCCTCAGCCTGACGACCGTCAGCGGCGAGCGGCGCAGCGAGACCGAGGGCGCCATTCGCTTCGCCCCGGATGGCAGTTCGACCGGCGGCCGGATCGAACTGATCGCGGGAAGCCGCCATGTCAAGATCGGCGTCGATTGGCTCAGTGGCCGGGTGAGCGTTGCCGATGCGCCGTGACCAGGGATTCACGCTGCTCGAAGTGGTGATCGCCTTCATCATCGCGGCGCTGGCGCTGGGCGTGATGTTCAAGGCGGCAATCGGCGGCATGACGGCCGTCAGCACCGCCGGTCGCTATGAAGAGGCGATCAGCCGCGCCAAATCGCATCTGGCCGCGGTCGGCCGGGATGGCCCGCTGTCCAGCGGCGAGACTCAGGGTGACGATGGCTCCGGCTATCGCTGGCGCATCCGCGTGGTTCAAGTGGCCGCGATCACCGCGAAGAACAACCAGCTCACCCCGTTCGCCCAGGCTTCGTTCCGCAAGCCCACGCTCTATTCGGTCGAAGTCGGGATTTCCTGGACCGAGAGCGGCCGAAACCGAGAAGTGTTGCTGCAAACCCAGCGCATCGGCGCACCGGATGGAGGCGACGATGGTTAGAGCCCCTCGCCTCCCGCGCAACTCAGGCTTCAGCTTGCTGGAAATCCTGGTGGTGCTGGTTGTCTTCGGCATGCTGCTGACCGGCCTGTCGAAAGGCATTCAGTTGGGCGTCAAGGCGGTTGACCGGCAGGGTACCGCTTTGAGCGAGCGCTCGGAACTGGATGCGATCGACCGGACGGTGCGCGATCTGCTGACCCATATCACGCCGGGCAGCGGGCGCAGCCCGGTGCATATCGAAGGCAAGGAGGATCATTTCCGCTTCGAAAGCCGCCTACCCGCGGCGGTGGCGCTGGTGACGCGCGACGCTGACATGACGTTGCTGCTCAATGACGATCATCAACTCGTCCTGCGCTGGAAGCCGGTCCTGCACGAGACCGCGTTCACTGACCCGCCCGAGCCGACCGATACCGTGCTGCTGGATGACGTGGACAAGCTTGAATTCGCCTATTGGGCGCCGGATGACGGCAGCGGCCATCCCCCCGAATGGCATGATGAATGGCTGGCCCCCTATCTGCCGCCGGTTGTCCGGCTGCGCGTGACCTTTCGCGAGGGCGACCGGCGCCATTGGCCGACGATTCTGGTCTCACCGCTGCTCGAACAGCCCGGCGGATGATGCGACCGCTCTTCCGCCGGGACGCCAAGCCCGCTACAACATGCACGCTCAAGCGTTACAAGGATATATTCCGCCGGTGACCCTCATTCGAGAATTCCTGTCCTGGTGGGCGCAACAGCTGGCGGAACTTCTGCCCGAGCGGCTGCGCCGGCCGGACACCGTCAGGGCCGACGCGCTGCTCGTCGTGCCCGACGGACCGCTCGACCGCGATCCACCGGCGGTCGAATTGCTGATGCGCAAGCGCGGCCAGATCAGCCGGCTCGGCCGATTTGTCCTGGATGCGTCCGGCGTCAAATCGGCGCAGGGCGCCGCCGCCACGGCCGGGGGACCGATGCCGGTCCGGCTTCGCCTGCCGTCCGGGCTGCTGCTGGAAAAGCATCTGGCGCTGCCGCTGGCCGCCGAGCGCGAGTTGATCCGTGTAATCGGCTACGAAATGGATCGCGAGACGCCGTTCGCCGCCGACGAGGTCTATTGGGACAGCACGGTCGAGCAGCGCGACCGGGTCAATGGGCGGTTGAATCTGCGGCTGTCACTGGTACCGAGAGCGCCGCTGCGGGCGCTGATGGCCGGGCTGCATCATGCCGGTCTGGCCCCCACGGCGATCGATGCCGGTCTGCCGCAGGGCGAATTTCGGCCGATCGCGCTCGCCGGCAC
>JBAVTK010000319.1:0-1793 GCA_049696095.1 Aliidongia sp. | reverse complement strand
GTTTGCCAGCCCCGGCTGGCTGAACGGGCTGGCGTGGCTAGTGACCGTGCTGATCATCGCGATGAATGCGAAGCTGCTGTGGGATTTGGTGGGGCGGTAATCAGATTGGGTTCATGCACGCAACGCTGGTTCCGTCCGACCGCTGCCCCTACCATGTTTCCTTTCATCTGGAGTACGCTCGCCGGGCCTATCCGACGGGCGCCAAGTTAAGCTCTTTTATCGTCATGACCGGACTTTTTCCGGTCACCCACGTCGGGCCACGGCACATTTTGCTTCAGGCAAACGCGGCGGTTGATCGACGTGGGTACCCGGGACGAGCCCGGGCATGACGGGTAGAGCGGTACGCGTTAACTTAGCGCCTGTCGGCCGTTCCTCCCACCACCAGGCTCCGGTTTCCACATGACCCATCCCGTCCCGCCCTCGGTCGAAACCACGCTGGCGCTGCTGCACGGCCAGAATTACGTCGCCGATCGCAGCCTCGCGACCGCAATCTATCTGGCGCTGAAACTGCGTCGGCCGCTGTTTCTCGAAGGCGAGGCCGGGACTGGCAAGACCGAGATCGCCAAGGTGCTGGCCGCCGGGCTCGGGCGGCATTTGATCCGGCTGCAATGTTATGAAGGGCTCGATATCGCGTCCGCGGTCTATGAATGGAATTACGCGCGCCAGATGATCGAGATCCGGCTGGCCGAAGCCGGTGGCGACACAAAAAACCTGGGCCGCGACGTGTTCGACGAGCGGTTCTTGATCAAGCGCCCGCTGTTACAGGCGCTCGATGCCCGGCCGGAGGGGCCGCCCATCCTGCTGATCGACGAACTCGACCGCACCGACGAGCCGTTCGAAGCCTATCTGCTGGAGATTCTGTCGGATTTTCAGGTGACGATCCCGGAAATCGGCACGGTCAGAGCTGCGGAACCGCCGATCGTCATCATCACCTCGAACCGCACCCGCGAGATCCATGACGCGCTGAAGCGGCGCTGCTTCTATTATTGGGTCGATTACCCGACCGCCGCGCGCGAGCTTGAGATCCTGCGGGTCAAGGCGCCCGGCGCGCCGGAAGCATTGTCGCAGGAGATCGTCGCCTTCATCCAGCAATTGCGCCAGATGGATCTGTTCAAGTTGCCCGGTGTCGCCGAGACGATCGATTGGGCCGACGCGCTGATGCAGTTGGACGCACTGGCGCTGACGCCCGAGACGGTCAACGATACGCTGGGCGTGATCCTGAAATATCAGGACGATATTCAGCGGCTGGCCGGCAGCGAAACGCAGCGGCTGCTCAATCAGATCAAGGCCGGGCTGGGCGCCCAGGCCAATGTCGTGTGATGGCCGACGCGGCACCCGGCGGCGGCCGCCTCGTCGCCAATCTCATGTATTTCGCGCGGGTGCTGCGCGCCGCCGGCCTGCCGGTCGGGCCGGGCACGCTGTTGACCGCGGTCGATGCGGTCCGCGCCGTCGGCCTTGGCGATCGGCGGGATTTCTACTGGGCGCTCCATGCCGTGTTCGTCAACCGGCGCGATCAGCATGAGATTTTCGATCAGGCGTTCCATGTTTTCTGGCGCAACCCGCAAATCCTGGAAAAGGCGCTGGCGATGGTGCTGCCGCAAACGCGGGTCGAGACCGGCGAGGAACCGCGCGAGATGCTGCGCCGGCTGGCCGAGGCGATGCATGAATCCACCGGCCGCAATCGTCTGGAGCAGGGAGAGGACCAGCTTGAGATCGATGCCGCCCTCACCTTCTCCGACCGCGAGATGCTGCAAAAGGCCGATTTCGAGCAGATGAGCAATGCCGAGCTGGAC
>JBAVTK010000318.1:0-1852 GCA_049696095.1 Aliidongia sp. | reverse complement strand
AACTCATCCCGACAATGCCGGAAATCAGGCTAGCGCCGCTCATGGCGCGCTTCGCCGACACAATTTCCGAGTGTCATGCATTCAGTGGGCTGTTTTCAGTTGTATAATATGAGGGGATTGGTGAGCTCGCCGAAGCCATGTCCGAAGGATCGGCCAGCAAAGATGACATCAAGGACGTCCGAAGCGACATCCAGGACGTACGAACCAGCATTGAGCTGGCGAAACGCGACCTGAAAATCTGGTTTGGCAGCACGCTCGTCGTTGCTGTCGGTATCTTGCTCGCCGCGATCCGGGGGCACCGCCGCACCCGTGAGTACTTGGCTTCCCTGGCGTCAGGAATCCGAAGCTGCTCCGCATCGCGTTGATAAACAAGAAAAATGGTGGGCGCGACAAGGATCGAACTTGTGACCCCTACGATGTCAACGTAGTGCTCTACCGCTGAGCTACGCGCCCCACCGGATTTCCGGGAACCGGAAATCATCTCCCCGCGGCGACAGAACCGCCGCAAGGACGGCTCTGGTACCCTCTTTCGCCCGGGAGTGCAAGCCTCTCGCGACGTTGGCTGAAATGAGTTTCGGCGGGGCTGGAATGCAGCTAACGCCGCCAGGCGCGGAGCCGCTCGGCCGCCTTTGCCATATCCTCCGTGGCGCCGGCGAAGGAGAAGCGCACGGTGCGGCGGCCGCGCGCGCCGTCGAAATCGAGGCCGGGCGTCGCGGCCACACCGGTTTCATGCAACATGCGGCGGCAGAATTCCAGGCTGTCGTCGGTCAGGGCCGAGACATCGGCATAGAGATAGAACGCACCGTCGGGCGGGGCGAAGTCGGTGAATCCTGCTTCGGGCAGCCGGTCGAGCAACAAGGCGCGATTCTGCGCATAGCGCCGGACATTGGCGTCCAGTTCCGCGGTACAGTCGAACGCCTCGATCGCGGCATGTTGCGCCAAGCTCGGCGGCGAGATCAGCAGATTTTGCGCCAGGCATTCGACCGGCCGAATCAGGTCGGGCGGGACGACCATCCAGCCCAGGCGCCAGCCGGTCATCGAGAAATATTTCGAAAAGCTGTTGATGACGATCGCCTCGGGCTCAACCTCGAGCGCGGTCGCGGCCGGGCCGCCATAGCTGATGCCGTGATAGATTTCGTCGGAGATGAGCCGGATGCCGCGCCCGCGGCAATAGGCGGCGAGTTCGCTGAGCGCATCTGCGCTTAGCATTGTGCCGGTCGGGTTCGACGGGCTGGCGACAATCAGCCCGTCGATCCGGCCCCGGGCTGTTTCGAGCAGCCGGATGGTCGGCTGGAACCGGTCTTCCGGTCCAGCCGGCAGTTCGACCGGTTCGAGACCGAGTGCCGTCAGGATATGGCGATAGGCCGGGTAGCCGGGAATCGCCAGCGCCACGCGGTCGCCGGCATCGAAGGCGGCGAGAAAGGCGAGCGAAAACGCCCCGGACGCCCCGACCGTCACCGCGACCCGCGCCGGATCGACCGTCACGCCGTAACACGTGCCATAATGCGCGGCGATCCGCGCGCGCAAGGCCGGAATGCCGAGCGCATCGGTATAGCCCAAGGGCGAAGCGTGCAGCAGCCGCTCGGCCGCCTCAAGCACGCGCGATGGCGCCCCGGTGCTCGGCTGGCCGACTTCGAGATGCACGATATCGGCACCGGCGGCGGCGAGGCGGTTGGCCTCGCGCAGCACATCCATGACGATAAAGGGCGGGATCCGGCCGCGCCGGCTTTGCTTCAGCACCATGGCAGGCTATTTGGCCGGCCGCTCGACCGGCATCGAATAGCCGCCGCCGCGCGGGTCGTGCTGGATCGAGCAGGAGCCGGGCGCTTGCGGCAGCCCGCCGGGGCAATAG
>JBAVTK010000317.1:0-8439 GCA_049696095.1 Aliidongia sp. | reverse complement strand
GCGCTGATCCAGGCCGCGGAAACCATCGATGACGAAGGGCTGGCCCGTGCGGTCGCCTGGACCGGCAGCGCCGCGCGGCTGGCGACGACGCGGCGGCGTGCGGTCGCGCTCGATCTGGCACCGATCGAGACCGCGTCGGGCGCCTGTGTCGAATTGTCGCTGCCCGATGACATCGGCGCCGCCTTTCTCAATGAGCTGGCGGATCCGACCGCGGTGCGCCAAGTTCCGCCGCCGCCGATCGCGATCATTGATGCACCGGAACATAGTATCGCCGCCGCCGCCATCGAACTGGCCAAGCTCGCGCGACTATTGCCCGCGGTGGCCCTGTTCGCGATCGAGACCAAGCTCGGTGCGCTGCTGGCCCGGCGCGAAGGCATCATCGAACTGGCGGTCGAGACGATCGCCGAACATCGTTCCGTGCTGGCGCGCAGCCTGCGCCGGGTCGCCGATGCGCGCGTGCCGCTGGCCGATGCCGAGAATGCCCGCATCGTCGCGTTTCGGCCGGATGATGGCGGCACCGACCATCTGGCCATCCTGATCGGCGATCCCCAGGGGCCGGGGCCGGTGCTGGCGCGCATCCATTCGGAATGTTTCACCGGCGATCTGCTGGGCAGCCTGCGCTGCGATTGCGGCGAGCAGTTGCGCGGCGCGATCCGCGCGATCGCCGACGCCGGCAGCGGCATCGTGGTCTATCTGGCGCAGGAAGGCCGCGGCATCGGCTTGGTCAACAAGCTGCGCGCCTATCGCCTTCAGGATGCCGGGTTCGACACGGTCGATGCCAACGAACAGTTGGGGTTCGAAGCCGATGAGCGGGTCTATCAGCCGGCGGCCGAAATCCTCCGCCAGCTCGGCTTCGACCGCATCCGCCTATTGACCAACAATCCCGACAAGATCGAGGCAATCCAACGGTACGGCATCGTCGTCACGGAACATGTGCCCCACAGTTTCACGCCGAACGATCACAACCGTTTCTATCTGACGACCAAGCAGGCGAAGAGCGGTCATCTGTTTTGAGCGGTAACGCGTGCCCTAATCGTACCGCGAATTGTCGATACTGGATGAATTCACCCATCTTTTCCGCACAGGGGGAAACGGGCGACGGAGTCTGTTGAGCGGGCGAGAAGCCCGGCCGCTTGCCGCCGGCGCGCTCTGGAGCGGCTTTGCCGGCCGGGCGTCAACCTGATGACGAACGATGGCGCGTGCATCGCGGCGTGTTTCGCGCGAGGATGGCGCCGCCTTCAGGGAGACCGTGCAATGATGTCGTCGTTTTTGATTTTCGTGCTGTTTCTGGCGCTCGTCGCCGTCGTCACGATCTATGCCGGAGTCAAGACCGTGCCGCAGGGCCAGGCCTGGACGGTCGAACGGTTCGGCCGGTACCACGCGCTGCTGCATCCCGGCCTCAA
Source organism: Aliidongia sp. (assembly GCA_049696095.1). GTDB lineage: Bacteria > Pseudomonadota > Alphaproteobacteria > ATCC43930 > CGMCC-115725 > JAXDMU01. The sequence continues at coordinate 7,036 of JBAVTK010000317.1, read as the reverse complement.
TCTGATCGTCCCCTATATCGACCGCATCGGGCGACGCATGAATGTGATGGAAAGTGTGCTGCTGATTCCGTCGCAGGGCGTCATCACCAAGGATAATGCCTCGGTCGAGGTCGATGGCATCGTGTTCTACACGATCTTCGATGCCGGCAAGGCGGCCTATGCCGTGCAGCATCTGGAACAGGCGATTATCAACGTCGCGATGACCAATATCCGCACGGCGATCGGTTCCATGGATCTCGATGAGACACTGTCCAACCGCGAGCGGATCAACACCATGCTGCTGCATGTGCTGGATCTGGCGACCGAGGTGTGGGGCACCAAGGTCAACCGCGTCGAGCTCAAGGATGTCCAGCCGCCCATCGATGTCGTGGCCTCGATGGCCAAGCAACTGGCCGCCGATCGCGAGGCGCGGGCGGCGGTGCTCCAGGCCGATGGTTTCCGGCAGGCCGCCGTGCTCAAGGCCGAGGGCGAGAAACAATCGATGATCCTGGCCGCCGAGGCGCGCTTGGCCTCAGCCGAGCGCGATGCCCAAGCGCGCGAGAGACTGGCCGCGGCCGAGGCCGAAGCGACGCGAGTCGTCTCGAACGCGGTCGAGGCGGGCAATGTCGCGGCGCTCAATTATTTCATTGCCCAGCGCTATACCGACGCGCTGTCGCGCATCGGCTCGGCGCCCAATACCAAACTGGTCATGATCCCGCTCGAAGCGGCCGGTATCGCCGGGTCGCTCGCCGGGATGACCGAGTTGATCCGCGAATCCATTCAACCTTCGTCCGGGGCACCTCGCGGGCGGTCGGGTTCAGTGCCAGCCGTGGGCGTGGCGCCACCGGATCTGCCGTGATGGATAATTGGATTTGGGGGGCGGTGGGCGCCGTGCTGCTGGTGGTCGAGATGCTGGCACCGGGTTATTTCCTGGTCTTTCCGGCCTTGGGCGCGCTCGCGGTAACCGGCTTCGGCTTCATCATGCCGCTCGATCTGCCCGCCCAACTCTTGCTGTTCGCTGTCGTCACGTCCCTGTTGTTCGCGCTCTGCTTCCGGCTCTATCGGGGCTTGACCGCGGGCGGCACGCCATCGCTGATCAATAGCTCGGATCGGCTGATCGGTGCCGCCGCCACCGTCGAGGAACCGATCACCGCGGGGCGGGGCAAGATCCGGCTTGGCGACACAGTCTGGCTCGCCTGCGGCCCCGATCTGCCGTCGGGCTCGGCCGTGACCGTGATTGGGGTCGATGGGACCGTGCTTCAGGTGGCGCCGAGGCGCTGAAGCGTCCAGGTTGCATGCCATTCGTAGAACGTACCGCGGAAGTCATTGCGGTAAACAAAAATTCAGTGCTATAGTCCGGTTGCTCCGGCTCTGCGCCGGTCGTGCCGGCCCCAAGGAGGGGCCTTCTGACGAATGTCAGATCGATTATACGTCTACAAATCCCCCCTGCACCGCATTACGGAAACCGCGATCATTCTGATCCTTGCCTTCGGCGTGGCCGAGCTTTGGCAAGAGGCGGTTCCGGATATTTCCCCCAGCTATCTGATCATCACCATGCTGCTTCTGGGTGTTGTCCTGGTGCCGCGCTATGGCAGCCGCCTGGCGGCCCGCTTTGGCGCGCCGATGATGACGCATGATGAGCGGACCCGACGGTATCTCAGCGAATTCGGGCCGATCAGCGCGCAGAGCCGCACCGGCGGAGATGGCTGGCTGGGCGGCGCCGGCCCGCAACGCCGGACCGGCGGGCGGAGCCTGCGGCGCAATTGAGCCGGTTGAGGTGGCGACTTGGGGGGAAAAGCTGACGGGGCGGTAAGTCGTGACGCTTGCGCGCTACGCGACCTACGACGTCATTCGGCTGACCTTGTTCGAGCCCGCCAGCTTGGCCAGCAGGATCGGAACCTCGATCGGTTTCGAGACGTAATCGTCCATCCCGGCCGCGAGGTAGGTTTCCCGATCACCGCTCATCGCATGGGCAGTCATGGCAATGATCCAGAGATTGCATTTCGGTGGCGGCAGCGCCCTGATTTGCCTGGTTGCCTGAACGCCATCGAGTTCCGGCATCTGGACATCCATCAGTACCAGATCATAGTTTCCCCGCCGAACGGCATCGACCGCCAAAAGACCGTTTTCGACGATGTAAACCGAATGACCGGCATTGGTCAGCATGGACTCCGCAAACAACTGATTTATTTTATTGTCTTCGGCCAGAAGGATGCGCAGGCCGGTTACCGGCCTTGTTGCGGACGAGACAGCGTCTACTTGGAAAGCGGCCAGATCGACAGCCGCCCGACGCTCGGCTCGTTGCGGCTGCGCAAATAATCGGGCGAGGCAATCAAAGAGATCGCGTTGCCTCAGCGGTTTATCCAGTACCGCGTCCAACACCTTGGTTGTGCCCTTCTTCAGTTCTTGGCTGCCGGCCGACGAGACCAGAACGAGCTTGGTATCGGCAAGGCTCGGGATCGCCCGGATCCGCGCCGCCAGGCTTTGTCCCGACAAGCCGGGCATCATTTGGTCGAGAAAGACGATGTCGTAAGGCTTGCCGCGATGCCATGCGCGTTCGATCTCGGCCAGCGCCTCGAAACCGTCTTTGCAGATAGTTGTGGCGATGCCCAGTTCAGCGAGTTGGCGCGAGAGGATTTCGAGATTCATGCCGATATCGTCGACCGCAAGGGCACGTGTTCCCTTGAAATGGGCGGACAGCGCGTTTCGACTCGGCACCGACGCGTGCGCCGGTGCCAGCGGGATTTCGAAATGGAACGTGGCGCCGGCACCCGGGCGGCTCACGACTCCGATCCGTCCGCCCATCAGTTCGACCAAGTCCTTACAGATGGCGAGGCCGAGACCGGTACCGCCAAAGCGCCTCGTCGCCGAACTGTCGGCTTGACTGAATCGCTCAAATACCCGTGAGCCGAGTTCCTCGGGCATGCCGATACCGGTATCGATGATTTCGAATCGGACCTTGGTCATAACGTCGCCCAAATCAGCCGTGAGCGAACGATCGATCGGGACGGATTCGGCCGGTGTGATCGTGACCTCGACCGACACGCTGCCTTTCTCGGTGAATTTGATGCCGTTACCGACCAAATTCAGCAGAATCTGGCGAATTCTGGTCGGATCGCCATGGAAGCCCCGCCGTGCCTGTGGCTCGACATAGACGCCGAGATCGATGCCCTTTTCGAGCGCGCGCGGCACGAGCAGCGTGAGGACGCTCTCGACTGTTTCGACCAAATCGAAATCGAGATATTCCAGTTCGACCTTGCCGGCGTCGAGTTTCGAGACATCGAGAATGTCATTGATCACCCGGAGCAGCGAATCGCACGATTCCTGAACCGCATAGGCGTATCGACGTTGCTCGTCGTCCAGCGGCGTATCGAGCAACAGGCCGTTCATGCCGAGGATACCGTTCATCGGTGTCCGGATCTCGTGACTCATATTAGCCAGAAACTCGGATTTGGCACGGCTGCCGGCCTCTGCGGCGTCGCGCGCAACGCCAAGTTCGCGCGCATTTTCCTCGATCTGGCGATTACGGAGTTCAAGCTCGGCAAATGTCTTCTCGCGGGCCGCCGCCGCAAGTGCCGCTTCGTTCAGCCGTCGCCAACTATACCAGCCGAACCCAAAGCAGCCGATCGTCAACGCAATCGTGATGTCATCGACGATCCAGGCCGGATGCGCTTGGTCAAACAGATAAATAAATTCGAGTATATTCAGCCTGTTGGCTGCCACCAGACCGCAGATCAGCACGATGGCGACGACCCAGGCATCCCGTCGCGCCTTTGAGGCTTTGCCATGAAACACCGCCCAACCCATCGCTTCCTCCCATTGTCGGACAGATCAACACCCTCGGGCTCGCGAATGCCAATCGGTTGCGACCCCCTGAAGGGTATTAAACGTAGACTATATTATGGCCCGTTACAAATTGCCCTTCTTGAACGATCTTAGTGAGCGTCTATGCATCGATACCACTCTCGAATTTATATATGTTTATAAGGTCGGTGATATATATCTAAACACAACTTTAAATATGCATTACTGTCGATATTATCGCCGATTTATCACGTCGATGTTATTGATATTACCGTAAGTCTGTCGTGAGAGGGGGCGGTTCACCGATAGAGCGCCCCGATTCATTCCTATCCCGTTGCGACATATTTCTTTACCGAATAATCCTGATCCGCCATGATCTGCGCTCGTCAGCCTCGGTGAAAAGAGCCTCGCTAAATGGTCCTGTGTTCGATGACGCGAACTGCCGCCCAGGAGACACCAGGGTGAGCGACCCGGCCATCAGCGAACTGGATCCCAGCACCCCGCAGCGCCGGGCAGCCGATAGCGCCGCTTCAATCTGGGTGGCCGCCTCGGCCGGGACCGGGAAGACCAAGGTTCTGACCGACCGGGTGTTGAATCTGCTGCTGTCGGGGACGGCACCCGGACGGATTTTATGCCTGACCTTTACCAAGGCCGCTGCGGCCGAAATGGCCAACCGGCTGAATGCCCGGCTGGCGAAATGGGCGATCCTGGCCGATATAGAATTACGCAGCGAGATCAAGGACATTACCGGAGAATTTCCCGGGCCGGAGCAATATGCGCGGGCAACGCAGCTTTTTGCACGTGTCCTTGATACCCCCGGCGGGATGCGAATCTTGACAATTCACGCCTTCTGCCAATCGGTGCTTCGGCGCTTTCCGCTGGAAGCCGGCATCCCGCCCCATTTCGAAGTGATGGATGAGCGCAGTGCCGCCGAACTGCGCCACGAGACGCGAAACCGGATATTGGAACAGGCCCGTGCCGCACCGGCCGGAGAATTGGCGTGCGCGCTGGCCGAGATTTTGGCCCATACCCGTGAGCAGGGCTTTGCCGAACTGATGGCGGCGCTGACGGCCGAGCGCGGCCGGCTGGCGCTTTTGCTCGATGAGGCCGGCGGGCTCGAAGCCTATTTGGTCCGGCTGTCTGCTTTGCTCGGTCTGGCGCCGAGCGACAGCCGGACCAGTGTGCTTGGGCAATTCGCGGAGGAGGCGAGTTTCGCCGGCCCGGCGTTGCGGCGGATCGCCGGCCTGTTGATCGCCTCGAAATCGGTGACCGATCGGGACCGTGGCAACGCGCTGGCGGCCTGGCTCGCGGCCTCACCGCAGATGCGCGCCGCGGAGTGGGACATCTATCGCAACCAGTTTCTCACTCAAAAAATGACACCGCGCGCCACCTTGGCGACCAAGGCGGTGCTCGCCGCGGAATCATCGATCGAGAGCAGCCTGGCCGAAGAGCAGGCGCGCGTTCTGGCCATGCAGCAGCGTCTTGCCGCATTGGTCGTACACGATGCCAGTGGCGCGCTGGCGCGGTTCGGTCACGGATTTCTGGTAGAATATGAGAAAGCCAAGGCGCAGCGCGCACTGCTCGATTATGACGATCTGATTCTCGCGACCAGGACGCTGCTCGATCGGCCCGGTGTGGCACCTTGGGTGCTGTTCAAGCTCGATGGCGGGATCGATCATATCCTGATCGACGAGGCGCAGGACACCAACCCCGAGCAATGGCAGGTCGTGGCCGCACTGGCCCAGGATTTCTTCAGCGGGCTCGGCGCACGGGACGGACCGCGCACCATCTTTGCGGTCGGCGATGTCAAACAGTCGATCTTCAGCTTTCAGCGCGCCGATCCGCAGGAATTTCAGCGCATGCGCGCGCATTTCGGTGCCCAGATCCAGGCGGCGACCCAGAAATGGGCCGCGGTGCCGCTGGAAATCTCGTTCCGCTCGACCGCACCGGTGCTCGAGGTCGTCGATGCGGTCTTTGCCCGAGAAACCGCGCGCGATGGCGTGGCGCTTGATGGTGCGGTGATTCGTCATCGCCCGTGGCGCCGCGGCCATGCCGGCCGGGTCGAACTTTGGCCGTTGCTGGCACCCGACCCGGCGGACGCAGGCGAGCCATGGGTGCCCCCGGTCGTCCAGCAGGCCGAGACGGCACCGCGTGCGCAGCTCGCTCAGCTGATCGCGCGCACCGTGGCCGGGTGGATCAAGTCCAAGGCCGAACTGGAATCTCGTGGCCGACCGATCCGGGCCGGCGATATCCTGGTGCTGGTGCGGCGGCGCGGTGGCTTCGTCGCCGAATTGCTTCGGGAATTGAAGCGGCTGGACGTGCCGGTCGCGGGAACCGACCGCATGGTGCTGACCAGCCAGTTGGCGGTGATGGATCTGATGGCGCTCGGCCGGTTCCTGCTGCTGCCCGAAGACGATCTGACTTTGGCGACGGTGCTGAAAGGACCGCTGATCGGCCTTGACGAGGATCAGCTTTTCGCCGTGGCGCATGACCGGCAGGCCAGCCTGTGGCAGGCGTTGCGTGCGCATGGGGCGCCTTGGGCGATGGCGGCGCGCGAGACTCTGTCGGCGCTGCTGGCCAGGGCCGATTTCGTGCCGCCGCATGAACTCTATGCCGAGTTGCTCGGGGCCGGCGGCGGCCGGCAGCGGCTGATCGGGCGGCTCGGCTATGAAGCGGTCGATGCGATCGACGAATTCGTCAATCAGACCCTGGCTTATGAGCGCGCGCATGTGCCGTCGCTTCAGGGTTTCCTGGATTGGCTCGACAGCGGCGAGGCCGAGATCAAGCGCGATCTCGACGCCGGAGTCGACCAACTTCGCATCATGACCGTGCATGGCGCCAAGGGTTTGCAGGCGCCGATCGTGTTCCTGCCCGACACGGTCGCGGTGCCGACCCGGCTGCCGCCGCTGGTCTGGCCCACCGATGATGCGGCGATGCTGTGGGCGCCCGGCGACGGGGCGGGCGAACCGGTCGCCGCCGCCGCCCGGTCGGCGGCACAGCGCAAGCGCGATCAGGAATATCGTCGGCTGCTCTATGTGGCACTGACCCGGGCCGAAGACCGTCTCTATATCTGTGGTTGGCAGAGCAAGGTCACCAAGAACGATGCTTGCTGGTATGCGCTGATCCGCGATGGGATGGCACAGCTGGGTCGGCCGGAAACCATTGCGGTGCCGCCCGGTTGCCCGGGCTTTGCCGAATCGGGCCTCGTGCATGATAGCCGGCAAGAGGCGCCGGCCAAACCGGACATGCGGCA
>JBAVTK010000316.1:0-11714 GCA_049696095.1 Aliidongia sp. | reverse complement strand
GGCGCGGCTGGTCGGCGGCCGGTGCCCAGCCGGTCAGGGTGATGATCTGAAAACTGGCCGGAATACGGCCGGTGGCGTCGCCGAACCGGTCAGCATAGATCGCGGCGGCGCGCAGTAGCACAGCGCGCCGCGTGAAGGTGCGGGCGCGGTGGCGCAACGCGTTGGTTTCGCCCAGCGCGCGCAGCTCGCGCATCAGAGCCAAGGCGTCGGGATAGGTCACCGTCAGCAGTTCGGTGTCGATTACGGGCAGCGCAAAGCCGGCGCGCTGAAGCAATGATCCGGCCTCGCGCGGGTCGGCGAAGGGCGAGACCCGCGGGGCGGCGCCCGAGGTGATCTCGATCTCGGCCAGCGTCAGCGCCTCGCGCAGCTCCCACAGCGTCTCGCCGCCGAAGAGTGCCGCCAGCAGCAGTCCATCGGGCCGCAGCACCCGGCAGATTTGCCACAAGGCGCCGGGCAGGTCGTTGGTCCAATGCAGGCCGAGGGTGCTGATCACCAAGTCGAAGCTGCCGGGGGCGAAGGGCAGTGCCTCCTCCTCGCCGATCACGCCATTGGGCAGGCCGCGCGCAAAACGGGCGGCCGGATCGAGCGACACCAGGTGCTGCGAACGCCCGGCCTCGGCCATCAGGCGGGCCAGCCCGCCATCGCCGCCGCCGAGGTCGAGCGCCCGATCGAAGCGCGGCTTGATATCGTTTAGCCGATCGACCAACCGCGCCTGGATTTCATCGCGCAGAAAGCGGCCATCGCGCGGCAACGAAGCAGCGCGTTCGCGGTGCGCGCGCACGGCGGCGCGGTCGAAGACGAGGATCTCATCGGTCATGCCGTCATCATGAGGCTCCAGTTTGTGCGAGACCACACGAAAATGGGTGGGGCACCCAGCCGCCGGACATTCGCCTCGCTGTTGCCCCCGAAAGGACGGGTCTCAAGATCGAGCGCGCAGCATAGCCAGATGGTTGACACGCCCCCCCGCGTGAGGGCGTTAATAGCATCGCCGCCGCCCTCGACATGGATGGATCAACGTGAAGCATTTCAACGAACTGACCGAACGCGAAGTGCTCGCTCTTGCCATCACGCTGGAGGAGGAGGATGAGCGCATCTATGACAATTTCGTCGATGGGCTGAAGGATCAATACCCGGCCTCGGCCAATATCTTCCGCGGCATGGCCAAGGAGGAAGCGGGGCATCGCCATCGCCTGATCGAGTTCTACCGGAGCAAGTTCGGCGAGCATATCCCGCTGATCCGACGCGAGGATGTCGGCGGCTTCGTCAAGCGCAAGCCGGTCTGGCTGTTGCGGCCGCTCGGGCTCGACACCGTGCGCAATCAGGCCGAAATCATGGAGCTGGAGACCAAGCGCTTCTATCGCAGCGCCGCGCAACGCTCGACCGACGCGGCGGTCCGCCAATTGCTGAACGACCTCGCCACCGAAGAGTCGCAGCATGAAATCCTGGCCGAGCGGCTGACTTCGGAGCAATTGCCGTCCGATGTCCGTCACGAGGAGGACGAGGTCTCACGGCGTCTGTTTCTGCTCCAGGTCGTCCAGCCGGGGCTGGCCGGGTTGATGGACGGTTCGGTCTCGACCCTGGCGCCGCTCTTCGCCGCCGCTTTCGCCACACATCAAAGCTGGGACACCTTGCTGGTCGGCCTCGCCGCCTCGATCGGCGCCGGCATCTCGATGGGCTTCGCCGAGGCGCTGAGCGACAATGGCTCGCTGACCGGCCGTGGCAAGCCGCTGCTGCGCGGCATCATTTGCGGGCTGATGACCACGTTGGGCGGGCTCGGCCACAGCCTGCCGTTCCTGATTCCCGAGTTCAATACGGCGACGCTGATCGCAATCGCCGTGGTGCTGGTCGAACTCGGCGTCATCTCGTGGATTCGCCATCGTTATATGGAAACACCCTGGCTGGCGGCGACCTTTCAGGTCGTGGTCGGCGGCGTGCTGGTGTTCCTGACCGGCGTGGTGATCGGCAGCTCGTAAGTCCGATCGGCGATGACGCCGCTCGTCCGGCTCGGCCGTGGACTGCTCGATCTGGTCCTGCCGCCGCGCTGCATTCTGTGCAAAGCGCGAGTCGAGGCGACCGGCACGCTCTGTTCCGGCTGCTGGCGCGGCATCAATTTTCTGGGCGAACCGTGCTGTGGCTGCTGCGGTGTGCCGTTCGCCTTCGATGCCGGGGCGAACCAGGGCGGGGCCGCGATCCTGTGCGCCGGCTGCCTTGCCCGGCCGCCACGCTTCGACCGGGCCTTGAGCGTGTTCGCCTATGACGACCATTCGCGCTCGCTGGTGCTGACGCTGAAGCATGGCGACCGGCTGCAAAGCGTGCCGGCCTTTGGCCAATGGCTGGCCCGCGCCGGGGCGAAACTGCTGGCCGAAGCCGATCTGGTGGCGCCGGTGCCGCTGCATTGGACCCGGCTTTGGCGTCGGCGCTACAACCAATCGGCCCTGTTGGCGCAAGCCGCCTGTGCCGCCTGGCGCCGCCAAGGACATCCAGGCCCGACACTCGTCCCCGATCTGCTGATCCGCGGCCGCCGCACACCGTCGCAGGGCCACCGCACGCGCATCCAGCGCGCGGAGAATGTCCGGGGCGCATTTCGGGTGCGGGGCAAAAGCGATGTCACGGGGAAGCGCGTGCTGCTGATCGACGATGTGCTGACCTCGGGCGCCACCGTGGAAGAATGTGCCCGCGTGCTGCGCCGGGCCGGCGCGGCGCGGATCTTTGTGCTGACACTGGCGCGGGCGGTGCGGGTGGAGTGATGACGAGCTGTTCAGCCCCCAGTCACCGGGAAGGGGACATCGATGTTTGAACCGAGACTCATCGCGCAATCGCCGCCTGACGCGTACCATCCCCCGCAAACACCGATTGGCAACCGCGCCCGCCCGTCTTATATCGGTAACAGGCGGGATGTTTCGGGAGCGGCGGTCGTGGCTCGGATAGAAGTATATTCCTCGATTTTTTGTCCCTATTGCGCACGGGCGACGGGGTTGTTGGAAAGCAAGGGTGTCGCCTTCGAGACGATCGATGTGCTGGCGCAGCCCGATCGGCGGACGGAGATGGTCGGGCGGGCCGGCGGGCGGACATCGGTGCCGCAGATTTTCATCGACGGCGAACATATCGGCGGGTGCGACGATCTCTATGCACTCGACAAGGCCGGTGGGTTGGACGGCAAGCTCGCTTCCTGACCCGGTCTGAGGGAGAGTTTCATGGCGCAGCGTGTCACGGTCGCCTGCATCCAGGTCTCGGCCGGGCCGGAGGTCGAGCCCAATATCGCCGCCACCGCGACGCTGATCCGCCGCGCGCGCGATGCCGGGGCCGAATTCATCCTGACGCCCGAAGTGACGCTGATGATCGAGCCGCGGCGCGAGCCGAAATTCGCCAAGGCTGAGGATGAAGGGGCGCCGCACGGCATCGCGGCGTTTCAGGCGTTGGCGCGCGAGACCGGGGCGTGGCTCTTGGCCGGATCGCTCGTCGTGCGGCTGCCGGGCGAGGAGCGGTTGGCCAACCGCTCCTATCTGTTCGATCCGCACGGCGCCATCGTCGCGCGCTATGACAAGATCCATATGTTCGATGTCGATCTGGCCGGCGGCGAGCGCTATCGCGAATCCGCACAATTTCGGCCGGGCGAGCGGGCGGTGCTGGCCGATACGCCCTGGGGCAAGCTCGGCATGAGTGTCTGTTATGATCTGCGTTTCCCGGCGCTTTATCGCGCGCTGGCGCAGGCCGGGGCGCGGATGCTCAGCATTCCATCGGCCTTCGCCGTGCCGACCGGCACCGCGCATTGGCACAGTTTGCTGCGCGCGCGGGCGATCGAAACCGGTTGCTTCGTGCTGGCGCCAGCCCAGACTGGTGTTCATGAGGGCGGCCGGCGGACCTACGGCCATTCGCTGATCGTCGATCCTTGGGGGGCCGTGCTGGCCGATGGCGGCGAGGAGGTCGGCTTCGTCACCGCGGAACTCGATCTGGCGCGGGTCGATGAAGCGCGCCGCGCCGTGCCCTCGCTGTCGCAGGACCGGTCCTGGCTCGGCCCGGATGGCGGTTAGCATGATCCTTTACGAACTCAAATGCCCGTCGGGGCATGTCTTCGAGGGCTGGTTCCGCAGCAGCGATTTCTATGAAGAGCAGCGGGAGGCGGGCGAGATTGCTTGTCCGGTCTGCGGTGCGTGCGATGTCGAGAAGGCGCCGATGGCGCCGCGCCTTGCCCGATCGGACAAATCGTCGCCCGGACCGGCCGAACGGATGGCCGCGCTGCGCGGGCTGCGCCGCGCGGTCGAGACCAAATGCGAGAATGTCGGCGACCGGTTTGCCGAGGAAGCCCGCAAGATTCATTATGGCGAGACTGATCCGCGCGACATCTACGGCCAAACCTCGGAGTCGGAGGCCGACGCCCTGGCCGACGAGGGAATCACCTTCGGACGGATTCCGTGGGTCCCGCTTGCCGACAACTGACAGCGGTATGACCGATTGTCCGCATTGCACCGTCCGCCGAGAATCCATTTGCGCGGCAGAGTATGACCGGCTAGGACTAGGTCACCGGGGCGGGCCAGCCTGGGCCGGTGAATTTCCTTGGTTTCGGGCGGGTTTCCTGCTCCAGCATGGTGAGGTTCGGGATCTGGATGTGAGGCATGCGGCGGGCTTGGGGCGGCGGCCGGATCAACGGCTCGTCAGGCATCGCCGATACTTCCCGGGGCGTCCAGACCGGGCTCAAGCGATACCGAAGGGTGAAGGGGCCGTCCGACGAGGGCCGGCGGCATCACTGCACCCGCTCGGTGCGTGTGTGCGGGCACCGGCACCAGATTATATAGCAGGAATCGAGTAGATACTCATGTTCGGATCTCTTTTGGGTTGGTTGTCCGCCGATATGGCGATCGATCTCGGTACGGCCAATACGCTGGTCTATGTCAAGGGCCGGGGCATCGTGTTGAACGAGCCGTCGGTCGTCGCGATTGCCAATGTCAAGGGCAAGCGCCACGTGTTGGCGGTTGGCGACGAAGCCAAGCTGATGCTCGGCCGTACTCCAGGAAACATTCAGGCGATCCGGCCTTTGCGCGACGGCGTCATTGCCGATTTCGAAGTCGCGGAAGAAATGATCAAGCATTTCATCCGCAAGGTGCATAACCGGCGCAGCTTTGCGTCACCCGAGATCATTGTATGTGTGCCGTCGGGCTCGACCGCGGTCGAGCGTCGCGCGATCCAGGAATCGGCCGAAAGTGCCGGCGCGCGCCGCGTCTTCCTGATCGAAGAACCGATGGCGGCGGCGATCGGCGCAGGCCTGCCGGTCACCGAACCAACCGGCTCCATGGTCGTTGATATAGGCGGCGGCACGACCGAGGTGGCGGTGCTGTCGCTCGGCGGTATCGTCTATTCACGCTCGGTTCGAGTCGGCGGCGACAAGATGGACGAGGCGATCATCGCCTATATCCGGCGCAATCATAATCTGCTGGTCGGCGAAGGCAGCGCCGAACGGATCAAGAAGGAAATCGGCTCGGCCTGCATGCCCGAGGATGGCGAAGGCCGGGTCATGGAAATCAAGGGCCGTGACCTGATGAACGGCGTCCCAAAGGAATTGGTCATTTCGGAACGCCAAATCGCGGAAAGCCTGGCCGAACCGGTCGGTGCCATCGTCGAGGCGGTCAAGGTGGCACTCGAACATACCGCGCCGGAACTGGCCGCGGATATCGTCGATAAGGGCATCGTGCTGACCGGCGGCGGCGCGTTGCTCGGCAATCTCGATTTCATCCTGCGCCACGCGACCGGGCTGCCAGTCTCGATTGCCGACGACCCGCTGAGTTGCGTGGCGCTCGGCACCGGCCGCGCGCTTGAGGAGATGAAGACACTTAAGAACGTTCTGATCAGTATGTATTAATAGATCACGGATATCTTCGCCACCGAATCGCAACGTGCCTTTCGGGCGGCGGTCAAAAATGGCAATGTCGCGCCGATTGCCGGGGAGTTCCAGGGCGGTGACAACGAGTTCCGCAAAGTCTGCGCATGCCGCCGGCCGCGCCTCCGTCGCGGGAGTGCAGGGGGGAGCGTGCCCGTGAAGTCCCGCTCCGCGCCCGTTTCGCTTTTCATGGTGCCGCTGCGCTCGGCAGCGCAGCGTTTTGCGTATTCCGCCTTTCTTCTGGGTTCTATTGCGATCATCGTGCTCGGCCGGGCCGACGCCTCGCTGATCGAGCGAATGCGCAGCGCCACCGCCGATTTCGTCTCGCCCGTGCTGTCTGTGCTGTCGCAGCCGGTCATGGCGCTGGGCAATGCTGTCGATCGGGTCCGCCAGGCGGTGCTGCTCTACGAGGAAAACGACCGGTTGCGGTCCGAAAATGCCATGCTGCTGCAATGGCAGCAGGCGGCGCGGCAATTGGAGAACGAGAATACCGAACTGCGCGGCTTGACGAACTATTACCCTGAGAAGACGAGTTGGTTCGCCACAGGTCAGGTGATCGGGACCGCGGGTGGTGCCTATTCGCGCAATCTGCTGATCAATCGCGGCAGCGCCGATGGCATCGCCAAAGGCCAGGCCGTGGCGTCGGGCAGCGGGCTGGTCGGGCGCATCGCCGAAGTCGGGTCGCGGGCGTCCCGCGTCCTACTGCTGACGGATCTCAATAGTCGCATCCCGGTGTCGCTGGACGCGACGCATGAGCGCGCGATCCTTGCTGGTGACAATACCGATCGCCCGCAACTGATCTATCTGCCGCCGCATGCTCGGCCTCAATTGGGTGACAAGCTGGTGACTTCAGGCGATGGCGGCGTGTTTCCCCCCGGCCTCGTTGTCGGCGTCGTGGCGTCGATCGAGGGTACGACCATTCGTGTCGAGCCGGCGACTGACCTATCGCGAATCGAGTATCTGCGCGTGATCGATTTTGGCCTGGGTGGGGTGCTGCCGCAAAACGCGGTACCGTTACCCAAGCAACCCAAGAAAGCGCAAATTGAGGCGAGCGGCGGACCATGAAGCCAACCCCGGTCGAGTCCGTTCATGGGCTCGGCCCAAAGCTGGCGCCGGCCGTGCTGACCGTAGCGCTTGCCGTTCTGTCGGTCGTTCCGGTCGGCATTCCGGGTTATGCGACGGTCACACCGAATTTCGTGCTGATGTCGGTCTATCATTGGTCGATCTATCGGCCTGAGCATATGCCGTATCTGGCAGTATTCCTGATCGGGCTGCTGTTCGATTTGCTGACTTCGGTGCCGGGCAGCGTCGTCGGCTTGACCCCGCTGCTGCTGCTGATCATCCGCTCGACCATCCTGGCGCAGCGGCGATTTTTCGTCGGGCGCAGTTTTCCGCTGGTCTGGTGGGGTTTCGTGTTGACTGTCATCGTGTTCGATCTGGCGGCTTGGGTCGTCGGCAGCGCATTTTCCGGCGATCTTTTGGAGCCGCGCAACCCGGCATTCCAAGCGGTGCTCACGGTCGCGTTCTTCCCTTTGCTGACTCTGCTCTTCGTGCGGATTCAGCGCGTCACGGCATCGGCGGCGTGAAGCGATGGCATCGCGTGATCAGGAGCAAGGCCGCTACAAGGTTCTGACCCGGCGGGCGGTCCTGCTCGGCGGCGGCCAGGTCGCATTGTTGGGCGCGCTGGTCGGGCGGATGTATTATCTCCAGATATTGGAGGCGCAACGCTATACGGTGCTGGCCGAGGAAAACCGGATCAATCTGCGCCTGATCGCGCCGCGCCGCGGCCGGGTTCTCGACCGGTTCGGTGTTCCGCTTGCCACCAATGACCAGAATTACCGCATCGTCCTGGTGGCCGAGCAAGCGGGCGATCTCGCTTCGACGTTGGCCGCAATCGGCACGCTGATACCGCTGGACGAGGTCGAGCGGCGCAAGGTGTTGCGCGATGTGAAGCGCAAGCACAGCTTCGTGCCGGTCGTCGTGCGCGAAAATCTGAGCTGGGACGAGATGTCCCGGATCGAAGTCAATATCAATGAGTTGCCCGGCGTCAATATCGAGGTCGGATCAAGCCGGTTCTATCCTTTCGCCGATCGTGCCAGCCATATCGTGGGATATGTGGCACCAGTCGCGATCACCGAACTGACCGGCGATCCGGTCATGGAGCTACCGGATTTCCGCATCGGCAAGAGCGGCATCGAGAAGGCGCAGGATGTCGGCCTGCGCGGTACGGCTGGCGCCAGTCAGATCGAGGTCAATGCGCTGGGCCGGGTGGTACGCGAGATCAGCCGCGATGAAGGCCAGATCGGCCGCGATGTGGTGACGACCCTCGATATGTGGCTCCAGGACTTCACCATGCGGCGGTTGCGCTCCGAGGAGAGCGCCACTTGCGTCCTGATCGACTTCGTGACCGGGGAAATTTTGGTCATGGCGTCGTCACCATCCTACGACGCCAACGCCTTCACCAAGGGCATCACCAACGCGATCTGGCAGCAGCTCAATACCGATCCGCTGGTGCCGCTCAACAACAAGGCGATTCAGGGGGTTTATCCGCCCGGTTCGACCTTCAAGCCGGTCGTCGCCATAACGGCGCTCGAATCCGGGCTGATCACGCCGGACTATCGGGTCAGTTGCCCCGGAGTCTTCACCGTCGGCGATCATGATTATCATTGCTGGCGGCATGGCGGGCACGGCACGCTCGATCTGCATGGCGGGCTCAAAAATTCCTGCGATGTGTATTTTTATAATGTTGCGATGAAGTTGGGCGTCGATCGGGTCGCCGCCATGGCGAACAAACTGGGTTTGGGCGTGCTGACCGGGATCGATATTCCAAACGAGCGCGTCGGCAATATCCCGACGCGCGCCTGGAAGTTGGCCAAATATGGCGTGCGCTGGGTCGATGGCGATACGCCGTCGATCGCGATCGGCCAGGGTTATATCGGCGTGACGCCCCTGCAACTGGCCACCATGTTGGCGCGGCTCGTCTCGAATCGGGCGGTCGTGCCGCATTTTACCCGTGCAGCCGGGGTGATCGCGCCGGGCGTGCCGTTCGAGGCCGACCGCGGGGGCGAGGAATTCGCGCCCTTGGGTTTGAACCCGGCCCATGTTGCGGCGGTGCTGTCCGGCATGAATGCGGTCACCAACGAGCCGGGCGGCACCGCCTATGGCGCGCGTATCACGGAGGCGGGTTTCGAAATGGGTGGCAAGTCCGGCACCTCGCAATTCCGCCAGATCACGGCAAGCGAACGCGAACACGGCATCAAGAAGGGCGAGCAATTGCCCTGGAAGGACCGCGAGCACGCGCTCTTCATCGCCTTCGCGCCGGTCGGCAATCCGCGCTATGCCTGTGCGGTCTTCGTCGAGCATGGCATCGGCGGCAGCAAATATGCTGCCCCGATCGCGCGCGACGTCTTGCGCGAGTGTCAGAAGCGTGATCCGGCACGCCGCTTTCCGGCCGATGGCGTGGCGGTCCCCGAGGCCCCCGCCGCCGCGCCGGGCCAGCCCGTGCCGCCGGGTACCGAACCCGAGGGGGAGGAAGATTGAGCAGCTTCACCGATATCGACCGCCAGGCACCCGGTCTGTTCGACAAGATCCGTACCGTCAATTGGGGTTTGGTGTTCGTATTGACCTTGATTTCGTCGGTCGGCTTTGCCGTGCTCTATTCGGCCGGTAACGGCAATTTCCAGCCCTGGGCGTTGAAATCGATGATCCATTTCGGCGTCGGGCTGGTGCTGCTGCTGGTCGTCGCGGTCATCGACATAAGGATCTGGTATCGCGCGGCCTATCCGATCTATCTCGTCGCCGCCGTGTTGCTGGTCGCGGTCGATGCGAAGGGGATCAGCGGGAAGGGCGCCCAGCGCTGGCTTGAGTTGGGGCCGGTCACTTTACAGCCCTCGGAACTGATGAAGATCGGGCTGGTGATGGTGCTGGCCCGCTATTTCAGCACGCGCAGCTACGAGGAAATCGGCCGGCCGCTGCATCTGTTCTATCCGGTGCTGCTCGTGCTGGTGCCCGCGGCCTTGGTGATGAAACAACCAGACCTCGGCACGGCCATGATGCTGATGCTGTGCAGTGGCGGCCTGTTCTTCCTCGCGGGCGTGCGGATCTGGAAATTCCTGCTGATGATACTGGGCGGTGCCGCGCTGGTGCCGGTGGCCTGGGGCTTCCTGCGCGATTACCAGAAGAACCGGATCTATACCTTCCTCAATCCGGAAAATGATTCGCTGGGCAAGGGCTACCACATTCTCCAATCGAAGATCGCGCTTGGCTCGGGCGGGATGTGGGGCAAGGGGTTTCTGCTCGGCACCCAATCGCACCTGAATTTCCTGCCCGAGCGCGAGACCGACTTCATCTTTACGACCTTCGCCGAGGAATTCGGCATGGCCGGCGGGCTGGTTCTGCTGACGCTCTATACGCTGGTCTTCATCTACGGCTTTGCCATCGGGCTTCGATGCCGCAACCATTTCGGTCGGTTGCTGGCGTTGGGTGTGACGGTCAATGTGTTCCTTTATGTCTTCATCAACACGGCGATGGTGATGGGGCTGATCCCGGTCGTCGGCGTGCCGCTGCCGCTCATCTCGTCGGGCGGCACGGCGATGCTGACCGTGATGTTCGGCTTCGGCCTGCTGATCAGCGCCTATATCCACCGCGACATCCGCATCAACCGGCATGGCGAGTTCGAAGCCTGAGACGGTATGGCGGCATGCGCACCGCGCATATACGCCAAAGCTGGACAGGCCCGAATGATTTGCCTATACAGGCCTTCCTTCGGTTGCCCCGGAGCCCAGGTAGCTCAGTTGGTAGAGCATGCGACTGAAAATCGCAGTGTCGGTGGTTCAATTCCGCCCCTGGGCACCACTTTTCGGCCCGTTGCAGTACGATACACCCCAATAAATCAATGGATTGCGCGGTGGCCGGCTGAATAGCTGGTACGCCGCTCTACGCTCGTCCCCGCTGCGGTTCGTTCCCGCCCGATTGCTATGTGATTGCTAGCGGGCGATTGCTGGCGCTTGCGACAGCGGCCATACTGCGCCCGAATATGGCTGCGAGGCTGTCATGCAGGACAAATTGACGAAGCGGAGCGTCGAATCAGTCAAGCCCGGCGCGAAGGATGTGCTGGTTTGGGATACGGATATGCCGGGCTTCGGCGTGAAGGTGACGCCAAAAGCCGGTCGCATCTATGTCTTGCAATACCGCCATCTCGGCCGGGTGAAGCGTTTCACGATCGGGCGGCATGGTGTTGATTGCACGGCAGATGAAGCAAGGCGGGAGGCGGTGCGTTTGCGCGGGCTGGTCGCGGATGGGCAAGACCCGGCGGTTGATCGTGCCATACGGCGCAAGGCGATCACGACCATGCGCGAGCTGGGCGAACGCTACATGGCCGAGTATGCCGAACAGCACAAGAAGCCATCGGGCATCGCGCAAGATCGTCGGAACCTTGACAACCATGTCTTCCCGTTGCTCGGCACGGTACCGCTCGCGGCCGTGACGAAACAGGACGTGGCGCGGGCAATGCGCGAGATCGCAATGGGTGCGACGGCGAAGGATGAGAAGACGAAGAAACAGGGGCGTCGGCTGGTAAGGGGTGGCGAGATCGTGGCGAACCGGGTTCATGCCCTGCTGTCCAAGATGTTCGCCTTAGCCGAAGATTGGAAGCTGCGGCCGGACGGCTCTAATCCATGCCGGGGAACCAAGCGATATGCCGAGCATAAGGTTGAGCGCTTCCTATCGACCGATGAACTGGCTCGCCTTGGTGTGGCGCTGGCGGCGGCCGAGCGCGGCGAGCTTCGGCTTGAAGCCGAGCCGGTCGCGCCGGAGCCGGCCGGCCCGCGAAAACGTGGCGGGC
>JBAVTK010000315.1:0-4336 GCA_049696095.1 Aliidongia sp. | reverse complement strand
AACTCATCCCGACAATGCCGGAAATCAGGCTAGCGCCGCTCATGGCGCGCTTCGCCGACACAATTTCCGAGTGTCATGCATTCAGTGGGCTGTTTTCAGTTGTATAATATGAGGGGATTGGTGAGGGGTTAGCAATCACTTTTTTAAAGCGTGTACTCTTCATTCACTGGCAGTAAAGCTTCGTTCGAATCTTGATATTGACCGTGCGGAACTGGAGCAGAGTGGCTTTACACCGGCTTTGAACGCAACGGAATTTTCGGCGGTGATAGAGGCGGCCATTCTTGAGCTATATTCATCGGTAGACTGCACCGCGAAGGTAATACACATGATTTATGGAAAGGATGCGCGGAATTTTCAAGATTCGACGCGCCGACTTTTTGCGCGGTTTGAAAATATACAAGGAACCTTTCCCGATAGGCTGAAGGACATATTGCGAGCCGTGGCATGGTACGAGGAGCTGAGGTTTATTCGGGATGAACTTACGCATCGGGCAACAGGTGCTTGCCATTTAAATCACGAATCGGGAAAGGTACAATACATACACACTGGAATAAAAAAGAAGGATGGGGTGCTTGTTATTGAGGGTATATTTGTATGGTTCGAACAGATGATGAATGAGGTAAATTCGTTTTTGGGGTCTGTATTTTTCGTTCTTAATGGGTTATTGAAGAATACGCCGATAATGCAGCCGTGTGGCATGGTGCAGGGCCGTATGTTGATGCGCTATGTCAATCCCGCCGAACGGCTGACTTTTGATAGCGGGGAATGCTTTTCCTATAAATGGTTTGAATTGCCGGAGAACCCGACCTGTCCGTTTAAGGATAATTGCGGAGCTTACCAGCGGAAACGCATGCCATGACCGCCCTCTGGCAATCCTCTCCGGCGGCTGGTCATCCCGGCATTTGATCCAGTTCAGTGCCAGTTTCCGGTCAATGCGGCCGATGCGATGCGGCGGTCACGAACGCGCGCAGTACATTATTCATGCGCGTCTGATAGCCCTTGCCTGTGCCGCGAAACCATTCGAGCACGTCACGGTCAATGCGCAATTTCAACGCTGCCTTACCGGGTGGAAGCCGAAGAATGGCGGTCTTTTCCCAACCTTCGGGCAAAGCGCCTTCACCCTTGTCAGCCAATCGCTCCACTTCCTCCTCGGTCATGGCATCGACCTTGGCCCAATCGGTTTCGCTTTTCAACGTCGCCAGCTCGTCAGCCGAGTAGCGCATGATAGGTTCTTTCTTCGCCATTCCTTGCCCTCCTCATTGAGATGATGCGCCGCGCGCCGTCTCGTTCCAGCCGGACCACGGCGATGAATCGTTGTTCGAGCAGCCCGACACTGACGAGCCGGGCTTCGGCCGCGCGAGGCGATGGATAGGTGTAGAGCGCTCGCCCATCGAACAGACGCCATGCGTCTCGAAAATCGAGACCACGCTCTTGCAATGTTTTGAGTCGCTTCGCCTCAAACCACTCAAAATTCATCCCTGAATGTACCCCCAAATGTACCTGCGATCAAACTTTTGAGATCCAAGGCATCCATGCGTGCGGCCGGCGGCTTGGTTCTTGCCGTGAGGGTGAGACAACGGAAACGCTGACATCGGCCCCGCCCTTCGCCTATCATCGCCGGAACCGGGCGGAATCACCCGAGGGGGAGAGCATCGCATGTTGCGCAAAATCCTGATCGCTTTGTTGGTCTTAACCCTCGGTGCCGGCGTGGCGCTTTATGCCGTTGCGGTGCCCGATGTGCCGGCGGCCGAGCTTGATCAGCGCTATGGCGCGCCGCCCTCGCAATTCCTGACGCTGCCCAGCGGTACCCGCGTGCATTATCGCGATCGGGCCGGGCCGGACGGGGCGCCGGTCATCGTGCTGGTGCATGGCTCGAACGCCTCGCTCCATACGTGGGAGCCGTGGGCCGCGCAATTCGCCGGAAAGCTGCGCGTGGTTTCGGTCGATCTGCCGGGCCATGGCTTGACTGGCGCCACGGTCGAACAGGATTACAGCATTGCCGGCATGGCCGGTTTTCTCGACGCCTTCGTCACCAAGCTGGGCTTGACCCAGCCCTTCCTGCTGGCGGGCAACTCCATGGGTGGTGCTGTTGCCTGGCGCTACGCGCTGGTCCATCCGGAGCGCGTGGCCAAGCTGATCCTGGTCGATGCCGGTGGGGCCGTCGCGCCCGGTGTGGACGGGCCGATTCCGCCGGCCTTCCGCATCGCGCGCACGCCGATCCTGCGCAATCTCGTGGGCTTCGTGACGCCGCGCAGCCTGATCGAATCTGGACTGCGCTCGGCCTTTTACGATCAAGCGCTGGTGACGCCGGAGATGATCGATCGATATTGGGCGCTCAATCGCCGGGTCGGCACGCGCGACACCACCGCCATCCGCTTCGCGCTGCCCTATGAGCCGGAACCGGCGACGCATCTGGGCGACCTCAAAATGCCGGTGCTGATCTTGTGGGGCCGCGAGGACAAGCTCATCCCGGTGCATAGCGCCGAGCTTTTCCAGGCAGCACTGCCGCAGGCGCAATTGATCATCTATGACCAATGTGGCCATATCCCGATGGAAGAGCGCGCCGAGCGGAGTGCTGCTGATGTGCTGGCCTTTGCCGGTGCCGCGTGAGGTGGATCGGCCGCGCTATTCCTCCTTATAGCCGAATTCCGGAATGCCCTGTTCGGCGCCATAATAGCGATAGGGCAGAAACTTGCCCGACATGGTCAGCCTGACCCGGTCGCCGCGTTCATGCGGCTGGCGGTCCAGCGCGAAATCGAAATCGATCGCCGACATGATGCCGTCGCCGAATTCCTCCTCGATCAGCGCCTTCAAGGCCGGGCCGTTGACCATGACCATCTCGAAAAACCGGTAAAGCAGCGGATCGGTCGGCGGCATGTCGGTGCCGCGCATCGGCACTTCGTTCAGCATCGCCGCCTCGGCCGCATCGAGGCCGAACAGCACTGCGGCTTTTTGCGCCAGCGGCTTCACCAATTTCATCTGGCCGAGCAGCGCGCCGACGATCAGAATCTCGGACATGCCGCCGATCTCGTCGCAGATATGCCGCCAGCTCCAGCCTTTCGCGCGCTTGATGTCGAGGATCTTTTCGGTCAGGTCGGAACGCTTCATCGGGTTCTCCTTATCGCGGGAGGCTAGAATGTCGCGTGAGCTTCGCTGTTTTCCGGCGGCAAATCCACCGCGATCACGGCTTGCCGCAACCGGCATTTCTTCGGCTATGATAGGGCGACGACAAGGACGGAGATTAGATCATGACCGAAACAGATTGGCGCGAAACCGGCGTGCGCGTCATCCCCGGCAACCAGCTCGACCCGAACACCGCGCAGACCCGCGGCATGAACCGCGCCGCCGCGGTGAATTACGCCCGCGTCGGCGCCGAGAAACTCTGGGCCGGCACCGTGACGATCCACCCCAACGCCAAGACCGGCGCCCACCATCACGGCCCGATCGAAAGCGTGATCTATGTCGTGCGCGGCAAGGCCCGGATGCGCTGGGGCGAACGCCTCGAATTCACCGCCGAGGCCGGGCCGGGCGATTTCATCTATGTCCCGCCCTTTGTGCCGCACCAGGAAATCAACGCCGATCCGGGCGAACCGCTCGATTGCGTGCTGATGCGCAGCGGCCAGGAACCGGTCGTGGTCAATCTGGATATCGAGCCGGCCGAGGCGCCGGAGGCGGTGTACTGGGTCGATCCGCTGCATCCGCATCCGCACGGGTAGGGGATGGTATCTGTGCGGGTCGTTGCCGTCGCGAGAAACAGACAATCGGTTAATCGACACACACCGGGCCGGCGAGCGTCTATGTGAGATCGGAGGTTTCCCTATGGCCCATACCAACCAGATCGAAACATCAGTTGAGCGGGAAGCCCGTCTTGCTCACGAACGGGCATTGCTGGCGGAGGCGGATGCCGATCTTGCCGCCGGACGCTATCTCACCGGCGAAGCTCTGGAAGACTGGCTCGATGCGTTCGTCGGCGATGGGGATACTCCATCCGCGGAAGTCTCGCGCGCGAGACAGCGTGCCCTTGAGGTTCTTCAACGCGCCGGAGCCGGAAAACCGCCGATTAAGGGTGATGAATTATCCAAGGAGCAAGCGTAGCGCGGCACACCATCACGCCGCGCAGGCCGAGACCGTGATCAATCATCCACCAGAGGAAAGTGGCAAGCCGCCTCTCGCCCCGCCCCAACCGCTGCCGACACCGGCACCACCCTTCGGCAAATCTCCTGCGCCTGCGGGCAGCGCGGGTGGAAGGCGCAGCCGGGGGGTGGGGTGAAGGGGCTGGGGAGTTCGCCGCTCAAGCTCCGGCGCGGCTGGCGGCGTTCCGGGTCGATCAGCGGGG
>JBAVTK010000314.1:0-9526 GCA_049696095.1 Aliidongia sp. | reverse complement strand
AAGCAGCTGTTCCGCGATATATTCAAGCTGGGGAAAGGCAAGGGCTGGCAGTTCAACCAATCTTCGCTGTTCATGAATTTTCTGGCGGGCAACGAGACCTATAAATGCACGCCCTGGGGCAAGCCGGCGCGCACGGTGTTCGGCTGGCAGCGGCCCTGCTATCTGCTGGGCGAGGGCTATGCCAAGACCTACCGTGAGCTGATGGACACGACCGACTGGGACAAATACGGCACCGGATCTTACGAAAAATGCGCCGATTGCATGGTGCATTCCGGCTACGAGGCGACCGCGGTGGTCGATGCCGTGCGCCACCCGCTGAAGGTCGCGGCCGTAGCACTGCGCGGGCCGAAACTGGATGGCGCGATGGCACCGGAAATCCCGCTCGATCGGCAACGGCCGGCGGACTATGTCTTCTCGCGCCATGTCCAGGATGCGGTGGCGGAGATTCATGGGCGGAAGAAGGCGGGGTGAGGAGACGAAAAGGTCGGTTTGGGGAGGGAGAACCTTTTCAGATATAGCACTTAAATCGGTTCGGCATTATATTCCGTTCGGAAGGGGCCAGAGCCATGACGACCCGCGTACTGAAATTCGTCGAATTGTCCGATCATGACCGGGAGCAAGTCAGTCTGCTGGACAAGGGTGACCGGATTGAGGTGAGTGTCAGGCATGGCATTGGTGGCGATCAGACTTTGGCTTTGCCCGATGAGGTGGCAGCATTGGTCGAGACGCTTCTCGGCCACCTGCTACAAGGTGATCGTGTTGCGGTTCTGGCCGAAGACTGCGAACTTAGCCCGAATGATGCGGCCAACATTCTCGGCATCTCCCGGCCGCTGGTGGTTCATCGTATGGAGGTCGGCGATCTGCCATTTCGCTACGTCGGCAAGCACCGGCGGACCAAACTAAAGGATGTGCTGGCTTTGAAGGCCAAGGTCGATGCACAGCAGGGGGCCCTTGATGCGCTGGCGGAGGATACCGAGGCGCTCATGCGCGATTATGGCCTGTAGTTTTTGTTGATTCCGACCACGCTCATCCATATATTTGCAACCGTCAACCTTGCCGACACGCTGTCGGCTTGGAGGTTGGTATCGCCAAACGGCTGGGATGCTCTCTGCTGCCGGCCTGTCTGATCGTTGATCTGGCAGAACAGCAGAAGGGTTGTTCGATGGCCGAGGCATACGCGAATTACAAGCCCCCAATCGTTCTTTACGATGCTTGTGTGCTATATCCCTTTCACCTTCGTAATCTTCTCGTCCAGTGCGCCGTAGATCGGCTTGTCGATGCCCGCTGGAGCGATGATATCCACGATGAGTGGAGTCGCAATCTTGTAGCGAATAATCCGAGCAACACTATCGAACGTTTGAGCGTCACGCGGCGTCTGATGAACGATGTGCTGCCGAATGCTACCGTAACCGACTACGCGCAATATATCTCGAAGATTAATCTCCCTGATGCTGATGATCGCCATGTCGTTGCCGCTGCTATTGTCGGCAATGCATCACTGATCGTAACCTGGAACGGACAGGATTTCCCTGCAAGGGAATTGGAAAGGTATAAATTACGCCAACAGACACCGGACGACCTTTTAATGAATCTCTATGCGGTAAAGCCGGCAGAAGTGGTTGCGATGGCTTCGAACGCACGACGAAATCTACGACAATCGATGCCCCCAGCAGTAGACTTTCTCAAGGCTCTTGAAAGGCAGCGGCTTCGGAAATTTTCTATGACGATGAACGGGCATCTTTCGGACTTATGAATGGCAGTTTGTTAGTTGAGTTTCTCTTTTGACTGGGGGTGGTCGGAGGAGTCGGCGCGGCGGTCATTTGCCAGCCTCGCGACTCCCCAATGCAGCGGGGAGCAGGTCCGTCCTCGCAAAGTCCTCGCCCTTGAACAGCAACGGCAGGCCGCGGCGCTTAGCCAGCGCGTAGGACGCGCAATCGCCCAAATTAAGCGCCGCCGGGTGTCGCCCTTTGCCGTAGCGCAAGAACGCGCCCCGCGCCTCTTTCGCCAGCTCCGCGTCATGCGCGACGACCTGGATCTCGGCACGCGTGATCATCGCATCGAGATCGTCCCAGACCGTCGCGTTACCGGTACGCCCCGCAAGCACCATGCTGGTCTCGAGCAGGCTGACAGAGGACAGCAAACAGCCTTCTGTCGAGGCGATGATCTGAAGGAAGCTGTCGGCCTCGGGCTTTCGCCGCAAAATGGCGATCAGCGCGGAGCTGTCCACAACGATCACACCGGCAAGCCGTCATCATCATAGAGATCGGCATCCGTCAGCACGTCCCGATCCCGCAGCCGTGCCGCGCTGCGTAAGCTGATGGCGCGGAGATCATCATACAGGGATCGCGAAACCGGCACAGCGGGACGACGCCGACGAACCCCGTCCGGGATGAACTCTGCCCCCGCTGCCTCTAATGCCTGTCGGACGCCGCCGAAGGTTTCCGCGGCGACCCGCTCGCTTCCGCCCGCTTCTTCGAGCCGGCGGATCGTTGCAACCGAGACTCCGGCGCAATGCGCGAGATCCGCCTGTTCGAGACGGAGAAGCGCGCGCGCCGCGCGGATTTGTTCAGGAGAGATGTTCATGCGCTAAACCTATCATCATGAGCGAAACGGGGCCAGCGTGTCCGTTGCCACTACGTGGCCGAGCGGACGAACGCTCATGGCCCGGCCGCTCGACCGCTTTACTTCGATCGCCTAATTCCCGAAGCAATTCAGCCGCATGCGGGAAAGCTCGGCCTCGACGAAACCGGCCGAAAGCCCCGTCACACCGAAGCGCTCGAAGAGCGAGCCGACCAGCGGCAACACATATTGGGCCAAGTCGGCCTCGACCGAGGCCACTGGGGCCGTGCCTTCCAGCATGACCTCGTCGCTGCGCGACTGGCCGCCGCCGAAATAGTCGGTGCTCATCGGCGACGCCCATGCGCGCAGGTTTCTGCCTTGCAAGCGAGTATAGAGTATCCGTAACCGGATCGTCGCCCGTTCCGGGTTGCTGGAGATCAACCGCGCGAGCCGCGCCGCATGCAGGAATGCTTCACCGATGCGCCAGACCGGCAATGTCGTGTCGAAGATCATGCCTGGGGCGAAGGTTTCCTGTGCGTCTTCTTGATAGCCGCGGATGATGACCGCGCGACCTGACGGCGTCGCGCGCCAGAAGTCGCCATAGGCGGCGTCGCCCGGCGCCAACCAACATTCGATCAGGCCGTCGATTTCATAAGGCGCCAAATCTTGTCGGCTCAGCACCTGAAACAGCGGTGAACTCGCATGCGGCGCCTCGGCCTGCCGCAGCGCATTCATGAGTTTCCTCGGTTCGATTTCCTTGATCTCACCTTCGAGCGCATAGTCGATCCGGTACCAGCCGGCTGTAAAGCGTCCGAACGAGTCTTCCGGCAAATCCTTGATCAAGTCGCGCCAGCGTGCGAACGCATCCTGGACGAACGCTTCCTGCGTGCCGCCTTCCGGTGCTTTCTCGATCAACCCGACCACCCGCAGAATATCCATCGCCTTGCCGAGCGACAGCGTGCGTTCGCCGCGATCGAAGGCGATGATGGTCGGCACGCTGACGCTCGCCAAGGCGGCATGCTCCTTTTGCGTCAGCTTTTCCGCCTTGCGGCGGCGGATCGCCTCGGCGACCAGGGCGGGCCAGTTCAGCGGGCCTATTCCTCCAGCAGTCTCAGGCATCCATTCCTCACGATTTCGGTAAAGCGTGCCCCGAAAGGGTCTCGTCCATCGTCGCCCGGTGGCGGCAGCTTTCGTTGGGCCTGCCGGGCCTTGCTCTTGAGGTCGCGAAAAATACCGGCGATCGTCTGCTTCGACAGCCCGGCCCGTTCGCCGAAGGCAGCGAGCGCGGGGCGCGTCACAGCTTCGAGCATAAGTTTTTCGCCACCTAGTGCGAGTGCGAGCCGCTGGCCGTGGTCTGGATAGAGCCCGACATTGACGACGTCATAGACCGGCGAAAGACGAAGCCCTTCGGGTCGTTCGAGCAGAGTGAAATTCTTCAGATGTGCGTCGCCATTGCCGATCAGCACGAAGACCACCAGGCGTCCAAACAACCGGGCTAGGTCGATCTCCGGGCGTGCCGAATGGCTTTGGATCGCTTGGGCCACCTCTTCGTAACTTGACTCATATTTGCCGGCATAGTTTTGTCCGCGCGGCTTACAGACGATCTGCGCAAAATCTTCCGCACGCAGTTTTCCGCCGTCCGCTGTCCGGTCGAAACGCGTGACGATCAATGCCGCATCGCCGAGTTCGACGATGCGGCCGAGCTTGAATTCCGTGACCTCATCCCGGCCCAGGATCGCAGCGGTCCAACGCAGGCTCAGATTTTCATTGCGCACCAGAGTCGGCAAGTCGGCGGAATTGAATTTCGCAATGTAGGGTGCCGGCCCGGTCGGGCCAGCCGGCCGGAACTCATCGCTGGCCTCGTCATGCAGGACGAGCAGCTTAGGCTGCACGCCGGAGACGGTCCGTCCCGGATTCGGGCCTTCTCGGGTAGTGGCGATTAGCGGAGGACTGGCGGTGCCCGGCAGAACGCTGACGGCGCCGATGCAATCCGCGCCATCGCGGAGCAACAGGCCGAAATCATCCTCCGCGGTCAGATGCGCCACCCGCGCCTGTCGTTCGCGCAGCCACCCTTCCGTGCCGAGATGCTGAAAGAAGGGATGCAGTCCAGCCCCCCACTCGTGTTCCCGGCGACTGACGGGTAGACAGCACGCGATGGCCTCTCGAGATGTATCGTGATAGATATAGCGCGTTCCGCCGGCCGCTGTTTCTTCGAGGCGACCGACGATTTTGTCCTTAAATGCTATCGCCGCGGAACGAAGGGGGTTGCTCATTTATAGATTACCATGTGGTCGGAAGGGCAAAAATGGTGCGTTGAGCTAAGATATAATTTACTGACTTTTACGCTTCAAGGGGTCTATCGGCTATATCTTACCGAATCGGCTAGCCTATCGACACGGCGCCAAAGTCCAATCACCCACGCGGGGCAATGCCATGCGCCATCCGCGCACGGTCACGGCGGTGGCGATATTGCCCGGCCCGGCGTTGGGGGCTTAGTCTTGCGATGGAAGCATCGGACCCTCGGCCAAGGTGCCGGAGCGATCACATGAACCGATCCCAACGACGTCAGGAACCACGATGCGTGAAGCCGGCAATATTCGTCCCGACCGTCCGGTCGTGATCGCTCCCTCGATCCTGTCGGCCGATTTTCTGCGGCTGGGCGACGAGGTCGCGGCGGTCGATCGGGCCGGGGCCGACTGGATTCATGTCGATGTCATGGATGGCCGCTTTGTGCCGAACATCACGATCGGCCCGCTCGTCGTGGCGGCGGTGCGGCGGGCGACGACGAAGCCGATCGATGTTCATCTGATGATCGTCGAGCCGGAAAAATATGTTGCCGATTTCGCCAAAGCCGGTGCCGATCACATTCTGGTTCATGCCGAGCCGAGTGCGACGATCCATCTGCATCGCGTGCTGAGCCAGATCCGCGATCTCGGCAAGAAGGCTGGCGCGGTGCTCAATCCGGCGACCCCGCCCGAGATGCTGGATTACGTGCTGCCGCTCTGCGATGTGATTCTGGTCATGTCGGTCAATCCCGGCTTCGGCGGCCAGAAATTCATCCCCGAGATCCTGCCCAAGATCCGCCGGCTGCGCCAATCCTGCAACGAGCGCGGCCTTGATCCCCGCATCGAAGTCGATGGCGGGATTAATGCCGAGACGGCGCCGCTGGTCATCGCCGCCGGGGCCGATGCGCTGGTCGCCGGTGCCGCGGTCTATGGGGCGGGTGACTATGCTGCCGCGATCCGCGCGTTGCGGCCGGCCGTTCAGGTCTGACGCTGATGCCCGCGCACCGATTGGAGATTGGACTATGAATAGCGCCGAACTGAAGCGGATCGCCGCCGAGAAAGCGGTGGAATTCGTCGAGGACGGCATGGTGCTGGGGCTCGGCACCGGCTCGACGGCGGCGCTCGCGGTCGATGCGATCGGGCGCCGGGTCCAGGCCGGATTGCAGGTGGTCGCGATCCCGACCTCGGAGGCGACGGCGGCGCAAGCAAGCCGGCTCGGCATTCCGTTGGTCGATTTCGCCGACCATGAGACGATCGATCTGACGATCGATGGGGCCGATGCGGTCGATCGCGCCACGCTCGATCTGGTCAAGGGGCTGGGCGGGGCGCTGCTGCGCGAGAAGCTCGTCGCCGCCATCTCGAAGCGGATGATCGTGATCGTCGATGAGTCGAAGCTCGCGGGTGCTTTCGGGACGCGCTGTCCCGTACCTGTCGAGGTGGTGCGCTTCGGCTGGCCGACAACATCACGCCGTCTTGCCAAGCTCGGTTGCACGCCGGTTTTGCGGCGCAATGTCGCGGGCGAGCCGGTCGTGACCGATGGCGGCAACTATGTGCTCGATTGCGCGTTCGGCGCGATCACCGATGGTGCTGGGCTGGCAATGCGGATCAAGCAACAGATCGGGGTGATCGAAAGCGGCCTGTTCATCGGCCTCGCGACCGACATCATCGTCGCTGCATCCGGTGGGATCGAAATCATTCGCCGGTCGGGGCAAGCGGGTTGACGGCCGGTCAACCGCCGGCCGCGGCCTGATCCCGGCGCACCGCCAGCACGCCATTCTCGATCCGGATGCGCCATGCCAGCAGCAAGCCGTTCAGTACCGAGAACACTAGAGCGATCTGCCAGGCGCCGAAGGCGAGCGGCAGAACCGCGATCTCGCCGGTCACCACGAGATAATTCGGATGCCGCACAAACCGATACGGGCCGCGCGCGACCAGCGGAGCGGTCGGCACCGTAATGATGCGGGTCGTCCAATAGGGACCGAGCGTCGCCACGACCCAAATCCGCCCGGCCTGAAGCAGCAGGAACAGGGCGAGCAGCGGCCAGGACGGCGCAGCGGATGCCTGGATGAACAACGCCATCGCGACCAGCCAGCCGCCATGCAGCAGGATGAACAGCGGGTAATGCGCCCGGCCGATCTCGACCGCGCCGCGGGCCAGCAAGCGGCGCGTGTTGCGCGCGGCATAGACAAGCTCGCCCAGCCGTTGCGCCGCGACCAGCGCCAGGACAATCCAGAGAATGCTCATCGATTGTCGAGCGCCTGAAAGGCGACACTGAATCCCGGCCCCATCGAGACCAGCAGCATGCGGCTGCCGGGATCGGTCTCAAGCGTCGCCTTCAGCACGAACAGCACGGTCGCCGCCGACATATTGCCATATTGACGCAGCACGTCGCGCGTTTCGATCATGCTGCCGGCCGGGCGCTCGAACACCTCTTCCAACGCGGCGATCACCTTCATGCCGCCTGGATGGCAGACAAAACGGTCGAAGTCGGTGAAATCCAGCGCCTTGCGCTGAAGAAACGCATCGACCACGCTGCGCAGTTCACGGCGTATCAAGCTTGGAATGTCGCGTGAGAAAATCGCCTTCATGCCATCATCGGCAATATCCCACCCCATGATGCCGAGCGTGTCGGGCCAGCAATGCTCGCCGGACGGGCCGAGGGCGGGGCCTTCGCCATGGGTCGAAACGATGGCGGCGGCGGCGCCGTCCGCGAACAGGGCCGTGGCGACGATGTTGCTCTTGCTGCTGTCCGCCTTGCGGAACGAGAGCGAGCTAAGCTCGACCACCAGCAGCAGCACCCGGCTGCCGGGCTCGGCGCGGGCCAAAGCGGTCGCGCGCGACAGGCCGAGCACGCCCCCGGCGCAGCCAAGCCCGAAAATCGGCAGGCGCACGGTATGCCGCCGGAACGGCAGCCGCGCCATCAAGCGGGCATCCAGGCTCGGCGTCGCGACACCCGAGTTCGAAACGATCACGATCGCATCGATATCCTCGGGGCTGAGCTTCGCCTGGGCGAGAGCGGCCAGTGCCACTTCCTCGACCAGAGGCACCGCGGTCGCGAGATAGGCGTCATTGCGCTCGGCCCAGCCATGGGCCTCCAGATACCATTCGATCGGCATGGCGGAATGCCGCTTCTCGATCCCGGCATTGTCGAAAACCGGCAGGAGATGCGCGCCTTCGCGGCCGAAAAAGCCGGCCGATTCCTCCCGGACCCGACTCTGATACAGGATATGCGGCGGAACGGCAGTCGCGAGACCGAGCAAACGCGGTAATACGGTCACGATGGCGACCCGTCGACCGGGTCTTCACTCTGCAAGGCACTCACTGATCATTCCTCAAACTATCCATACCGGCGCTGCCGAGATGAGCTATCCCGTCCGGCTCTCCGGCTGGAAGTAACTCATACCGGAGTCTCTGGGTTCCCCGACTCCATCGTCGGGCCAATTATTCCGGCTGCACCTCGTCGACTAAAGCCGGTGAGGGACGTGCCGAGGCTTGAGAGACGTGCCGAAGCTATTATGGAACATGTCTCGACCTCAATGGCCTTCTTTGAAGGCGGTGCTTCCGGCATGGGCTGGCGACGATCGGGGATGAAACGCAATGGACCAGCGCATAGGGCTCAGCGGCGCGCGTCGGCCGCTCGCGCGGTGGCATGGCGGGGCCGGCGCGGCGCAGGACCGGCTGGATCAGGTGGTCCAGTTCATCGCTGCCGAGTCGCAATCGTCAAAAATGCCTTACGTTGGGTGCCTAGCTCGACACATTGATACAGGTGTCTTTTTAAGGTTACGCTCTTGAAAGAAATTGACGAGGAACAAGCGCGTAACAACGCTGAATGTAAATCCGACACTTCGAAAATAACTAACACTGAATTTGTTCTATTTTTAACCGGACGGCGGTGAGAATAACGCGCAATAAGATCAAAATTTGTCAATAGCGCAAAAAATCATAAATTTTGATAAAACCTGGATTCATTGCGGCGAGGTAAAAAATGAGTTTATTTCCTGTAAGCATTAATATTGGCAACGCGGCCGCCGCATCGGGTTTAATGCGATGCGGAAGTCGCGTTCCCTTAAAATTTACGGCCAGTACTTCATGATTATTTCCCCTCAGTTGGTTGGATGGTGCTGCTGATTGATATTGTATTGCAGCAGCAATAATAGTAATAAGTGTGAAATATGACCGATGGGTAAAAAATGTAGCAGAACACTCAACCAAGCCGCACTAACAATCGACACGATAATGGAGAGTTGTTATGTCAGGCTGTAGGTAGTGAAAATGCCAAATAAGAAGTTATTTGTGTGCTTGATTCGATCAATGATGTGTGGTCTTCGGTTGGCGCGCCGACCACCGACCACCGGCCGACGCCCAGCGGTCGGCCTTGAAGCCTGGGCGGCCGGCGTGCACACTGCGGCTTCGACGATCGGGGATGAAACGCAATGGACCAGCGCGTAGGGCTCAGCGGCGCGCGTCGGCTGCTCGGCAGGTTGCGCGGTGTCATGGCCGGGGCCGGCTCGGCGCAGGACCGGCTGGATCAAGTGGTCCAGATCATCGCCGTCGATATGGAGGCCGAGGTGTGTTCGGCCTATCTGATGCGGGCCGGCGATATTCTGGAGCTGTCGGCCACCGAGGGCCTGTTCCCCGAATCGGTGCATCGCACGCGGCTGCGCGTCGGCGAGGGCCTGGTC
>JBAVTK010000313.1:0-8806 GCA_049696095.1 Aliidongia sp. | reverse complement strand
GAGGATGTTGTCCGGGTTGGCCGCGGTATCGGTCTCGTCGATCGTCAGAGCGCCATAGCCCTGATTATAGATGAAGGTGTCGCCGCCGCCATTGCCCTGCTCGAAACTCGCAATCCCCTTGCCGTCCAGGATATTGGCGCCGGTATCGCCGATCAGGCTGGTATTGTTCGAAGATGCGGTATCGGCCAGGGCCAGGAGTTGGCCATAGCTCAGGCTCGTGCCGTCGGCGAAGGTGACTTGCTGCACGCCATCGGTCATACCGCCGCCGCTGTTGAGCGCGTTCGAGAGGGTGATCTGGTCATTGGCGTTGAGCGACAGGATCAGATCGCCCGCAGTGTCCGCCGTCACGGTGAGCGAGGCGGCCGTGATGCCTGCGCCAAAGGCGAGGACATTATGCGGGCTCGCCGCACTGTCGGCCTCATCGATCGTGAGCGCGCCATAGCCCTGATTGTAGAGGAAGGTATCGCCGCCGCCATTGCCCTGCTCGAAACTGGCCAAGCCCTTGCTGTCGAGGAAATTGGCACCGGCATCGCCGAACAGGCTGGTATTGCCCGCCGAGCCGGTATCGGCCAGCGCCAGCAATTGCGCATAGCTCAGGCTCGTGCCGTCGGCGAAGGTCACTTGCTGCACGCCATCGGTCACACCGCCGCCGCTGTTGAGCGCGTTCGTGAGCGTGATCTGGTCATTGCCATCAAGCGTCAGGATCAGATCGCCCGAGGCATCCGCCGTCACCGTGAGCGATGACGGCGTGATCCCCGCACCAAACGCGATGATATTATGCGGGCTCGCCGCACTGTCGGCCTCGTCGATCGTCAGAGCGCCATAACCCTGGTTGTAGATAAAGGTATCGCCGCCGCCGCCGCCGATCTCCTCGCCGGCGAAGCCCTTGCTGTCGAAGATATCGGCACACGCCGTGCCGAACAGCGTCGCCGTGCCGGCCGAGCCGATATCGGCCATGGCCTGGAGCTGCTGGCTGGTCAGGATCGTGCCATCGGCAAAGACCACCTGCTGCACGCCGTAGCTGGTACCATTGGCGCTGTTGCGGGCGTTTTGCAGCGTGATCTGGTCGGTGGCATCGAGCGACAGGATCAGATCGCCGCCGGCATCCGCCGTCACCGTCACCTGCGACGGCGCAATGCCCGCGCCAAATTTAAGGATATTGTCCGGCGCCGCACCGCTATCGGCCTCGTCGATCGTCAGCGCGCCATAGCCGACATTATAGAGAAAAATATCGCCGCCGCCCTGACCTTGCTCAAAATCAGCAAAACCCATGCTGTCGAAAATGTTGGCCGGGGCATTCCCGATCAGGCTGCTGTTGGTCGGCGACCCGATCTGGGTCAGCGACATCGCCAGGATCTGCGCCGGCGTCCAGACCACCCCGTCCGAGAAGCTCACCTGCGGTATCGTCACCCCCGCACCCGTGCCATCGACCAGCGTGATCTGCGCCGTCCCGTCGCTCAGGATCAGATTGGCGTCATTCGGCCCGCCGCGCACGACCGACCACGCAACCGACGACACTTGCAAGATCAGGCTGGTGATCGGCGTCGCTCCCAATTGGCGCTCATCGATCGAGATGGGTCCCTCGAAATCCGGTTGCGGGATCGTCACGGTCCCGTTCCCCGCCATAGCCAGAAGCTTCAGCACGCTCCACACCGTGCCATCGGCGAAGGTGACCTGCTGCACGCCGTCGCCAATCCATTGCGAATCGAAATCTTCCAGCGTCACGACATCGCCGCTATGGCCGTCGGTCAGAACCAGACTGCCATTGGCGCCGTTGCTGACTGTGACCGATGACGGATCAATGCAGCTGCCGAAGGCCAGGATATTGGCGGAGTTGGGAGCTGTTGCATCATCGACGATCGTCAGCGCGCCATAGCCTTGATTATAGAGGAAGGTATCGCCATCCCCCATGCCGCGTTCCAGGGTGGCAAAGCCCTTGCTGTCGAAAATGTTGGCACCGGCACCGCCGAACAGGCTGGTATTGCTCGGCGATCCGGTGTCGGCGACCTGGAACAACTGAGCATAGGTCCAACTGGTACCGTCGGCGAAGGTTACCTCCTGGATGCCCTCGGCCCCGCCATTCTGCTCGAACGACAGCGTGATCTGATCGCCGCCGCCCAGACTGAGGAACAAATCGCCGAAGACATCACTCGTCACCGTGACGTCGGCCATCGTGATGCCCGCCCCGAAGGCCAGCACGTTATGCGGATTGGCCGAGTTGTCGCCCTCGTCAATCTCCAGCGCGCCATACCCCCGGTTATAGAGGAAGGTATCGCCGCCGCCCCCGCCGATCTCCGCGCGGGCAAACCCCTTACTGTCGAAGATATTGGCACCGGCATCGCCGAACAAATTGGTGTTGGTCGGCGAGCCGGTATCGGCGATTGCCAGCAATTGCGCATAGCTCAGGCTCGTGCCATCGGC
This sequence comes from Aliidongia sp., assembly GCA_049696095.1. GTDB lineage: Bacteria > Pseudomonadota > Alphaproteobacteria > ATCC43930 > CGMCC-115725 > JAXDMU01. Next base: position 6,385 of record JBAVTK010000313.1, on the reverse strand, counting down.
GAAGTTCACCTGCTGCACGCCATCAATCGTCCCGCTACCGCTGTTGAGGGCATTCTGGATGATGATCTGGTCCTGGGTATCGAGCGTCAGAATCAGATCGCCGGAAGAATCCGTGGTCACCGTAAGCGGGGCTGCGGAAATCCCGGCACCGAAGGCCAGAATATTATCCGGGTTGGCGGCGGTATCCGCCTCCTCGATGGTCAGATCGCCATAGCCCTGATTATAGACGAAGGTATCGCCGCCGCCATTGCCGATCTCGGTATCCGATGTCTCCGCTGGGGCACCCTTGCCGTCGAACACATCGGAACCCACCGTGCCGATCAGCGTGTCCGCCCCGGTGGTGCCGGTAATCGTGTCCGCCTCGCCCGCGCCCAAAGCCTGGCTTTGGGGAGAGACGGGGCCGAGCATCGCGGTCCCGGTGCCGCCAAGACCGGAAGACGCCCCATTGGTGTTCGTCCCCCCGCCCGAAGACGACGACGAAAGTTGAAAATTGTTCAGATCAATACTGATCGGACCAGTCGGACCCGGATTGGGGGTCTTAGAAAGAAGGAATCCACCAGTATCAGGTATAAGTCCGAACTGTCCACTTGTAAATCCCTGTACAACAAATGGAACTCCTTGGCCATAATGACTGAATCCATCAACCCCAATCCCCACGCCATTATCACCAGTATACCCAACGTCAACTGGGAATGGAGAGCCATCTGGTACCTGTTGTATCACGTTAAAATTCACGCCGTCAAGAGTTACGGTGTCCGCTGGATTAGGATTTATTATAATACTGATACCATATCCAGTAAAACTGCCACCTTGGCCCTCTGGAGGCGATACATTAAGTAGGTAGTTTGTAAGATCTGTTACATTAAGCTTCGAAAGCTCCTGAATGTCAGGGCTATTGACATTTAATATATAGACAACATTTGAACCTGAAAACTCATACGTGCTTTTACCACTGCCACCCCAGATAACATTCGCGCCGCCTGATCCGACCGAATATGAAGTAACATCTGTACTTGGGTCGACCGTTTGAACTACGCTATTCTCAGGAGTGACAATAAACGTATTACGGCCAGTCCCACCGATCATCACATCGTTGCCCACGCCGGACACAAATGTGTCGTCGTTGGAGGTCGGCACCGCGATGATCGTTGTCGTAGGATTGCTGAATGGTGCCCCATTCGTTGGCGCCGTCTGGTCGGCCGTGAGCAACTCGTTGTTGCCGGATGCGATCAGGGTGTCATTCGCGCTGTCGGCAGTCAGCGTATCGGCGTTTCCGGCCGCCACGAGGATCTCGGACGAACTACTGCCGATCAGAGTCTGGTTGTTGCCATTGGCAATGAGAAGCTGGGTGCTGCCGGCACTGCCATCCAACGCCCCCGCGCTCGGTTCCAGAACGAAGTCGGAGTTTTGCAGCGAGATGAAAGAACCCGACGCCAGCCCGGCCTTCGCATTGCCACCAAGGATCAGGTCATTGTTGGCAATGGAAAGCTGAAACTGCGGCGGCCCGCCGGTGGCTTGCCCTGCGGTAATTACCGAACCATTGGCGAGATGGAGGATCTTGTCGATGCCCGTCCCACCAGTGATCGACACGTTCGCGACATCGCTATCGATGATCGTGGTAGCACCGTCGGAGCCGACATTATTGCTGGCCAGAGCATCGTTAATAATAGCTTGCCCATTTGCAATTTTCGTGTCGAGTGGATTATCAAGATTAATGTCGGTATCGGAGTTATTATTACCATTTACGATATCCAAGTCGTGAACTTGATTTAAAGAAACTGTCGTACCATCACCCGTAAATAATTTTAAGTTAACAGGATTGTTACCACCTTCTTGACCGGCTAACGCGGTTTCCAAGCCCGCAATATTTTGTAACTGAGGTAGATACGGATCATCAAGCGTAAATCCCGCTTTCTGAAGAGCGGCCAAATCTCCCGAGTCAAAAAATTGGGGCCTTGCCGGAATTATTATAGGATGGGCCAGATTGGATGGATTTGGTATTGTAATTGCCGGGGCACCAGCAATCACATCCCTTAATGTATAGGAAAATGGCCCTAAACTTGGGAGTCCAGCCGCGGAAATCGCCTTTGCAGCGGAATTCCAAGCAGCTTGCGCCTGAGCAATGGCTTGAGGAATTCGTACAGTCAATTTCCGCACTAAAGCCGATAGTCCTTGGTCTCTATTTGAGTATATACTAAATTTCAAACTGCCTGTGGCATTCTCGAAACCCAGTTGACCACCCGGTGAGAGGGAGGGTGACGAGAATGTTAGGTTCCCAGGGTTATCGTTCTCAACTGGCCGACTTCCGGTCAGCGAATAGAACAAATCGCCATTAGTTAAAAAATAGTCTGTAGTATTGCTTTTGGTTGGCCGGGTGGCTGAAACAGGTTGCGTCATTATACTCTCCATGTGGGTTAGCGTTATTAATTATGGAATAATTTTCCATCAACACAGCCGTCAACGTTATTCGTCCCAGTATAGGTTTTTGGTAACGGTACACGCAATTCCGCTAACAATGCCGCATCAGCATTACAATATGCTTTTTTAGTTCGAGTATCAACAATTCTTTTAAAAATTCCCGGAGGTCTGTCGTCATTGGTTTGAAGCTGAAATACAGAAATATCCGTCATCCCAGGATGATCATCTACTTCTCTCGAATACTCTCTTTTCGCAATAAAAATCAACGTAGCTATATTTCCCTTAAAATCTCCATTGAAGAAACGAATACTTTTTATCCTACTTTCGTCATTTGCACGCGAGTTTGGCTCATCGCTAAATATATCTCCTCCTAGATCGTCATCACTGAATGGATCTCTCGGAATAGCCACCCAATCTGACGGTGAGTAACTTAATCCACTTGTCAGAATCATGTATTTTAATACCGTATCTCGTGTTCCTAGATATTCATCTATAATCTCCATAATTTTTCCCATATGACGAAATGGGGCATTACCATTGGAATTAAATATCTTAATATCTGGATCAAAAGGTCCTTCACCGGGAGTCGCAATAAGCTCTACGTCATTGAGCCCAGAGTGTATGTTAATCTCCGTTAATTTAGAAAACTCTAACTTCACATTTTTTTCCGATTCTTCTGCGGCAGATCCCAATGAGTAAACCAAAGTTGACAAGAAGAAAATTATAGAAATACCACGAAAACAGTGATTTCTATAGGCAGAACATACAGCGGTTCTCCGTAGCTCCTTAGAGAGCGGTACGAATGGTCGATAGAGGTAATTTACGAATGAATATACAGGCATTATCTTTGCCCATGACAAATCGGAATGTTTAACAGTGACGAGAGTTTTTTGCCCGGAAAAAACCATTCCTATAGTATTTCCCATCTGAATAGCAGCATTAACCAAGCCGCTTATATCTCCACTTTTTTCTATTTGTTCAACGTTCGGCATGGCAATTATCCTTCTTAATAGAGAGATCTGGCAACACGGAAACCCGAATAGCTATTCCGTTCGTCGACCGATGACCGGCTACGCTCAGCGGAGCGGAGACCTAATGGAATGCTGGGCCAACCCGCACCCCGAACGACATATTTAGAACAAATGGGGGTCGTCCACCAACTGAACCAGCCTTCCGTTCGGCTAGTCAGCGTCCCACCATCGGAACGAGCATCAGAATAATTGTCGCTCCAGCAATCCGCTGTCCACTGGTATACATTGCCAACCATGTCGTACAAACCCCAGTGATTTGGTCGGAAGGAACCGACGGGTGCAGTTTCAGAATAACCATCTCGGCAATTTCCAAGAGGTGGACCGAAATCTGGAAAATGGTCCGCTGCCGTCAGGTCACCGCCATTCGCAAAATCACACTGACTTGAGCTATCGTTGCCCCAAAACCATGCGGTTGTAGTTCCTGCCCGTGCCGCATATTCCCACTCAGCCTCGGTCAGTAAACGGTAAGGACCATCAACGCCAGCTACCGTCGCCTGACTTGATATCTTGCTATTCAGCCAAGTTATATAGCGCTGCGCGTCGTGCCATGACACGCATACTACCGGATCACGGTCAGTCTGCTTGAAGCCGGGGTCACGCCAACTGTTGTCTGGGAAAAAGCGATATGTCTGTGGAACACGTATCATGCATCCTTTTGGGTCGGCTCCCGTCTCGGCCACTGCCGCGGCAAATTGCTCCTTAGTTACCGCGTATTTGCCAATAGCGAAAGCTCGGATCGACACGTGATGCTGCGGCATTTCACTATGGGCCATGAATAAAGGAACATTAGCTCGTATCACTTCCTCACTTGACGATCCCATCTCGAACTCACCAGCCGGAATCACAATCATCTCCGGACAATTCAGGCACTCCCGGAATGTTTGCCCTGATTTCAGCTCGGATAGTTGGAGCGTTGATGACCCTTGCGTGGAGATATCAGAAGCCGTAGCTTCAGTTGCATTGCCAGGAAGAGTTTGCACGGTGAGGGCGATGATGAAAAGAGATGCACAAATCCAGTACCGGGCTAGCAGAAAATGCTTGTTCACAGCAGAAACCCATCCAATTCTATTGGGAAGGCGCGGCTTGGTCCTGGCATGAGGCAACCGCCTAGTCCCCCAGACTGTCGGTCTTGCGGCCATCGTATTCAAGCGCATCTTGCCCCTGTTCATCATCACTGCGCAAAATGCAAGCTTGCCGCCAGCGTGGTTCTTGCCGACTCGACCTCGTTCTGGACGGTCAGATTGGTGATCACACTGCCCTGGTCGCCGCCGAACCCGGCCATCGCCGTCACCAGCTGATGCAATTGCCCCTGACCGGCGGCGCTGTCCGCGCCCGAAGCTGCCGCACCGGCGGGAAAAAGCGGTGAAGGGCCGATCCGATGCCCCAAATTCTCCGGCAGATCCGGGGTGGCCGAAGCGAACAGCCCGCCGGGAAGATCGACCGTGCCGCCGATCAGTTGCGCACCGAGATGCGGATGCGCGACCCCGACGGTGCCGACCGGCACCTGATTGTCGGCCCCGGCCCCCGGCGTGACCGACGAGACCAAGCCGGCCGGCAGATCGACCATACCGCCGATCAGTTGCACGCCGCCGGGCGAAGTGCCGGCATCGCTGCCGGCGGCCGGAGCGGACCCGTCGCTGCTCGGGCCGGGACTGACCGACGCGACCAGCCCGTTCGGCAGATCGACCATTTCGGTGATCAACTGTGCCCCATGCACCGGATTATCGCCCGCCGGTGCCGCAGCCGGAACCCGAAACGACGGGCCGATCGCGTGGCCCAGATCACCCTTATCCCCCGTGATCGACCCGACCAAGCCGGGAATATCCACGACAGCCCCGATCAACCGCGATCCGTCGATCGGATCACTCTCCGCAAACTGCTCACGTGCCAGCAATGCCGCTTCGGATTGCGCACTCATCTTGTTCTCCTCTTCGCTTGGCCCGCCCATGGACGGACCTCGTGCCGTTTCGGGGCGTCAGCGCTCACGCATTGCCTCCTGTTCATACTGCCGGAGCGGCGAGATCAGATAATCGATCACCCGCCGCCGCCCGGTCTTGATCTCGGCCGAGACCGACATGCCCGGCCCGAGCGGCTCCGCCTTGCCGTCGACCATGATGCTGCTCTTCTCCAGCTTGATCCGCGCGACATAGACCGGCGCCCCGGCCTGATCGTCGCCCTGACTCGCCTGGTCGGCTGCGGCCGCCTTCTGGTCCGGGGTCTTGCGCTTATCCTCGCTCACCGCGTCGCGGCTGATGCTCTCGACCGTGCCATGCAGCAGGCCATAGCGCGTGAAGGTGAAGGTCTCGACCTTGATCTCGACGGGCTGACCGACATGGACGAATCCCACATCCCGGTTCTGCACCATCGCCTCGATTTCGAGTTCGTGGTCGTCGGGCACCACCACCAGCAGCGATTGCGCCGGCGTCACCACGCCGCCGACCGTGTGGATCGCCAGCTGCTGCACCGTGCCGTCGATCGGCGCGGTCAGCAACTGCTGTTGCAGGCGATCCTCGGCTTTGATCAGCTCCTGGGTCTGCTCTTCCGCGGTCTGTTCGGCCGTGGCCAGATCGTCATAGATCCCGCGGGCATATTCCGCCGCGGTCTGTTGATATTGCCTGAGCAGCGCCTCGCGCGCGGTGTGGGTTTCGGTCGCGCGGTGCTGCTGCACCAGGGTCTCGTGCTGCTGCTCGACCAGGCGCTGCTCGACCTCCAGATAGGCGATCTTGTTGCCGAACTGGATGTTCATCGCCTGCCGGCGCACCTCGACTTGCTCGGCCAGGATCGGCGTCGAAGCCTGGAGCTTGGCCACGGTCGCGGCGATCTCCTCGGTCTCGGCCTGCTTTTGCGCGATCTGCTGATCGAGCGCCGCGAGCTTTGCCGTCTGCTCGGCCGCGCGGGCCGCGACATCGGCGCGCGCGCGGGCCGCCAGCCGGGCC
>JBAVTK010000312.1:0-2855 GCA_049696095.1 Aliidongia sp. | reverse complement strand
CAATATCGCGCGCCGCTCGGGAAATCCACGGATTGCCGTCTGATCGACACCACTATGGCGCTGATTTTGGCAAAAAAACGGCGCCGGGACCGGCCCAGTCGAAAGGCCGCTCCAGACGCCGAATCAGGCCGGCCAGTGGCGTCGATTGGAGACGACGCCACCCTTGATACCGGTTGCTTAGTTGATCACCGTCACGGCGCGGCGATTCTGGGCCCAAGCCGCCTCGTTCGAACCGACAACCGCCGGACGCTCTTTGCCGTACGAAATCGTCTGCAAGCGGCTCGCCTGCACGCCAAGCGAGACCATGGCGTTCTTGTCCGCGGTCGCGCGGCGCTCGCCCAGCGCCAGATTGTATTCGCGCGTGCCACGCTCGTCACAATGCCCCTCGACCGTGAAGGTCAACTGAGCGTTGGTCTTGGCGAACGCCGCCTGACGCTCCAGAATCGCCCGCGCCTCAGCCGAGATGGTCGATTTGTCGAAGGCGAAGAAAATCCGGTCACCAACCTTCGTCACGAAGTCGTTGCGGAGGTCGGTGGTACCAACCACGCTCGGGGCGACCGGCGTGCCGGTGCTGACACCAGACGCAACCGTATCGGTCTTCTTTTCTGCGCAGGCGGCCAGAACGGTCATGGCCGCGGCAAGAGTCAGGATTTTAAAACGCATTTTTTCGTTTCCTTCAGCGTAACCAGGGATCTGAATTGGGAAGTTGGGGTGATTCCGTTCCGCATCCTAACCGACGCGTCAGGGAACCACCCACCGCATGGGGACGGTTGGCAAAATCTGCCGCATAATATCGGCAGATCAACGGGGAAGCAAGGGGGACCAAGCCGGATCGGAAGCATCTTGCGTGGTCACAACCTCCCTTTCGTTGGCGCCGGTCAAATCGACCGAATAGAGCCGCGTCGAACCGCCGCGCCCCCGCGAATCCGACTGGGTCTGGCGAAAGAACATCAGCACACGACCATTGGGCGACCAGGTAGGTGCTTCAACCAGAAAGCCATTACTGAGGATACGCTCGCCGGAGCCATCCGGTTTCATCACGCCGATCGAAAAATTCTGACCCTCGAATTTGGTAAAGGCGATGAGATCGCCGCGCGGCGACCAGACGGGCGTGGCATAGCGGCCGGTTCCGAAGCTGATTCGCTTAATATCGGAACCGTCGGCATTCATTGTATAGATCTGCTGCGAGCCGCCACGATCGGAATTGAAGGTAATATATTTGCTGTCGGGCGAATAGCATGGCGAGGTATCAATCTCGGCCGTGCTCGTAATCTGTGTGGTTTTTCGCGTGCGCAAATCCATTGTATAGATCTGCGAGGCACCGTTGGTCGAGAGGCTGAAGATCACCTTGTTCCCATCAGGCGAGAAACGCGGTGCGAATGTCATGCCGGGGAACTCGCCCAATACCTCTTGCTGCCCGGTATCGATGTTGAACAAGTAGACCCGAGGCGCGCCGCGCGCATAACTCAGATAGGTAATCTCCTGAGACGTGGGCGAGAAGCGCGGCGTCAGCACCAACGATCGGCCATCGGTCAGCAATTTGTTCTGCGCGCCGTCCTGATCCATGATCGCCAAGCGTTTGACGCGCCGCTCGGCCGGTCCACTTTCGGCGATATAGACGACGCGGCTGTCGAAATAGCCCTCCTCACCGGTCGTGCGCTTATAGATCTCGTCGGCGATGATATGGGCAATGCGCCGCCAATCCGCCTGCCCGACCGAAAGGGCGAGGCCGGTCATCTGCTGGGCCGCGAAGACATCCCACAGCCGGAATTCGATCTTGAGGCTGCCGTCCGGCTGCGTCGTGACCCCGCCACTGACCACGGCCTGGGCATTGATCAACCGCCAATCGGCAAAGCGCGGCCCGGCGCGGAGCGAGGCCGCATCTTGAATGAAGGATTTCGGGTCGAGCGGCCGGAACAGACCGGATCGCTCCAGATCGGCCGAAACCACCGACATGATGTTATGGCCGAATTCGATTTCCTGCGGCGTAGCGCCGGGGAAATCCGGCAAGGCGATCGGCAGGGGTACGGCGTTGCCGTGCGTGACATCGATGTTGACCATGCCCCGCGCCGGGCCGGGCACTGACAGACCAAGTAGCACTGCCAGAAAAACCGAGGAAACACCCGTCCAAATCGGAAACAATCTTAGCATCATAGGACACCCTGTGGGGTAAAGGTGAAGGTGAAGACCTTGAGCTGGTCATATTTGCCCGCTGGAATCGGCAGCTTGTTGCAGGCCGGAATCAGTGGGGCACGCCGGGCGCGCTCGGCAAAAGCTCGCCAGACCGGATCGCCGCCGCGCCCCTCGCTGTCGAGAATCGAGGTGCTGCGCACCGTGCCGTCGGGGTCGAGTTCGACCTGGATGACCGCGCGCATCGAGGATGCGCCCTTGGCGCCGGCATCGATGTCCCAGCAGGCCGAAACCGCGGCAGCCAGCAGATCCTTCTCGCTGGTCGAAATCTGGCTGCCGAGCGGCGCGTTCGGCTGCGAGGAGGCCGATTGCGTCGGTGGTGGCTGTTTCACCGGCCGCGGCGGCTGATCCGATTTCTCCTGCGCCGGCGTCTTCGCCAAGTTTTTGATGAGATTGTCGAAATCGACATCCTTCGGCAGCTTCGCCGGCTCGATTTTGGCCACCTGCTTCGGCGGTTCGGGCTTCGGCGGCGGCGGCTTGGGCGGCTCCGGCTTGGGCGGCGGTGCCGGCTTGGGTTCCGGCTTCGGCTCGGGTGGGGGTGGCGGCGGCGGTTCCGGTTTGGAGGGCGGCGGCGGGGCCGGCGCCGGCTCGGCAACCTCGGGCTCCGGCGGCAGTGGCTTTTCGGCCGGCACCGGGACCGGTGGCAGCGGTTTTGCTTCGGCCTT
>JBAVTK010000311.1:0-3265 GCA_049696095.1 Aliidongia sp. | reverse complement strand
AGCAGGGCTTCCCCATCCGCCAATCCCGGCAGCCCCTCAAGCCGCCTGACCTGCGGGGTGTGAACGGTTACTAAAATTCGCCTCTAATTTTGAGGAGTCAACAATATTATCTTCAACAAACCAATTCCAAGACTCAATTTCGAAATCGTCAAGAGAGAGGGAGGCCACCTTAAGTAATGGCAGTGTACCATCTTCGACAATCGATTCCTCTGGAATTTGTTCGGAACCGAAGAGCCGACCAATTCGCGCTCCCTTGATTACCTCCCAATGCTCCGGCACCTCGCCTAACCATTCAATACCGGAGTCCTTCATCGGAGCGGCGGGATTAAGGCCTTTGGTGACAGCATGGGAAATGACGGCCTGACGCTTTTCCGCCAGCAGTGCGATCAGCTTTTCCTGCTCCGCCACCAGCGCGTCGATTTTGGCGGTTTCGCGGTCGAGGAATGCGACGATGGCAGATTGTTCTGGTCGCGGGGGCATCGCCAACTGATAATTGCCGATCTGCCCCTCATTTAACGAGGGAACCGCCCCTGGATTGGCAATTAAGTCGAACCGCACCAGACTCATCGCATATCTTACAAATGAGAAATTGTAGTCCTGCACTTCTACAACCAAACCCATCATATTGTTATCGATGCAGGCGGGGGAGGAAAGCTGCCTCACTCTCCCAAGCAATAGTGCTGCCCCGACCTTCGCGAAAATCAATGCTGTCTCTGGGAAAACATACGCTCCGAGCTTGCGAGCAGTTTCTCGGGAGACGGTATTTTCACTCGGTTGCAGAATCCCCTCAACCGATGCGGCAGCCAGCGCATTTACCTTGTGGAAGCTAAGTTCCTCACCGCCGTTCCCTTGTTCTTCATGAGGGAAGCCTGCTCCTCCCTTTAGCCGACCAATCCTCTTAACGGGCACGACCATCCAATGTCTCGGCACCGCGCACAGCCAATCGACGCCACTATCCTTGTAATCCGCATAGCACGGAAGGCTCATCCCATCACCTCGGCCAGCATGACCTGGATCTTACCCACCACGCCCTTCAGTTCGGCGTCAATTTCGGCCAACGGGCGCGGCGCCTGGAACACATAGAAGTGACGGTTGAAGGGGATCTCATATCCGACCTTGGTCTTCTCGTGGTCGATCCAGGCATCGGCCGCGTGCGGGAGAACTTCACGTCGGAAATAGGCATCCACGTCCTCGGTCAGGGGTACGTTCTCGGTATCGCGCAGCTTGGCGTCAGGCTGCGGTTTGCCCTTCTGCTTCCCCTTGCTGCCCAGCGCGATTTTGCCCGACGCATCCCGTTCGGGGCGCTCGACGGTGATGGTGCGATAGCCGAAATCGGAGTTGTCGAAGATGCGGCTGATGGGCTTGCCGTCCTGCTCGGCCTCGACGAAATGACCGAACAACCGGGTGATTTCCTCGATATGGGTATCCGACAATTCCTTGCGCTTGCTGCCCAGGCTCTTGCGCATCTTCTGCCAGAAGCCGCTGGCATCGATCAGTTGGACCTTGCCCTTGCGATGCGCAGGCTTGCGGTTGCTGACGATCCAGACATAGGTCGAAATGCCGGTGTTGTAGAACATGTCCACCGGCAGACCGATGATGGCCTCCAGCAGATCGTTCTCAATCACATGGCGGCGGATTTCGCTCTCGCCGCTGCCCGCACCGCCAGTGAACAGCGGCGAGCCATTGAGCACGATGCCAAATCGGCTCCCGCCCTCGGCAATCGGGCGCATCTTGGCGACCAAATGCAGCAGAAACAACATGGAGCCGTCGGACACGCGCAGCAGACCGGGGCCGAACCGGCCGGTGAATCCTCGACCCTCATGCTCTTTGCGGACTTCCTTCTCGACCTTCTTCCACTCGACGCCGAAGGGCGGATTGGACAGCATATAGTCGAAATGCCGATGGGGGTGGCCGTCATCGGACAGTGTATTGCCGAAGGCGATGTTGGCCACATCCTGGCCCTTGATCAGCATATCCGCCTTGCAGATGGCGTAGGACTCGGCGTTCAGCTCCTGACCGAATACCGACAGGCGGGCCTTCGGATTGTGCTCCGCGAGATATTCACCGGCGATGGAAAGCATGCCGCCCGTTCCTGCGGTTGGGTCATAGATCGTGCGCACCACACCGGGCTTGGACAGCACCTCGTCATCTTCGATGAACAGCAGATTCACCATCAGGCGGATGACCTCGCGCGGGGTGAAGTGCTCTCCGGCGGTCTCGTTGGACAGTTCGACGAATTTGCGAATCAGTTCCTCAAACACCAGCCCCATCTGGTGGTTATCCACCACATCAGGGTGCAAATCGATCTGGGCGAATTTTTCGGCCACCTGATAGAGCAACCCGGCCTTGGCCAAGCGCTCCACCTGGGCATGGAACTCGAATCGCTCGAATACGTCGCGGACGGCGGGGGAAAAGGCCGTGATATAGCTGTAGAGGTTTTCCCGGATATGATCCTGGTCACCCATCAGCCGTTTCATGTCGAGGGCGGAGGTGTTGTAGAAGCTCTGCTTGGCCTTGCGCAGCAGGAACGGTTCGGGGTTCAGGCCTTGGCGCTGCTTCTCCTCGAACTCCGCCAACACAGCGGGCTTGGTCGCTTCCAGAACGCAATCCAGCCGGCGCAGCACGGTCATGGGCAGGATGACCCGACCATATTCCGATTGTTTGTAATCACCCCGCAGCAGATCGGCCACCGACCAGATGAAAGCGGAGAGGGCCTGCTGATTCATGCGTCTAATATCCCGTTTAGCGACCTTGCCGCCTGACAATTGGAACAGCCGGCTAAACTCGAACGAAAATCGGAATCTAGCGCCCCATCCAGCAGGCGCACGAGCCTACGGACTGCTATCGTTTATGGCAAGGCGCGGCCATCGCTTTGCGGATCTGACCGTAGAGTCTCGCGTTTCCCTCCCGCATCGAAAGTGACCGCGATGAATTCAGATTTGACCATGCAGAATCGGTTTCGTGGTTGCCTGCTTGGGGGTGCCGTTGGCGACGCTTTGGGCGCACCGGTCGAATTCATGACGAGCGCGGGAATCGCCGGCCACTTCGGTCAGCAAGGCATTCGGGATTTCGTCCCGGCCTATGGTCGCCGCGGCGCCATCACGGACGATACCCAGATGACGCTGTTCACCGCGGAAGGGCGTACCCGTCCGGCCGAGGCCGCCTTCCGCTGGCTTGTCTGATCTGGTGTGATTAGGCGGTGGTGCAAACACCGATGTTAGCACCGGTGCAAAGGACGGTACGATCGTGGATGTGGAAGTTCTGG
>JBAVTK010000310.1:0-9580 GCA_049696095.1 Aliidongia sp. | reverse complement strand
CGGCTCGACCTCGATCATGATCTCGGTGCGTGGCGGCAACTCGCTCAGCACGGCCGCCTTAGTCCGGCGCAGCAGGAAGGGCCGCAGCAGCAGCTTCAGGGCATGGCGCGCTGTGGCCGAGCGGCCGCGCTCGATCGGCACGGCGAAGCGCCGCTGAAACGCCTCGCGCGAGCCGAGCAGGCCGGGCGCCACCGTGTCGAACAGACTCCACAGCTCGTCGAGCCGGTTTTCGACCGGCGTGCCCGAGAGCGCCAGCCGGAAGCCGGCCTCGATCTGCTTGCTCGCCTGCGCGCGCCGCGTTTCGGCGTTTTTCAGATTCTGCGCTTCGTCGAAGATCGCGACAACCCAACTGCGCGAGGTCAGCAGCGCCGATTCGTGATGCAACAGCCCATAGCTCGCGATCAGCACATCGCCTGGCCCGAGTGATTCGACCAGAGCCGCGCGGTCCCGGGCGGCGGCCAGCAGATGGATGCGCAGCCCCGGTGCGAAGCGGGTGCTTTCCAGTTCCCAATTGTGGCAGACCGAGGTCGGCGCGATGACCAGGCTCGGGCCTTTGGGCGCCTCGGCCAGCAGCAGGGCGATCGATTGCACGGTCTTGCCCAACCCCATATCGTCGGCGAGGCAGGCGCCGAGGCCAAGCTGGCAGAGGCGCGCCAGCCAGATATAGCCATCCAACTGATAATCGCGCAATTCCGCCTCGAAGCCTGACGGCAGGCTCGGCTCGAAACGCTGGGCGGCGTCGATGCGGGCCAGCAGATCGCGCCAACGCTTGGCGGCATCGACCTTGCCGGCGGCGTTGACCAGTTCCTCGACCGCGAGCGCCCCTGCAGCACCGATCCGCCGGCCGCCCTTGCCATCCTCGGTGACCGCGGCGAAACCGTCGAGCCGGCGCTTCAGATCCTCGGTCAGGGCGACGAAGCGGCCATCGGCAAGCGGCACGAAGCGCCCGCGCGCTTGACCGAGGCGACTCACCAACTCGGTCATGTCGATCACCAGATCCTCATCGACCGCGATCTTGCCGGAGATTTCGAACCAGTCGCGCGCCGAGCTGATCGCGAGCGAGACCGATTTTGCCCCGACGCTCTGCGTCGTGCGGATCGGTGAGCCTTCCGGCCATTCGATCTTCACCGGCACCGGACAGGCCTGTAGCTCCTGGAGCACTTCGAGCCCGGCCTCGAACCCTTCGATCCGCCAGGCATGATCGCCGGCTCGCCAGGGCGCCAGCGCCGGGCAGGCATTAAGCGCCGCCTCAAGCTGCACCGTCTCGTCGGCCAGATCGCGATTGACCCGGCGATGCACCCCGCCTTGCGTGACCAGCACCGAACGCGCGCCGGCCCCCGGCTGGCAGATCGGCCCTTCGGTGCCGGATGGTCGAATGACGGCTCCGATGGAAAGCCCTTCCTCGATCGGCGCGATTTGCAGCACGGGCGTCGCGTCGCCTTGCACCGCGTCGCCTTCGATCCCGGCCAGTTCCGAGCGGATCGGCAGCCGCGGATTTTCCGTCCGGATCAGATCGACGATGCGCTGCCGGCCGGATGTCGGCACGCTCAGCCCACCGACGCCGAGAATGCCGCCCAATTCGACCAAAGCCTTCGAGACCTCGACCACGCGCCAGCGTGCCGGTGTCTCCTGCTCGATGAAGACCGCCGGGCTAATGGAGAAATGCGAGAGTGAAACCAGCACGCCTTTACGCGTCTCGCGGACTACCAGTTCGGCCGGATAGCGGATGAGTTCGACCCGTTGCGTCGGCGTTCGGGCATCGAACACCAGCGGATGACCGATCAAAAGCTGAAGCGCGTGATAGGGATCAAAGCCATAGGCCAATTGGCCGTAATAATAGCCGGTCTCGCTGCGGATGCTCGCGATGACCGTCAGATCCTTGGGCGTCAGATAATCCAGCTTGGGATCGTGCTGATGCAGCCGCTTGAGCGCGACCGCGCGGCCGCCGCTCCAGCCGCCGGCCTTGGCGGTTTGTTCCTGCGGCGTGATCTCCTGCGTTACGGGATCGACCAGAAACACCAAGCGCTTGGCCCGCGCCGGGGCGTCGACCTTGGCGACTTCGCCGCGCCCGGCGCCGATCAGCCCTTCGAGCCGGTCGAGAGATCGCTCCCACGGATCGCGGATCGGCACGATATCGAGGAACCGGCGGCCGAGACCCGGGCCAAGGCGGATCAGCCGATTGGTCCAGGCGATCGTATCGTCCGAGAAACGGGCGTGAACCTCGGCCAGGATGCGCATCGGCAGCAGCAATTCACTGCCCCAGCGCTGCACTGCGGCCGTGTTGTCCGCGCCGTGCCGCTCCGCCAACCCGCCATCAATCAGGCCGAAGGCAAGCGTGATGGCAGCACCGGCCAGCGGGTTGAGCGCCGTCGCGCTGCCATGACGTTCGGCTTTGGCCTTGCCGTCGCGGCCGGCGACGAAATCGAGCAGCGCCGCCAACACCGGCAGGGCCGGGATCGCCGGGCCGTTGCCGGCCTCGATCGCGGTCAGCATCGTCTCGATCTCGGGCTGAAGCGCTGCCTCGGCACTGGCAAACAGCGCCAGGACATGGAACAAGCCGCCCTCATGGGGCAGCGCCACCTTGCGCTTGCCGACCAGCTTGCGGTGCTGTTTCAAGGCCGCGCGAAATTGCTCCAGCGCCTCGGCATTGCGTCCCGCCAGAAAGGCGAGCGACGCTTCCGCCGTCGCGGCCGCGACCGGGTCCGACGACCTCACCCGCTTGATCCGCGACTGGGCGGCGTCGAACCGTTCGGCCATGATGTCGAGACGCAGCATCGCGCGATCGAACCGCGGCAGCGCCTCGCCCCATTGCTCCTGGCGCGCCGCCGCGATCAGTGCGGCAACCGATGGGGTAAGGTTGCCGAAATCGACCAGCAAATCGATTCGGGCGGCAGCCACCCGATCGCGCAGCTTGGGCCTCAACGTCGCGAGGAAACTGGGGTCGGCCGGGCAGGCGGCCAGCAAAACCGGCATCGCGTGCCGATCGCTGCCTTGCTCGGCATCGTCCCACTCAACGATCACGGCCAGCCGTTCGACCTCGGCTTCGTCATTGAGCAACACCGCAAGGCGAATCGACTGGGAAAAATTCACATCATCGAGCAATTGCCGCGGCGCATCCCAATGGTAAATCTTGGTTTCCCGATGGCTTTTCGGCAATCTCTGGCGCAGCGCGTGGATCAGTGCTAGCCCATCGGGACGCGCCACCAGATCGAGCGTCAGCGGCCCGATCCAAGCCGCCTCGATCGCCATTTGCCGGTCGAGGATCTTCTGGTCGCGCAGGCGATTGAGACTGTCTTGAAGCCGCGTGACATTCCAGGGCCGTCCGTCCGGGCTGGGGAAAGGCAGACTCGCGGCCAGTTCGAGAAACGCCCCCCGCGGCTGCGGCTGGGTCAGCAGCGCCTTCAATTCCGCGACGCGCCGGTCAAGCGGCGGCAACGCCGCGAGGATATCGGCTGGATGGGCCTGGGTCTTGGGCTGGGTCACGGCGCCTCTGGACGATTGCTCCGGCGGACTCGGAGTTGGCTATCGATAGCGAGCGGTGGGCGTACCTTCAACGAGTTTTACTGCAGCACTCGAATGCGGTCATTGGCGGCGATGATGGTCAAAGGCGGCAGATCGGGCCTAAAGCAGGTTCTGCCAAAATCGCGCGATCGCTCCTTTGATTTTCTCGAAGAATGGCCGGTCCACGACCATTTTGCGATCGACCTCTTGCGCCTTCTGCTGATCGCTTTCGAACATTTGTTGGAGTTCAAGAGCGGTCTCGCTGCCGAGCACGACAGCGTCGACCTCGTCGTTGAACAGTACGCTGCGCTGGTCGAAATTCGATGAGCCGATCACCGACCATACGCCGTCGATGACCACGGTCTTCGAATGAAGTACCAGCCCGTGGGTTTCGTAGATCCGAACGCCGGCTTTGAGTAGCTCCGCGTAATGGCCGTGCGCGATGGCGATCGAGGTTTCCGAATCGCTTTTGTCCGGCAGCAGCAGGCGGACATCGATCCCGCGCCGGGCGGCGTCGGTCAGATCCGCCAGCTCCTGCTCGGTCGGTACGAAATAGGCGGCGCTGAGATACACGCTCTTTTCGGCGTTGCGGATTGCCGACAGCAAAGTGACATAATAGCGCGGGATCGCCTTGTCAGGCGTGCTGCCGATGATGCGCACGACCGCGTTGCCTTGTGGCGGTACCAGTGGAAAAAATTCCGCATCCGCCAATGGTGGGCCTTTCTGGGCGGCCCAATGATCGAGGAAAAGCTGCTGTAGCGGCGCCACGGCCGGTCCATCGATCGCCAGGTCCGTGTCGCGCCAATATTCCTCGGGCGTACCTTCCGGGGCGCCCGACTTGCCGAACGGATGACTCTGATAAGTCTTGCTGAGATTGACGCCGCCGACGATCGCCGTGGCGCCATCGACCACCAGGATCTTGCGATGGTCCCGATCGTTCAGGGAATAGCCGGTCTTGGCGTCGAGCGGGTTGACCGGATTGAATTCGACAATATTGACGCCGGCCTGTTTCAAGCGATCGAAGAAGGCGGCGGGCGTGTCGCCCGAACCATAGCTGTCATAGATCACATTGACCGCGACGCCGGCCTGCCGCTTTGCGACCAGTAGATCGCCCAGATGCATGCCGTCGCTCTCGACATCTTCCAGAATGTAATATTCCAGATTGATGTGGTGCTTGGCGCCTTGCATTGCCGCGAACATCGCCCGGAAGGATTGGGTGCCATCGCGCAGAACATGGGTCCGGTTGCCGGCGACGAGCGGGCTTTCCGCCACCGCCTGCTCGATCGCCAGATGGCGTTGAAGCAAACCGGCATCGCCCGGTTCCAGACCTAACCGGGCCAAAACCGCTTTGCTCTGTTTGGCCGTGAGCGGGCCGCGCATGCCGACGATCCCGGTGTTTGGCGCCGTCTCGGCCGCTTTGTCGAACATTTGGTCGAAGTCGGGCACCGAGGCACAGGCGGCGAGTCCGACGCTGAGCGTGATGCAGAGCAGCGGACGAAGCCGCGATTGCTTGAAGAAGGGTCGCGGCCCTGTCAGGGCCGCGGCGCGAAAATCGCGATCCGGCAGAGCTGACATGGCGACCCCTTTATTTCGAACTTCGGGAAGTACCGGAGTATCCGGTCCTTGAGCCCTGGCGTAACGCGGGGGCAATCGAAATAGTTGCCGCAAGGGCCAGCCCTTGCTTGGGAAATCGCCGCGGCACCTCGCCGATCATCGCGGATTGGCAGAAACCTGCGATCCGGGTTAGGGTCGCGGCCCGATCTCTCTCGCCCTTTGAGTGCCGCCGCGATGACCCTGCGCCCGCCCCGCCTTGCCGGGCTGCTCAATCTGCATTCGGGCTTCGTCATGGTTTCGGCCCAGGTGGCGGGGAATTTCTTCGCGGTCTATCTGCTCCAGGCCGGGCTCGGGCTGGCGGCAACGTTCCTGGCGCTCGGTGCCGTGCTTGCCGTGCGCTTCGTTTTGCGTTTCCTGGTGCTGTGGCTGGTGCCGAAGCTGGGCTTGCGGCGCAGCCTGGCGCTCGGAACCGTGGTACGCGCGCTGCAATTCATCCCGCTCGCCTATGCCAGCCATCCGGCCGGGCTGGTCGGTTGGATCGTCCTCATGGCGCTGGCCGATGCGCTCTATTGGCCGCTCTATCACGCCATGGTCGCGGCGGTCGGCGCCCCGGCCGCGCGCGGCGATCAACTCGGCACGCTGGAGGCGATCCGCTCGCTCGCCGGAATTGTCGGCCCGGCATTGGGCGGCTGGCTGATGGCGAGTTCCGGGCCGGCACCGGTTTTCGCGCTGGGCGCCGTGCTCCAACTGGCAGCCCTTTGGCCGCTGCGCGCGATGACCGAGATTGCGCCCGGCCCGGTGCCGACGGCACGCCAGTCGCTGAAAGGCGACCGTTTGGGTTTTGCGATCTTCGTCTGCGACGGGCTGATCCAGTTCGGCTGGAGCTTCGTCTGGTCGCTGGCACTCTTCACCACGCTGCGCTCCAGCTTCGAAGCCTATGGCGGGGCCTTGGCGCTCTCGGGTCTGGTGGCGGCACTCCTGGGATTCACCGCCGGCCGCGCGCTCGATCTGGGCCATGGCGGCCGGCTGCTGATGCTGGTGACGATCCTGATGATGCTCGGCCTCGCCGCCCGCATGCTTGCGATCGGCAACGGCCCGGCTGCGGTCGCGATCAACGCGTTCAGCGTGGCCGCGATCGCGCTCTATAACCCGCTGATCATGAACACCATGTATAATCGCGCCCATCGGCTCGGGCCGCTCAGCTTCCATTTCTTCACCGAATCGGGCTGGGATATCGGCGGGATTCTCGGTTGCCTGATCGCGGCCGCGGTGGCGTCACTCGGCGGCAGCATGGCCTATGCCATGCTGCCCGCCTTACTGGCGATGCTCGTGATCCGGCACTGTATAAAGCTCTCCGATGGAGAGATGCCAGCAACACAGATTGGTGAAATCGGCGAATACGACCCCTCGACGCCTTGAGCTTGCGCCCCAACCCGATCCGCTGAAACCAACCGACACCGTTAGTCTAGATCATTCGCTGGTTTCAGATCTTGGCTGCGACTGACCGGTTGTAACCAATCTTACGTTATAAACATAGGGGCCATTGGGGCTTTGCTCTGCAATCCACGCACAGCACCAATCAGTGCCCCAAGTCAGGTCTGTATTCCAATCATGATTGTTTTCGTTATCCCAGCTCCATTTCTCAATGTTGTCGCTCGCTTTTGCGGGAAACGATGTCCCTTTATAGACCACAATTTTACCCTGCTGCGCCCGAAATGGTGAATTCGTGTTCCACGAAAGTATCAGTTTTCCTTGCTGTTGACGGGCGTTTAAGGTCCAGCTATAGGTCGATGTTGCCATAATGAGCCTCCCATTATTTAATATTTCGCCATCTGGACGCGAGTGTTGATTCGAATTAATAGAATTACACTACCAATTCGGCCAGAAATTACAAGATAACAAAACCTAGGATTAAAATCAACCATAAGATATTTTGTTCAGAAAAACCGTATCAAAGGTTGTGATTTGCCTGCCAAAAGCGCGATAGGCCGACGACCGATCAGGCCAGGTGCCGTCCGCCCTCAAGCGAACGGCACGCCACTTTTTCGGGGTGTGTTAGCGTGGTTGGTGCGGTTGAAGCGACGGCGAAACGGTGACCTCTTACGCGATCGTCGTGCCGCCATCGATGACGATCTGCTGACCGGTCATGAAGGCGCCGGCCTTGCCGGCCAGGAATACCGCAGCCCCGGCGATCTCATCCGGTTCGCCGATCCGGCGCAGCGGGGCGGTCGCGGTCGAGCGCTTCAGAATCTCGGGATTTTCCCAGAGCGCGCGGGCGAAGTCGGTCTTGACCAGGCCCGGCGCGATGCAGTTGATGCGGATATTATGCTCGCCATATTCGACCGCGAGATTGCGTGCCAGCTGGAAATCCGCCGCCTTGGACAGGCAATAACCGCCCAGCACGGACGAGCCGCGAATGCCACCGATCGACGAAACGATGATGATCACGCCGTCGCGCCGCGCCACCATTTGCGGCAGCACCATGTGGCTAAGCCAGTGGTTGCTCTTGACGTTGGACGCCATGATCTTGTCGAGCGCCTCGTCGGGCATGTCCTTGGACGGGCCGAAATACGGGTTGACGGCGGCATTGCACACCAGAATGTCGATTTTGCCCCATTCGGCATCGGCGGTATCGACCAAAGCCTGAAGCGCCGCCTTGTTCGAGATGTTGCAGGGCACGGCCAAAGCGTGGCCCGGATGCTTGGCGTTGATCGCCGCCGCAACCCGATCGCACGCATCTTCCTTGCGGCTCGACACCACGACCTTGGCGCCATGCTCGGCCAGCCGATGGACGATCGCCTCGCCGATGCCGCGCGTCGAGCCGGTCACGACCGCGACCTTGCCGGTTAAATCGAATAGACTCATGGGTTTCCTCCTGATCGGCGCAACGCGCAGTGCGTGCACGGAAGCACAAAACGGGTGGAAAATGCCAGCGTTGCCTCACGCGATCGGCTGGATCGATCCCGCCTCGTCGATTTCGACCAGCATGCCCGATGCGAATTGCCGCTGCTCGGCCGCGGGCAGAATCAGCAGCGGGATGGTCGGCCACCCCATTTCACCGGCCGCCAGGATGCCGAGGCCGAGAATCGCATCGATCCGGTCCAGCACCAGGGCCGCCGGCGCCAGGCCGTTGCGCAGCAATTCGAGCAGGATCGCACTCGACGAACTCGACCCGATCGTACCGGGCAGCATCAGCACGGTGCCGGCGACCGCGGTGCCGGCACCGTCCGGATACAGCAAGGCACCGGTCGCCGGATCGACGCCGCCCCAGAAGCTGAGCGGCCGGTCGAGGCGCAGGACCGGGCCGCGCGCCGTGCCGGTCAGGATCGGCTCGGCCTTCATCGCCAGAGCACCGGATCGGCAATCAGCCGCCCGGCCACGGCGCTTTCGACACATTCCCCGAGACTGCCGAACCGGACCGCCCAGCCGGTCAGCGACGGGACGTAATGGGCGAATTTCGCCGAGTTGGTCAGCAGCACACCACCGCTGGCCGCCAGGATCGGCGTCACCACGATGCAGGTATCGGCGACCAGCGTCACGCCGGCCCGCTCAAGCGCCACCGCGTCCCCCGCCAGCGCCGCGACGACATGGCGGCTGGTGCAGGCATAAAACGGCACCGCGACACGCCGTCCGTCGAGATGGGCGAGCAATGCGCGACACTCGCCCGGCGACAGATGCGGGCTGCCGATCGCGACGGCATCGATGGCACCGGCCGGGCCGGTCGACAGCGCGTCGCGTTCGGCATCGAGCATCGCGGGCGTCAGACGAATCACCTCGATGGGGGGCGCACCGTCAAAGGCAGTCGCGCGATCCGGCGCCTCCGGCGTCACGCCGATGATATGAAACAGTCCGACCGAGCCGGTCGCGGCGGCCGCGGCACCCAGCGCTTTCAGCCGATCCTCGGCAAGAGCACGCGGCAAGCCGTCGATCGCGGCAATGGCGCTCCCGACGCGGCGGCCGAGCCAGGCGCCGAGCACGGGATAGAGCGCATCTTCCGCGCACAAAGCCGCGCCGAGCACGCTGGCATCGATCAGGATCGTGGCGAACCGGTTCTCTGCCAGATGCAGACCGGTGCGCGGCGCGCGGCCGGTCAGCGCGGCACAAATATCGAGAAAATCGCCATAGCGCTCGGTACGGGCACCGAGCACGGAATTGCAAAAGGCGACCGCATTGCTTTCGCCCCACGCGACATCTTCGCCGAAACCCGGACGATGCCCGGCCTGATAGGGCGCGCACGTCCAGCTTGGCCGGCAGCCCAACGCCTCATAAGCATCCATCTGGCGCCGCGCCAGCGCCACCGCCTCGGGAGGAAGCCGCGTCCGCCTGGCATGCAGCAGATCGAGTGCCCCGACATTGAGCGTCGCCGGCACAAGCACCCGCCCGCCGAGCGCCGCCAGCCGTTCGGCGAACAGCACGCCCGCCGGACCGTGATAGAGGCAGCCATCGATATGCGCCGACGCGATGTCGAGCAGCGATTGGGCGCCGAGCATGCCGGCCGTGCCGGCGACGATGCGCAGCGCCAGCG